>JANQRC010000049.1 GCA_028284745.1 Flavobacteriaceae bacterium
GCCGTTCGGGCTATTTTTTGGACCTAACACTTCTACGTCTAATCGCTGCATGATCGGTGGGATGGTCGGCAACAATTCTTCAGGAACGACCTCCATTAAGTACGGCGTTACCCGAGATAAGGTGTTAGAGATGGAGGTCGTATTGTCTGACGGCAGTGTGGTCACCTTTGGCGAAGTCACTCCCGAACAATTCCTATTAAAGGCCCAGCAGCAAGATGTTGAGGGCGATGTATATAAATTTCTATATAATGAATTGTCGCAGGATGAAGTCCAACAAGAAATCCTCAACAACTTCCCAGACCCTGAGATCCACAGAAGAAACACAGGCTATGCCGTCGATGAGCTATTGAAAATGAGGCCTTTCCGCGATGATGGCGAGCATTTCAATTTGTGTAAGCTCCTCGCTGGAAGTGAAGGCACATTGGCCCTTACCACGAAGATAAAGTTGAAGCTAGACCATCTTCCACCACAACATAGTGTAATGGTCGCGGCACATTTCAATAGTATTTCTGAATGCCTAAAAGCGGTCGTGCCCAGCATGAAGCACAACCTATATACCTGTGAGATGATGGACAAGGTTGTGCTAGACTGCACAAAGAACAACTCCACACAAGAGCGCAATCGATTCTTTGTAGAAGGCGACCCAGCTGCTATCTTGATGTTTGAGGTGAGAAACAATGCCATTGAAGCCTGTAGAGACAAGGCAAGCAAGCTGATCGATGCACTTCATGAAGAAGGCCTAGGATATGCTTTCCCAGTATTGGAAGGAGCGCAAATTAACAGTGCATTGGCGCTGCGAAAAGCGGGCTTGGGCCTACTAGGCAATATGGTGGGCGATCGCAAGGCGGTGGCCTGTATTGAAGATACGGCGGTAAAGATCGAAGACCTCGCCAATTACATCGAAGATTTCACAACCTTGATGGCAAAACATCAGCAACAGGCAGTCTATTACGCGCACGCAGGAGCTGGGGAATTGCACCTTCGGCCTATTCTGGATTTGAAAAAGAGCGAAGATGTCAAGGTCTTCAGGAAGATCACTGAAGAGGTTGCTGTACTTGTCAAGAAGTACAACGGCTCACTAAGTGGCGAGCATGGTGATGGGCGTGTACGTGCTGAATTCATTCCCATGATGATCGGTGATAAGAATTACGAGTTGCTACAACAGCTCAAGAAAGCTTTCGACCCGCAAGCTATTTTCAATCCTGGTAAGATCGTTGATACGGCACCTATGAACAACGCTTTGCGTTATGAGCCAGACCGCGAAGAACCAACAATAATTACGCTGTTCGACTTTTCAGATTCTGAAGGGATGCTACGAGCCACCGAAAAATGCAACGGGAGTGGCGATTGTCGAAAATTGCCGTCAGCCAATGGTGGCATGTGTCCTAGCTATCACGCGACACGCGAAGAAAAGGATACCACACGTGCACGTGCCAATGCATTACGTGAATTCCTGACAAATTCTGACAAGCCTAATCCATTTGACCAAGAAGAGCTCAAAGACGTGTTAGACCTATGCGTTAGCTGTAAGGCTTGTGCCAGCGAGTGTCCAAGTAATGTCGATATGGCTACAATGAAGGCCGAGTTCCTTTATCAATACCACAAGTCTAATCCGCCCAGCTTTCGCGATACCCTATTTGCCAAGAATACGACATACAATAAGAAGGCCATGCGTTTTTCAAAATTGTCTAACTGGCTGCTCTCTTCAAAGATAACAAGCGGTATTATAAAGAGGAGTGTCGGAATTGCCAATGAAAGGCAACTTCCAAGAATATCGACCATTAGTTTTTATAAAGATGTTCAAACTATTAAAGGTCAATACTTTAATGATTATGAGAAAAAGAAAAAACTTTACTTCTTCTTAGATGAATTCACCGAAACCTTGGATGTCAAAATAGGTTTAGATGCAGTTGCTTTGCTCTCAGGTCTGGGCTATGAGGTGTTGGTTGTAGACCATGTAGAAAGTGGCCGATCACAGATCTCTAAAGGATTCTTAGAAGAGGCAAAGAAACTTGCAGACCAAAACGTTTCACATTTTAAAGAACTGATCAGTGAGGACACTCCTCTTATAGGGATAGAGCCTTCCGCTATTCTCACTTTCAGAGATGAATACTTGCGACTGGCCGATGATAAGCATGCCGCCAGAGCATTGGCTGCTCATGTCTTCACCATCGAAGAATTCCTTTCGCAAGAGATCGACGACGGCAACATAACTTCAGGTCCATTCACCAAAGATCATAAAAAGGTGAAGCTGCATGTACACTGTCATCAAAAGGCGTTGGGCAACCAGGCAGACGTCTTTCATGCCTTGAACCTCCCCGAGAATTACACAGTCACGGTCATTCCCTCTGGCTGTTGCGGTATGGCTGGTTCCTTTGGTTATGAGAAGGAACACTATGATGTTAGCATGCAGATGGGCGAGCAAACCTTGTTCCCTGCCGTACGGAAAGCCTCATACGATACCATTATCGCTGCAAGCGGTACAAGTTGTCGCCATCAGATCAAAGATGGTACAAACCGAAAAGCATTGCACCCTGTGACCATTCTTAAACAGGCCTTGAGATAATTTCACTTTTGAATCTCTGATTTTAAACCTACATTTGTTCAAAACAGGCATATGGCGGGAAATTCCTTTGGAAGGATCTATAAACTCACTTCATTTGGCGAATCACATGGAAGGGCTATTGGCGGTGTCATCGACGGTTGTCCTGCAGGCATCACGCTAGATGTTGAAGCGATCCAAACAGAGCTCGACCGAAGAAGACCAGGGCAATCAGCAATTGTCACCCAGCGCAAAGAGCCCGATAGCGTGGAGGTCTACTCAGGTATCTTTGAAGGGAAGACCACAGGAACGCCCATTGGTTTTGCTATCCATAACACCGATCAGAAGTCAAAGGACTATTCGCATATCAAAGACTCATATCGCCCTAGTCATGCAGATTATGTATATGACCAGAAGTACGGTTTTCGCGATTACCGCGGAGGCGGGCGCAGCTCTGCACGCGAAACGGCCAGTAGGGTAGTGGCAGGCGCCATTGCGAAGCAAGCACTTAGCAGTATGAAGATCACTGCTTTTGTTTCTGCTGTTGGTGAGTTGAGCTTGGAAAAGCGGTATCAGGATCTAGACCTTTCGCAGATCGAGAAGAACATCGTCCGAACAGCAGATGCTGAGATGGCCCAACAAATGGAAGACTACATCAAGCAGATTCGTAAAGAAGGCGATACCATTGGAGGCGTGATCACCTGTGTCATTCAAAATGTTCCTGTCGGTCTGGGAGAACCTGTGTTCGACAAACTTCATGCAGAACTAGGCAAAGCCATGCTCTCTATCAACGCGGTAAAAGGTTTTGAATACGGCAGCGGTTTTGCAGGCTCACGAATGAAAGGAAGTCAGCATAACGATGCGTTCAACAGTGACGGAAGCACAAAGACCAATTACAGTGGCGGTGTGCAAGGCGGTATCAGCAATGGCATGGACGTCTATTTCAATGTGGCGTTCAAACCCGTGGCTACAATCATTCAGCCCTATGAGACGATCGATAAGGAAGGCAACACAATAACGACTCAAGGAAAAGGGCGTCACGACCCATGTGTGGTGCCGCGTGCTGTACCTATAGTCGAAGCTATGGCGGCCATGGTCATGCTAGACTTTACATTATTGAATAGAACCATCAAGAAATAATTTTTTATGAAGAAGCTTGCACTGCATTGGCAGATCTTAATAGGCATGTTGCTTGGTCTGATATTTGGTTTTGCCATGACCTTTGTTTCAGGTGGAAAGGAATTTGTAATAGACTGGATCAAGCCATTCGGTGCTATTTTTGTGAAGCTGCTAAAGTTGATTGCCATTCCACTTATTTTGGCATCACTGATCAAGGGCATCTCAGACCTAAAAGACATCTCCAAATTCCGAAACATGGGCCTGCGCACCATAATCACCTATGTGATCACCACGATTGTCGCCATCACCATCGGATTGGTGTTGGTGAATATCTTCCAACCTGGCAATGGCATTTCTGAAGAGACCGTAGCAAAACTGACAGACACTTACGCTTCCGATAGTGGCGTGCAATCAAAGCTAGCTACGGCGGCTGCCCAAAAGAGCAGCGGACCTTTGCAGTTCTTGGAAGACATGGTGCCCGACAATGCTTTTAAGGCAATGAGCAATAATGGTTTGATGCTGCAGGTCATCTTCTTTGCTATTTTCTTTGGAATATCGATGCTCCTGATAGGCGAGAAGGCCGCGAAACCCATGAAAGATCTATTCGACTCGCTCAACGACATTGTCTTGAAAATGGTCGACCTGATCATGCTTACGGCACCCTATGCCGTATTTGCCTTGTTGGCCAATGTAGTGGTCTCGTCAAGCGATCCCGATCTGTTGCTAGCATTGTTGAAGTATGCTGGTGTCGTGGTGCTAGGGTTGCTATTTATGATCGTTTTCTATACGATCTTGGTTTCAACCTTGACCAAGAAGAATCCTTTCTGGTTTCTAAAAGAGATCAGCCCTGCACAGCTACTGGCTTTTTCTACAAGTTCTAGTGCTGCAACACTTCCCGTTACGATGGAACGCGTAGAAGAGCATATTGGCGTAGATAAAGAAGTATCCAGTTTTGTGCTTCCAGTAGGTGCGACAATAAATATGGATGGCACCAGCTTGTATCAAGGAGTTGCTGCTGTATTCATAGCACAAGCGCTTGGGTTCCCATTAGATCTTGGCGGGCAGCTGACCATTGTATTGACGGCATTACTGGCTTCAATTGGTTCTGCCGCAGTTCCTGGTGCAGGAATGGTCATGTTGGTCATTGTTCTAGAGGCTATAGGTTTTCCCGCTGACAAGCTGGCTATTGGCCTTGCACTGATCTTCGCTGTAGATAGACCATTAGATATGTGCCGCACGGTGGTCAATGTAACGGGCGATGCCACCGTATCGATGTTGGTAGCTAAGGCAGTAGGTAAGTTGGGTGAACCTGTGGAGAAGAAATGGGACGACCATTATGAAGAAGTAAAGTAACGCTTGATTCACAAAAGATTTTCAACTACTTTTAGATACATCAAAACCACTGACCAACATGAATATCTGTTTCTTAATGTACCCATGGGAAGAGATCGACCCGGATAACGATACTTCCTTGTCCTTGATCCATGAGTGTGCCAAACGCGGACATGGCGTTGCCACTTGTTCACCATCGAACCTTACAATTCGCAATAGCGTCACCTATGCTTTTTGTACTGTGGTGAATCGTCTGGAAAAAGTGCCAGCCTCACAAAAATCATATTATAACAAGGTAACTATACGCGAGGAAATGCTTCCATTGGCAGGCTTCGATGTCATTTTTATGCGGGCCAATCCGCCACTAGACCCCATCATGCTTAACTTCTTGGATTCTGTGAAAGACGATGTATTCATTGTGAACTCACTACAAGGAATGCGCGAGGCCAACAACAAACTGTATACGGCTGCCTTTGGTGATGCCATGAGCGATATTATTCCAGTGACGCATGTATCTAAGAATAAGAAGTACTTGGTGCAACAGATCAAAGAGTCTACTGCCGAAAAGATGATCCTCAAACCTCTGAATGGCTTTGGAGGCTCTGGTGTGATACTGATCGAACGGTCAGCGATGTCGAACATCAACTCCTTGCTGGACTTCTATATCTCAAACTCTGACGGCACATCCAACTATGTGATCCTTCAGGAATATATCGAGGGCGCCGACCAAGGCGATGTACGTGTGTTGATGTTGAATGGTGAACCTATTGGCGCCATGCGTCGCATCCCAGGCGAAGGGGACCATCGTTCCAATGTCTCTGCTGGCGGTTCTGTAGCCAAGCATTCATTGACCAAGCAAGAAAAAGCACTTTGCAAGCAAATTGGGCCAAAGCTGATCAAGGACGGTTTGTATTTTGTTGGCCTGGACCTTATCGGAGAGAAGCTCGTGGAAGTCAATGTCATGAGTCCGGGGGGCATAACTTACATGAACAAGGTGTATAAGACGCGTTTACAAGAAAAAGTGATCGATTTCGTTGAGAGTAAAGTGATCGACAAGCTTCAGGCATTCGACCGTAGGTCAAAGCTTCGTAAAACCGTGCAAGATGCTTAAACTTTCTGTTGAAGAGATCATCAAGAAAATTAGAAACGAAGAACCTTTCGAGGCCGTTTCTGATGATTACTCCTTCACCTTAAAGATCGAACGATACACCCATTATCTCTGCGGTGCTGTGCATGATGGCCATCAATTCCGTAAAGAATTATGGGACAATTGTTTGCACACTGAATATGATCGCTGGTACGAAGAAGACCCATGCACCAAGCAAATGGTACAGGCCATGCCGATAGTGATCGCTGGCTGCGACTCTCGTTTCGAGTATGACCTGAACCGTGATCCAGAGCGTGCCATCTACGAAGATGCCTGGGGAAAGAAACTATGGAAAACACCGCTCTCCGATACCGAGAAAGGAAAAAGCTTGGCCAAGCACAGACGTTTCTATAACGTGGTGCATGCCCTGGTCGAAAAGCTAGAGGCATTGCATGGCATCACTATAGCCTATGATATGCACAGCTACAACTGGAAACGTTGGGAACGTGAGGTTCCTGTGTGGAATCTTGGCACATCTAACATTGACAATGAACGTTTTGGCAATGAGGTAGAGGATTGGAGGAATGATCTTGCTCGGTTAGAATTCCCGAACGGGACCAACTCTACTTCGGCCATCAACGATACCTTTCAAGGAAATGGTTATTTCTTAAAATACATCACTAATAATTTTGACCACAGTTTGGTGTTGGCCACAGAGATCTCTAAGATCTATTGTGATGAATATACAGGTGTGATCTACCCAGAAATAGTTGCTGCCGTTGAAAGACAACTGAAGACAAAGCTCCCTGAACATGCGGCCGAGTTCTATAAAAAACATGCCCGTTAGCCTATGATGATCGACCAAGAAGTAGAAAGATACGCCGCTATTTTTGATATCGACAGCAACCTGGACCGTCTGGTGAGGCGACTTGAGTTGCTGGCTTATGTCAACCCAACAAACATCGAACATGAGAAGAAGCGTTTCTTCGCTTCAAAATATACAGAAGAACCTAAATTCAAGTACAGCAAGATCAACTTCGACCCATACAAGTTGCAACGGTTGTTCTTCTCTCAGCGTTTAGAGCGCATCGAGGACGAAGAGATCAGAAAACTGTATGAGGACATCATCTACTACTATTCCGGAATGGTAGAGTGTATCTGTACCATCGGAAAGGGCAATCGCTTCTATTACAATAGTTTACGATCCTACGGAACACCCACACAGCGCGATGTGGAGAACGCACGTTTCATCCTTCATTTTCCTGATCAAGCGCTAGGTGATGATATGGAAAAGCGCTACACACCTGAAGACGCCAGGGCTTATTTTGAAGAATATTCCAAACGATATGATTTTCCGTTGAACATCAAATTCTCGAACAAGCTTTCTGCCGAAGCCATGGTCAGCAACAACCAACGTGCTTTGATCATCAAGCGAAACGTCAAGTTTAGCGACAATCAATTGCTTACGCTGGCCAATCACGAAGTAGGAGTGCATCTGGTCACCACCTATAATGGCCTAGAGCATCCGCTAAAGATATTCTCTAACGGTTTTCCCAAGAATGTAGAGACACAAGAAGGCCTTGCGGTATTTAGTGAATATATGAGCGGTGCCCTTACGCTGAAGCGCTTGAAAGAATTGGCCTATCGCGTACTGGCTGTTGATAGTCTGTTGAAAGGCTACAGCTTTGCAGATACCTTCGACCTCATTCACAACCAATATAAGCTAGACCGTCATGAAGCTTTCACCATCACACTGCGTGTACATCGGGGTGGCGGGTTCACCAAAGACCATCTATATCTTACTGGTTTGAAGAAGATCTATGATTATTATAAGGCGGGGAAAGACCTGAACATCTTATTGACCGGGAAAGTGACCATAGAATACAAAGACACCATCGAGAAGCTGCAACAAATAGGCTTGGCCAACAAGGCGAAGTTCTACGCAGATTCCTATGAAAACTGTGATAATGTCAACCCTTCGCTAGATTTTATACTAACCAACCTGAAATAAGATGCCATTATGGTCGACCATCGCCCTTATTGTTCTAGCGGTCTATATCGCGGCCAATGTGGTGGTCTACTTTCTACAAGAGCGGTTTCTCTTCAAAGCGGAAAAATTACCTTCTGACTTCGAGTTCGATTATGAGAACCAGGTCTTTGACGAGTACAATATCGAAGTAGACGAAGGTGTGAACATCAATGGGATTCACTTCAAGGTTCGAAGACCTAAAGGCGTGGTCATGTATTTGAAGGGCAATTCAAGAAGTATCAAAGGATGGGGAAAGTTCGCGGTAGACTTTACCAGGCATGGCTATGACGTGCTCATGATCGACTATCGTGGTTTTGGCAAGAGCACGGGCATCCGTACCGAACAAGGTATCAAAAAAGACCTTCAGAATGTCTACGACCGCCTGAAGGCACAAGTAGATGAAAAGTACATTCTGCTGTACGGAAGGTCGCTAGGCTCTGGATTTGCTACAAAACTAGCCAGCACCAACAATCCTCGTATGCTGATCCTGGATGCTCCCTATTACAGTGTGAAGCACATTACCAAACGATTCTTGCCCATCATGCCGATGACCTTGATCTTGCGCTTTCCCATCAGGACCTACAAATGGATCAAGTATGTGAAATGTCCCATCAAGATCATTCATGGCACCAATGACAAGTTGATCCCCTTTAAGACCAGTGTGAAGCTTTCGAAGATCAACTCTAAGTGGACACGCATCTATCCTGTGATCAATGGCGGCCATAACAACTTGCACACCTTCCCACAGTACCATCGCTTCTTGGAAGAGATCCTCAAATCGAAGCAACCCAAAGAAATAGATCCGGCCACAAGCAGCCTGAATTTTAGAAGGAGCAGGCGATGAGGCGATTAAAGAAAGTCGTTCTTGCATTTTTAGGTTTTTATGCAGTTATTGCGCTCATGTTGATGCTGTTTCAAGAAAAGCTGATCTTTCTGGGCACTTTGTTGCCACAAGACTTCACCTATCAGTTCGATACCGAAATTCCCTTTGAAGAGTTGTTCCTAGAGGCTGAGGATGGCGCCTTGCTCAACGGCTTGCATTTCAAGAACGAAAACCCCAAAGGGGTGATCCTGTACTTTCATGGCAATGCGGGCAATTTAGAGAAATGGGGCGAATGGGGGAGCAAGTTGGCCGAGCGTTTTGGCTATGACGTAGTGATGTGGGACTATCGCGGATATGGAAAAAGCTCGGGCAAGCGTTCTTTTCAGGCGATGCTAAACGATGGGCAATTGTTCTATGACTATGCCACAAAACACTTTGACGAGACCAACACGGTGGTCTTTGGGCGATCGCTCGGTGGTGCCTTTGCCTCGCACATCGTAAAGCAGAACGATCCAAGCAAGTACATCTCAGAGTCTACCTTTACCAATATCAAGGAATTGGCCAAAGACCGTTATTGGTTCTTACCTATCGACCAGTTGCTGAAATATGGCTTTCAGAGCGAGGAAAACATTCAGAAAATAAACATCCCCACGCTGTTTATCCATGGCACAGAAGATGACGTAGTGCCTTATATGCATGGTAAGCGTCTATATGAACTTTCTGCGGCTGACCAAAAACAACTGTTCACGGTGACCGGTGGAGCGCATAACGACCTACAGGCGTATCCTGAGTTCTTCGAACGGTTAGAGGGGTTTTTGGCAGAATGAAATTAAGGGGGTCGCTTATTGGTAAGTTATGGACTCGTTTCAATGAGCTATAGCGATAGCTAACCGAAAGTTAGTTGAAATTTCTGTCAAAGTCAAGTGGCTAGCAACCTCATTCTTATCAGAACATTCTCCCTGTGACTGAGCAAATTATGCTGTCACGATATAATTATTTATATTTCGAAAGTTTGGCGTGCCAAAGCCCAAGGCAGAAATGGGCCATTCGTAAGATTTTGCTCTAAGACACCTATGTGTTGTAGCTTGTATAAACCATGAAAAGACATTCTGAGCGTAGCTCGTACATATCAAGAACGTTAAGTCTAATATGCTTACTTTCTCTCTTCGCTTGGTCGATGACTGCTCAAAACTTCGAGCCTGTCGAGCGCATTGCGAGTCTCGATGATCTACAACAGAACAATGGGGTGGCCGTGGCTGATTTTGATCAAGATTATGACCTCGATATTTTCATCGTTGCAAAACAATTGGATAGCGATGGAAATGAGACGACTCAAAGCAAGCTATACAGAAATGATGACAATGGGCGCTTTACAGATGTTACGGCAGCGGCTGGTCTCACAGATCTGTATAGAGATGAAGAAGATCCCAATGTGTCTTTTGTTGGGTTAGATGGGGCAAAGTTTGGTGCGTTTTGGGGCGATTATAACAACGATGGATACCCTGATATCTTCTTCACGCACTTGCTACGTGTGCAGTTATTCCAAAACAATGGTAATGGTACATTCACCGAAGTAACGGAAACGGCCAGACTTGTTGGGCAGAACGATTGCTTTAATACAGGAGCCGCCTGGGTAGACTATGACAATGACGGCTATCTGGACCTATTTATCTCAGATTGGAATCGATGTGGTGGCAATACACTGTACCGGAACCTTGGCAACGGTACTTTTGAAAATGTCACTGCCCAAACAGGCGTTGCCGATACGCCTAGCAGGGCAAGTTATACCATGTTTCCCTTCGACTTCAACCAAGATGGGTGGATGGATCTCTACGTTTCAAACGACCTTCACGAACCAAATTCACTCTTTATCAACCAGAACGGAAATAGTTTCACGGAGCAAGCAGCTTCGTATGGTGTTGATAGCACCTTGGAAGATATGGGCATCGCTATGGGCGATGTCAACAATGATGGTTTTTTCGACTTATTTACCACAGGCATAAATGAAAACGCATTGTTGCTAAACGATGGCACCAATAACTTCACTGAAGTTTCAGCGGCATGGGGCATAGGAGGAACCGATTGGTCTTGGGGCTGCAGGTTTGCTGACTATGATATGGACACCGATGAAGATATCTTTATCGTGAACGGGTATTATTTGGCTTCGAATCATCAAAATGTCTACTTCGACAACCTTAGAAATACAGGGGTTAATTCTTTTCAAGATGCATCTGGCGCATCAAACTTGAACTATCTGGGTATGAGTACAGAAGTTGCTGACTTCGATTTTGATTTCGATGGTGATCTAGATGTATTCGTGACCGATGCCCAGACAAGCTCTAGCTTCTACGAAAATAAGGTCAACAACTTTAATGAAGTTCCCAATGCCAATTGGCTAGAGGTCTTTTTAGAAGGCACTACTTCTAATCGCAATGCCTTCGGAAGCACATTGATCATCGAGACAGACCAAGGTGATTTTGTACGTTACTATAATGGCATTGGCTTTCTTTCGCAGAGCATAAAACCCGTACATGTGGGTTTGGACCAAATTTCACAGATCAATGAACTGACCATCACATGGCCTTCTGGCTTGGTAGAGCGCTATCAAAACATTCCTGTCAATTCCTTTGTGAAACTTACCGAGGGTAATGGAATGGAAGTACTGAATATCACACCAAGTGACAAGATACTGGGTTGTACGGACCCAAATTCTTGCAACTATGATCCGATGGCCACGGCCAATGATGGCAATTGCACCTACTTGTCTGCAGCAACGATTTCAGGAAACACTAACTCTGGATTCAATCAGGTTGAAACATACACCTTTGGCAATGATACCCCAAACCCGATTAGGTGGTCGGTAGATGGAGGCGAGATCTTAACAGGACAGTTTACCCGAACCATACGTGTAAAATGGGGGCTGGGCGTATCGGGAAAGGTAACAGCGATCGAGGAAGGTGATGTCTGCAACGGTTTGCCAACCACGTTAGGGGTGACCCTTGACATTACCGATAGACTTGAAAATGTCTCTGTCGCACGTATATGGAATGAAACCCTACTGGAAGCCATTCGAAATGACTTTGCAAGACCTACCGTGCATGCTCGTAACTTATTCCATACTTCCATAGCATTGTACGATGCGTGGGCCATCTATGAAGAGCGTGCACAAACCTATTTATTGGGCAAAACCGTCAATGGTTTTACGAGCGAACTGAATGATTTTGACTTAGGTGTTCCAGAAGATAAAGAGAAGCATCAGGCTGAAGCCATGAGTTATGCAGCCTACCGTCTGCTACAATATCGCTTTGCTGATTCCCCGGATGAGGACGATACGTTTCAGCTTCTAGAAACCGTCATGGGCCAACTGGGATATGATGCGGGAGTAACAGACGTTGCCTATGAAACTGGAGCGCCTTCTGCGTTGGGCAACTACATCGCACAGACCATTATCAACTATGGTCAACAAGATGGTTCAAGAGAAACCACAGGCTATGACAATGGGTATTACGAGCCCGTGAATCCACCACTGATCTTATCCTCACCAGAGAATAGTGAGGCCATTATAGACCCTAATCGTTGGCAACCTCTGACATTTGAATCCTTCGTTGATCAAAGCGGAAATTTGATCAGTGGAAATACACCTGGATTTTTAAGTCCCGAATGGGGAAATGTCATGCCCTTTGCACTAAAGGAAGAGGATCGGTCCATTTTCCAAAGAGATCAAGGAGACTATATCGTTTATCATGATCCTGGTGCGCCGCCACAGCTAGATATGACCTCAACTACTACAGAAAGTGAGCAGTACCAATGGAACTTTTCATTGGTATCGATCTGGAGCTCGCATCTAGATCCTTCGGATGGTGTGCTTTGGGATATTTCGCCAAGATCCATGGGGAATATCGATATTGCTAATTACCCTTCTTCCTTTGCAGATTATCCAGACTTTTACAATGAGATTGATGGTGGTGACATCGGAAATGGTCGCGCACTAAACCCAAGCACGGGACAAGCGTATCCTGAGAATAGGGTGCCACGTGGTGATTTTACGAGAGTGTTGGCTGAGTTTTGGGCCGATGGGCCCGATTCGGAAACACCGCCAGGCCATTGGTTTACCATCCTCAATACAGTCAGCGATCATGAGGCGCTGGAGAAAAGGTTTAATGGTCAGGGAGAAATTTTGAGTGATCTGGAGTGGGATGTGAAGGCTTATTTCATTCTTGGTGGTGCCATGCATGACACAGCCATTTCGGCTTGGGGCATCAAAGGATGGTACGACTACATCCGCCCCATTTCGGCGATTAGGCATATGGCATCATTGGGGCAATCTACCGATCCTTCACTTCCTAATTACGACATAGCGGGTATCCCGCTTAAGGAAGGGTTTGTTGAGCTCGTGGCCGATGGTGACCCATTGAGTGGCAACGGAAATGTGAATGTGGGTAAGGTGAAAGTATATGCTTGGCGTGGCCATAGCGCGATTCAGAATACAGAGGAAGATACCGCAGGCGTAGGATGGATCTTGGCAGAAGATTGGTTCCCGTATCAGCGACCGTCGTTTGTGACTCCACCTTTTGCAGGCTATGTGTCTGGCCATTCTACGTATTCTAGAGCTGCTGCTGAAGTACTTACATTAATTACAGGTGACGAATATTTCCCTGGCGGTGTTGGCGAGTTCTTGGCCAGAAAGAATGAGTTTTTGGTCTTTGAAGAAGGTCCGTCCGTAGACGTGATGCTACAATGGGCCACATACAGAGATGCATCAGACCAGACCAGCTTGAGTAGGATCTGGGGAGGAATCCATCCACCAGCAGATGACATTCTTGGTAGGATCATCGGGGTCCAGATCGGAATCGATGCTTTTGAATATGCCGTGCCCTATTTTACGGGTCAGAATGCAGCAACTATCGATAATTCGATGAGGCCCGTCATTTATCCGAATCCCACAAGTGACGGACAGTTTAACATCGCCAATGTACTGGAAAGCGCTTCGATAGAACTATTTGACATCAACGGTAGAAAAATGGCCCTCGAAGTCGCTAATTACAATGAAGATACGACGACCATGACGATGCGCCTTACGCACAAGGCAACCAATGGCCTGTATCTTGTACGCGTTGATGATGAATCGATGTGGCTCATGGTGTTTGCTAGATAGCCAATGGAATGAAGTGATTTTTATCTAGCATTATCATAAGTTGAGAACTTATGAAAGCGTTCTTTGCCTCATACTATGAAATCCAAAGGCCTTTTGTATCAATAACAACCCACTTGTCATCTTTTTTTTCAAGAAAATAAATAGCGGAAAAACCAGCCAAAACACTTCTATTGAAAGAAACTACTAATGCTGCTTTTTGTTTTTTTTCGTCAAATGCGACTCTAGAAAAAGAAGCAACAATGTCTACACCAACATAATCTGCTCCTTTTCGTCTTCGATGTTGAGCTTTGCTCCAGTATGTTAACGAGTCGTTTCTAGTTATTTTAAGTCTATCAATTCGCAATGGGATAGAATCCTGTATAGCTTTAAGAGCTTCATATAGTCTTTGCTTCTCAGGGGAATTAGCAAAATTAAAGTTTGAATCTGCCAACCATGGAACCGCAAAATATGGATCAATGGCTATTATTTGCGCAATATTTTTAGATAAAATTTCATTCTTTTTTTTGATGGAGTCTAACTTGTTACTATAAATAATAGAGTCTGACTTTGATGACCAATGGCCACTGTAATAATTCTCTTTAATATTGACACTATCATATGTAAAAGTATTAGGTAGAGGTGGTGGCGGGGGAAGCAATGGTTTTGCATGTTTATCAATAAGCATATTTAGAATTTCATACGATTCTGTATCTGCTTCACTGTCTTGAACTATGCATGAATGTATTGAGAAAGAAATAAGGCATATGAATAAGACGGTATATAATTTTTTAATTACAGTCATCTCAAAAGGTTGTATTATTTAACACTTTATCTTGATTATGATAATCTTCATTACTCTCTTCTCGTGTTAATCTTTTGAAAACACCATCATGAAAATAGCCTGTAAACCCGTATCGCTCAAGCCCATCCCATCCAAATTTCATATAATCATCTAACGGATATCTTTTGTTGTCTAATTTCCAGATAGCTTCCGCTAGGGGTATGACATATCTCTCTGTCATGAACCTGTGTTGCGCTTCAGTTGTTTCTGTATTATTACCATTATCAGCTAGGTAATTTCTATATAATTGACCTAGTCTTTCCCAGTCATTTGGGTTAAGAAGTTCACTTGTATATGTTTCGACTGCTCTAAATATTTCAGCATGAATACCTTCGTGAAGTATTAATGATGCATATTCCAACGCATGAAGCCCTTGATTTTGTATTTTAATCGTGATGTTTCCATCAGACAAATCTGCTGCGCTAGTACAAGCGTCATCTCCATCACTACATTCTCCGAAAGTAAAGGTAAGATTAAAACTAGGATCATCTTCAAATGAACCAATTGTATCCCGGTACAAAGCAAGTTCTCCAAGCATCAACTTGGCTAGTACACAACCCGCTACCGTATCTTGTAAACTTGGATCGATCTGTATCCGTAATGGTTCACCTTCATCACGTTCATTGTAATACCAATCGTAAAACTCACCCAAGTCAAAGTCATTGCCCGTACCACCCGAGTATGCATCGGGTAGGTATATGGCATTGAGGTATTGGCCACCACCACCTTCAACCCATATATACTCATAGGTAGTGCCAGTATATTCAGTATGACTATATTCCCAGGTATTGCCGCCACGGTGGTTGTACCAGTCTGTATAGTGATCGGTTGCCACGCGTACCCAACCACTGCCACCACCATCGCAGCCTTGGTCGTGCAGGTCGTTATGGTTCATGGTGCCCATCCGTACGTTGTCTGCTAGCCCATGTACATCGCAGTTGCTCATGGGCACGTGGTGCCAATGCTCTGTGGTAATGCTGGTATGGGTCTCACCATTTTCTACATAGGCAACACCGCGTGTGGCTCCATTCAAGTCGTATAGATAGGTCATGCCATGGAAACCTCCAAGTTGTAAGTAGGTAGCTGTTGGTGATGAACCTTCCAAATGTGCTAGCTTCACCAGACTGTATTCTGTTACATCTTCGGAAATAGCCACCACCAGCATGTAATCTTGCTGCACGATCAGGTCAGATTTCAGCTGTGCAGGTAGCACAGTTGTCAAAGGGAATTGATACCAAAGACCATCTTCTTTTTGAGAGCTTATATGATTTTCCCAATCGATAACGATCTTGTCAACATCAATTCCTGAAGGGTCGCTTTCAAAGTGGCTAAGGTCTAGATCATCTTTGATGGCTTGCACCTCGGGCGATAGTTGAATGAGCTCGACACTGGTATCGGTGTCAGGGAATAAGGCTTCGCTCTGGCAGGCGACCAGTAGCGTGGTAAAGAATGATGTGAACAGGAGTTTTGTAATACTTTTCATTGTACTTAGGCATTTAAGATAGTGGATAAATAGCTAAGCCATGATGAGGGATTCGTGATGCGAATCATAACTTTCGCCTAAATCTAGCAAAAAAATTTACAAAAAATAACAATAAAGAACGTTTTCGATGAAATATATAGAAGCAAAACCTGAGAAGGTGCTAGCGTTATGAACATTAAATCACTCGAACACCACTTCGTCGATATAGATCTCATGTTCGGCACCGTCACCTCCTGCGAAGATCACAAGGCCAGTCCGTATACAGCTCAGGTCTAACCGTTTGGTCTTGATGGTGTATTTCTTCCAATTGCGCGTTAAGAAAAGTTCCACTGATCTTTTGGCGGTGTCGGGATAGGGCTTGTCCTTGTCGATCAACCCAAAACCAATGGTTACCTTTTTATTAGCTACGCTAGACTTTGCCCAAAAGCTGAAGGTCTCAGCGCCTGAGATGTCATAGCCACCCAAGATGTTTCCCCAATCGTTGGCAGGATCCATGAAACCCACACCATACCAGTTATGGTTGATATTGTAACTGATCTTGATAGCAGACTTGCCGCTGTGTACCTGCTCAGTATTGTTCAGGTCCACATTGATTGCCTGGTAATAGCCCATATAGCCAGAAGGTGCATATGGCACCTCATCGTCGCCATCTTTGTATACGTAGAAGGGAAGCGCTGCCTTGGGCACTTGGTACTTACGCTTCTTGGCCTTTTTGTCTTCAACGCGCATAGCCGTAGAAGCAATGCCCACATTGCCATAAGAATCACTGACCGTGGCATATACCTTGATGGTACCGTGCTCTTGCGGCATTTCGATCTCAAAACCATTTGTACTATTCCGACGATGTTGTAATGGAGGCAGCTGGTCGCGGCGTTTTCTACTTCCTGTACGTTGGTTGTAGACGAAGTTATAGGTGAGTGAATCCTTCTCTATGTCAGAAGCTTCGAGGATGACAGGAACCCAGGTACCACTTTTTGTGATCTCATCTGGCAACTCAAAGGAGTTGATCACGGGTACATTGTTAACGGATTTCTCACCAGTATACGCTTCGCGAATTGCCCAATATTGTGGTCGGTATTTTCCTTTGTAATGGGTGAACAGCCATGGTGCCATGTGATCGTCACCATTACTGTAATGAAAGACGTATACGCCTAGACAAGCAGGTCTAGGTCTTATCCAATCGTGATAGCCCATGGCGATGGCATTGTACTTCTGTTGATCGTTGGGCTCGACTTTTATACCGTGTCGTTCTTGTTGAATGTCCCATTCACCTGTAACACCAAATTCAGTGATGATATAAGGCTTGTCGATGTTTCGTTCTTCTAACTCTTCGGTAAGAAGCCCCGCACCCGCACCGTAGCTATTCAATCCATAAATGTCTAAGGAAGGAACATGTTTTTCCCACCAGTCTAACCCAAAGGTCCACGCTTCTACCGAAGTGATCGGGTGGTTTGGGTCAATGGTCTTGATCTTGCTGCAGATACGTTCCAACAGTATGGAATATGCTTCCTTTTCGGCATCGGTGGCGGTATTCAAGTAAACTTCATTGCCGATGCCCCAAGTGAGCACAGCGGGATGACCCTTATAAGCCGCTACCACATCGATGGCATTGCTGTACATGGCTTCCATGCCTTTTGTGTCTTTCAGGTAATTGAAGCGATCGTCATCTTCCATTCCCGGTCTCCCGTGTCGCATCCAGATTCCCATCATGATCTTGATGCCATGCTTGTGAGCTGCATCGAGTAGCGCTTTGGTGTTTTTGCCCGTTGCCCAAGTCCTGATGGTATTCACCCCTAAAAATTGCAGGTCCTTGAAGTAGGTATCGTAGTTCTCAACGTCTTTTTCATAACCAAATGTGACACCTTTTATTTCGAAAAGTTTGTCGTCTACTAGCAGTTGCCAGCCGTTGTCATTCTTTTTGACAGTCGTTTGGGCATGGTTTTGTGTGCTGAAAAGAAATCCAGTGCTAAGAAAAAGGAAGCAAAGATGAAATGACCTCATATCTGGCCAAGATACTGGATAAATGCTCGAAACATATAGAATATTCAGAATAAAAAGCATGATTACATTGATGTGTCAATTATATTTGTATCAATAAAAAACACATATGCATTTTAAAAACCCTTCAGAAACTATTTTCTATCAAATAGAGAAGGCCATAAAGCAATACAGAGTTATGGCTCAGGGAAATTTGAATCAACTAGGCTATAAAGTGACCATAAATCAAATTCTGATCATGATTCAAATCGACCAACGACCGGATATTAGTCAAGTGGAATTATCAGAGCTACTCTTTAAAGATGTAGCATCTATAACGCGTATGATAGAACTGTTGGTCAAGGAAGGTTTCATCAAGAGGGAAGAGCATCCCGGCGATCGTAGAAAGAAGCACTTGAAGATCACCGACACGGGTCATAAGATGTTGGACCTAGCGGTTCCTGTCATTAAAAGAAATAGGGATAGAGCGCAAGAAAACATAAGTGACGAAGAGAAGAGAACACTTTTTGAACTATTAGGAAAGATAATTCTAAACACATCAAAATGAAATATTTGGCCATTATAGCGATCTTGCTTTTTGAGTTTCACAGCATGTTGAATCATCTAGAGCAAGGTACGCGCTGTCTATTCGGAAAAAGTAAACCGAATAGATAAGCTTATTGACAGGCACTGATCTGAACGAAAAATATCATGGTTCGATACTAATAATTGCAGATGAAGAAGAAGTCTTGCTGCAGAAGTCCTACGGTTTTTCAGCACATGATAACATGCCCAATGAGACGAACTCAAGGCATGGCATTGCTTCCCTGGGAAAAATGCCTACTGCCGTTGCAGTGATGCAATTGGTAGAAAGCAGACAAATTGCTCTTGGGTAAACTGTAGGTGAAGTATTGCCTGATCATCCTAACAAGGAAGCTCACGTGATCACCATTCAACAATGGGCCATTGAAGGTCTACAACCATTAGAAGCGGAATAAACTGTCTAATCCAAAAACTTGGCGTGCAGGTCTGGGGTTGGGATCCAGCAGTTGTCTTGACGCCCGAACCAGCGATAGCGGTTCTTGGCTATGATGTCGTAAAAGAAATTACGAATCGGAGCTGGTAATATCAAGAATATTTGAAGTAGGGGCCACGCGGCACCTAGATGCTTGGCAATACGGATCGCAGCAGATGACTTTACATGATAGGCCATGGCGGATTCTACCAAGATGATCGAGTCGATCTTCGAAGTGTCGATGTTCCGGTCCGAAATGAATTGTCGCCCCAGTTCTGATTGTAATGAAGCAAAGCGAAAAAGATCTTTCTTGTCGCGTTCGATCACAAACTGGACGGATGCATTGCACAAATTGCAAACACCATCGAAGAGGATCAATTGCTTTCCATACAAGTCTACCATACTGCAAAGATACGACAGCTTTTAATGAGGCAGAACAAGTTTAGAGTTTGTTTAAGAATTCTGAAAGTTGTTCATTGATGTTACGACCCTCCTGGGCCAGAAGATATTGCTTGGGATCGAAAATGCAATTAAAAAAACAGGAGTTACTTTTTGGATTCGACCAGCTCCAGCTGTCCCAAACTGACATTTGTCGTAAAGAGGCCGTAGTTCACTATGGCCTTTTCTTTTTCTATTTGATCGATGCTGCCAACGGCTCTTCCGTCGCGCAATCGCACACGATCTCCTACTTTGAAGACTGGTCTTGGCTTAGGCTTGGCTGCTTCCTTTTTCTTATGGGCTCGTTTTTCTTTGCGAACCACAGTGATCTTCTGTGCTACTTCTTGCTCTACCTTGTGCTTTTTCTGTTTCCGTTCTTTGGACTCTTTGACAGTGGTCTTTTTTCGTTTAGAGTTTTCTGTCTCTACCAACTTTAGCAATGCAGAGATCAAAGGACGTTTTTTGTTATCGATAAAATAGCGTTCCGCTACGTCATTCACACGATTGCCCAAAACGATCATGCGTTGGTTATGGTCGTACAACTCTTGATAGTTAGATAGCTTATCTTTCAGCCGTTGATTCAAATGATTGAGTTGTTGTTGTTCTTCGCGCGCCTTGGTCTCTTCTTCTTTGAGTGACCTTGAGGTCTTTTCCATCTGGCTACGTTGTTTTTGCAATTTCGCTATGGTGGCATCAAAGCGCACCTTGCCACGTTCGATCTTCTTTTTGGCCTTGTTGATCAGGCTATAAGGTATGCCATTCTTCTGAGCGACCTCGAAAGTGAATGAGCTTCCTGCTTCACCCATCACCAACTTGAATACAGGTTCTAGCGTCCTATTGTCAAACTGCATGTTGGCATTGCTCATGTGGGGCATCTCATTGGCCAACAGCTTTAGGTTGGCATAGTGCGTGGTGATCACCCCGAAAGCCTCTTCATTATAGAAATGTTCCAGAAAGGCTTCCGCTAGGGCACCACCAAGCTCCGGGTCACTACCCGTACCAAACTCATCAATGAGAAATAGGGTGTTCCTGTTCACTTTTTTCAAGAACTGGTTCATGTTCTTCAAGCGATAGCTATAGGTGCTCAAATGGTTTTCTATGCTTTGATTGTCGCCAATGTCTGTCAGAATTTTGTCAAAAAGGCATGCCTCACTACGTTCATGGACAGGGATGAGCATTCCGCTTTGCAACATCACCTGTAACAGCCCGATCGTCTTGAGGGTGATGCTTTTTCCACCAGCATTGGGCCCAGAGATCACAATGATACGATTCTCATGGCCCAAGGCCATCGATTGTGGATATGTAGGCTTGCCTTCTTCAAGATTTGTGAGGTAGAGTAGTGGGTGGTAGGCATCCCTAACGTTATAATTCCTTTCTTTTGATATCTTCGGAAGGACCGCATTCAGTTGTTTGGCATACAATGCTTTGGAAGCGTATACATCTACATCGCCCAAAAATTCTTGATAATCTGCCAACCACGGTGTATAAGGACGAATGAGGTCAGTGAGTTGCTTTAGAATACGGACAACTTCTTCTTTCTCCTCGTATTCTAGATTGTTCAGCTCGCGTGAAAGCTGTAGTGTGGCATCTGGTTCAACGAAAACAATGCTTCCCGTCTTCGAGCTACCCATGATGGCGCCTTTCACCTTTTTGCGATGCATCGCTTTGACTGCCAGAACACGATGGCTATCGATGACAGACTCACGGATCTCGTCTAGATAATCTGCTTGATGGTAACGACTCAAGGCCGAGTTGAAGCTGCTGCCTATTTTTGCCCGTACTTTGTTTATCTGATTCCTTATACTGAACAACTCACCGGAAGCATTGTCCCTTACTTCACCGAATCGGTCGATGATCCTGTTGACCGCATTGATGACCTCGGTGGTGGTCTCGATAGTATCCGACCTTAAGAATAACGTAGGGTAGTACTCCTTGAATTTCTTCAAGAATTTCACTAAGACATTTACGGTCTCAGAGAGGCTTGCAATGTCTCGGTACCCTTGAATCTCTAGAAAAGTGTTTTCAACGCCAAGAAGCTTTAGCTGTTTGTCTATGGCTTGAAAACCGTGATCGGGAATTCGATTGTCATTGTCAAACGAAGCTAAGTACTCGTTCACCTGGCTCAAATGTGCTTTTAGAGATTCTTCATCAGTGAAAGGCTTCGTATGCAGGATCTTGGCACTACCAATATCCGTAGAAGCATGATGTGCAACCTGTTCTAGCACAGTGTAGAACTCAAGGTCTTGTAATGTCTTTTTTGAAATGCCTTTCATGTGAAAATTGCTATTTTTATAGCGAAACAAAAGTACCATTTTTTGCATGAACGTAGTTATAGAGCCAAGCTGGAAGGCGCACCTTCGATCTGAATTTGAAAGCCTTTATTTTCAATCGCTGGTCCAGTTTGTGAAGAGTGAATACAAAGGCCATACGTGCTATCCGCCAGGAAAACAGATATTTGCCGCCTTTGACCATTGCACTTTCGATAATCTAAAGGTCGTTATTCTTGGTCAAGACCCTTATCATGGCCCTAGGCAAGCCAACGGGTTATGCTTCTCTGTACATGATGGCATGCCTCATCCGCCATCACTGGTGAACATCTTCAAAGAAACGTGCCAGGACCTTGGGTTGGCCTATCCTAAAAGCGGCGATCTGTCTCGCTGGGCTAGCCAAGGAGTCTTGTTATTGAATGCAACACTGACCGTTAGAGCCCATAGTGCTGGAAGTCATCAGAACAAGGGCTGGGAGCAGTTTACGGATGCCGTTATTCGAACAATTTCTGATCGTAAGGAGAAGGTTGTTTTTATGCTTTGGGGCGGATATGCGAAGAAAAAGGGTAGAGTGATCAATATGCAAAAGCATCGTGTACTTACTTCGGGGCATCCGTCTCCTTTGAGTGCTAATCGTGGCCTATGGTTCGGGAACAAGCATTTTAGCAGATGCAATGACTATCTAAGAGATAATTCCATCGATGCCATAGATTGGTAAAACAAAAGGCCTTCGATAGGATCGAAAGCCCTTTGCTGCCTTATGGCATACCATTCAGGCCTTTGGCCCTTCAGATTCATCTCGCCTCCAAGATCTTCTCTTCGGTCTGATGTTCGATGTTTTGCGCGTGCAGCATAGCTACTTCTTGGACCTGCTGAATGTCAGCACTCCTGTTTATGCCCTTGCCCATACAATTGGAAGCACAAAACACAGCGCAACAATTACAAAAAATAACTGTTTCGCGTAATGGTCATTGATTAATAGCTGATATAAAAGTAGATAAAAATCTAGAGGAACGGCAGATTTTTCGGGTTATATACTTAAAAGATCGGTGAATTGCTTCATGCTGTTCAGCCATTGATATTGCTCAATTGAACAAGATCTTGGTTGCCGGAAATGGCTCTTCGACGATGTTCAAGGTATGGAGCGTTCGCTGTATCTTCTCAATTTCTGAGGGCGTTAAGTTGCTCTGCGACCATTCTGTGATGCGCAACCATTCGTTGACGTCTTCTAGTTGTTGTTCATATCGATTTGCCAACGTTCGGTCTATGCTTGGGATGGATTTGAATTCGCGCGTATATAGATTGATCACTTCAAGAATGTGCTCGATGGTCGTAGCTTCCTCTTCCAGCATCTCGTTCCTCGCTGCGACCACAAAACAGGGCCAAGGTGTAGGGCATTCGCCTATTCGTCTAAAAGTATCATTGTCGACCAGCGGTTTGGTAGTGAATTTTTCCCACATGAAGTAATCAGCGGTACCTTTTGTCAGTGCTTCTACTGCACCATTTAGGTCATTGATAACTTCAAACTGCAGGTCATCTGTGTCCCAAAGGTTGTTCTGGGCGTTCACATAGGCCATCAGATGACTTCCGCTACCATAGCGACTGATCGCAGTTTTTGTCCCTTTTAGCTGGTCTACGGATGTATATGTTGAACTTGCAGCTACATGAATTCCCCACATCAATGGAGACGCAACGTATGCTTGCACGATCTTTGACGGATTTCCTGCTGCGATATCCTTTATGATACCCTCTGTGAGTATAATGGCAATGTCTGTCTCTCCTTCACGTAACATATTCGCCATGCGTCCAGTACCTTCAGGAATATCGGTCCATTGTAGACCGATGCCTCGATCTTCAAAAGCACCTTCCTCTATGGCCATATGCCATGGTAAGTTAAAATGTTCTGGAACCCCAACGATCCTTATGGTCTTCACGTTATTGAGTGAGTTTTTCAAGGGTATATTGAATAAGCGCATCAACGGCAGCCTTTGGGTCCTTGGAAAACAAACCGTTTGGACGATTCGCGATGACACAATTCATAGAAACCGCGTTATGGCCTAGAAGCTTCGACATACCATAGATAGCTGAGGTCTCCATCTCCAGGTTGGTAATGCGCCTTCCTTTATATTCAAAAGAGGCCAAGGTATCGTTAAAGTTGGGGTCTTGTACAGGTAAGCGTAGTACGCGACCTTGTGGCCCATAAAAACCTACGTTAGTTCCGGTGAACCCGTTGTGCACTTCATCTGACTGTAACCTCTGTGCAAGCGACTTACTGCATGTGACCACATACGGTTCAGATTTTGCCATATACCAATTGGCATGCCTTACAAACGCCTGTTGCACGTGCTTTAGTTGAATATGTTCACTTACATAATAATGAAGCAGACTATCGAAACCAATAGCCCATTCGCTAAGTACAAAACTATCAACAGGGATGTCTTTTTGCAATGAGCCTGATGTACCTATTCGCACGATGTCTAAGGAGGTCAGGTCGGACTTAACAGTCCTACTTTTAAAATCGATATTGGCCAATGCATCTAGTTCATTCAATACGATATCGATATTGTCTGGGCCGATTCCGCTAGAGATAACGGTCAATCGCTTGCCATTTAGAACACCCGTATGCGAAACGAATTCTCGTTTTTCCTTTTTTAGCTCTATGGAATCGAAATACTTTGAAACGCGCCTAACTCTATTGGGGTCGCCCACAAGGATCACAGTGGGTGCGATATCTTCAGGAAGTAGATTAAGATGGTAGATGCTACCATCATCGTTTAAAATGAGTTCTGATGGTTGTAGGTTCATTTATAGCGGAGTTAGCATGCGTTCTGATATGTCATAGGTGAAATCGTATTTCTTAGCTCCACCAAACACGGAGTCGTCTTTCATGATATCTCTGTAATTGACTTGCTTTTCAAGCGCCTTTCTTCCTTTTTCATTAAGTGAAAGCACTTCAGCACCCTCATCGATAAAAGGTTTCAACCTTTTGATCAGCTTTCTGATCTGACTGTCTCCATATCCGTAATAACCCTGATACTGAAGCACATATCCCGTTAGTTGATGTAGGGAACGAATGGTGTGCTGGTGAATGAGGTTCAAGGTATGTGTCTCTAATAGGTTCAAGCCATTATGCGTCGAAGGAAAGCGTTTCATGTGCGCGCTCAAGCAGTTAGACAGGTAAGGAAAGGATGAAGGCTGTTTCACATACTTCTTGAATTGGTTTGGAAAAGCGGAATTGTAGACCTTCCAAAGTGTTTGCGCCAATTCCACATCACTTTTTTTCAATGTGATACGATCCTCATAATGCGAAAGTAACTGGCCCTTGGTAAGTTCGGACAATCCCTTCAGGCCATCTTCACCTTGGACGCGTCCGCTACTGACCAACTGCATGATGCCTTCAAAGCCTTGTTGACGCAGCCAGCTAACAGCAGCAATTAGGTTCACATGGCAAAAGAGGTCATACTCAAACCATAAGATCGCCACATCGATATCCTTCACAGAAGGAATACTATCCAATTCTTCAACAAAACCTTTCTGGTAGCGTTCGTTTGTCACTTCGTAGTCCGAACCTAGATAGGAAGCTCTGTTTTCGATGAAGTCATCTGAATTGATGTGTTCTGAGGTAGGGCCTTCGCACAACATTTCTCGCCAAGTAACGAGAATCCCCCCAAAACTAAGGTCTTGCAAACGTTCTGTTAGGCTATCACCGTTGCTTATGTGTAGTATGCTCATCAACCACCCACTCTTTTTGTTGTAAATCCAAGACCTTGAAGCATTTGCATGATCTGGTCTCTATGGTCCCCTTGAATGATGATCGCCTCATTTTTAAAACTGCCACCAACGCTAAGCTTCGACTTGATCATCTTCGCCAGTTTCTTAAAGTCGTCAGTAGCGCCGTTATAACCTTCTAAGATGGTCACAGGTTTTCCTTTTCGCTTTTCGTATTTACAGACGATGGGCTCGTCTTGCAACCAGATATCGTGTGATAGAATCTTTTCCTTCTCCTCACTGACCTCATGATCGGGAAAAAGCTTCTTCAGCTGGTCTTGTAGGTCCATGGGATTACTTCTTGATAAGGCCTAACTCGACGAGTCGTTCGTTGAGGAATTCGCCAGCGGTGACGTCTTCAAACTGTTTTGGGTTTTCTGCATCTACACAATTATCCAGAACATTGAGTGGCATCTCGCTTATAGGATGCATGAAGAATGGGATCGAATAGCGTGAAGTGCCCCAAAGTTCTCTTGGTGGGTTCACGACACGGTGTATCGTAGATTTTAACTTATTGTTGGTATGACGCGAAAGCATATCGCCTACATTGATCATCAACTCGTCTGGTTGAGCAATGGCATCGATCCATTGGCCTTTATGATTTTGTACTTGTAGCCCCTTGCCATGAGCTCCCATTAACAAGGTGATCAGATTTATATCACCGTGTGCAGCTGCACGCACTGCATCTTTTGGCTCATCTTGAATAGGAGGGTAGTGAATGGGTCTAAGGATAGAATTGCCGTTCTTTATATACGCATCAAAATACGTTTCTTCTAGCCCCAAGTGTAGCGCCAGGGCACGAAGCACATATTTTGCCGTCTTTTCTAGCATCTTGTAGGTCTGCTTACCCACTTCATTGAAGCCAGGTACTTCGTCTACCATGACATTGTCAGGGTATTCAGCTTCCAATACGGGATCATCTTCTACATATTGACCAAAATGCCAAAATTCCTTTAGGTCACCTACCTTACGACCCTTGGCGCTCTCCTTCCCAAAGGAAGTATATCCACGTTGGCCACCTATACCTTCGATCTCGTACTTTTCTTTGACATCCAGAGGAAGGTCAAAGAATTCCTTTATCTGGCTATACAAGTTTTCTATGAGTGTGTCATCCAGAAAATGCCCTTTTAAGGCAACGAAACCTATTTCTTCATAGGCTTTCCCTATCTCTGTGATAAACTTTTGCTTTCTCGAAGGGTCTTCAGAAAGAAAGTCCTGAAGATTTACGCTTGGGATGCTATTCATGGTGTAATTGATAAGAGTTGTTACACAAATTTAACGAAAAAAAGTCCGCAAAAGAATTTGTCAGTATGATGATTTCAACAAAACATAACACCAAAGCCGCCAAATGTTATATTTTTAAGGCATAAATCTTCATGATTTCATGGTCGAATTCAATTATGACAGAACAGGTATCGATGATGAGACCCTATTGGACCTGTACAGCCGTATGCTAAAACCTCGAATGATCGAGGAAAAAATGCTGATACTCTTACGTCAAGGGAAAATTTCCAAATGGTTTAGCGGGATCGGGCAAGAAGCCATTTCTGTGGGAGTGGCCTCAGCGCTTGATACCGAAGAGTATATTCTTCCCATGCATCGTAATTTAGGAGTGTTTACAACAAGAGGAATCCCACTGTATAGACTATTCGCGCAATGGCAAGGCAAGGCAAGTGGATTTACCAAAGGTCGTGATCGTAGTTTTCATTTTGGCACGCAAGACTACAACATTGTGGGCATGATCTCTCATTTGGGTCCACAATTGGGCGTTGCCGATGGAATAGCACTGGCCAATAAACTGAAGCAGAACAAACAAGTATGTGCCGTATTCACAGGAGAAGGAGGGACCAGCGAAGGCGATTTCCATGAGGCGTTGAATGTTGCGGCTGTTTGGGACTTGCCCGTACTTTTCTGTGTAGAGAACAATGGCTATGGTCTGTCTACACCTACTTCAGAGCAATTTCGATGCAAGCATATCGCACAAAAGGGAAAAGGCTATGGCATAAGATCTTATATCGTAGATGGTAACAACGTTCTAAAAGTATATAAAAAGCTTTTAGAGATCGTTGAAGATGTTCGTCAGAACCCAAGGCCTATTCTGATAGAGTTCAAGACCTTTAGGATGCGCGGCCACGAAGAGGCTAGTGGCACCAAATATGTACCACAAGAATTGCTTGACCATTGGGGGGTCAGAGACCCTATCGAGAATTATCAGAGTTTCTTGCGCGAAGAGGGAATCCTTACTGAAGCCCATGAGGTAGAGATCAAAGAGAAGATCGCCCATGAGATCAATGAGCATCTTCACAGGGCGTATGATGAACCCCAGATCTCTTCGACTATAGTGGATGAATTGAATGATGTGTATACAGATTTCGCGTATGAAGATGTTGCTCCCTCAACTGAAAGTAAGAACATTCGTTTTGTGGATGCCATCTCAGAAGGTTTGCGTCAATCCATGGAAAAACACGACGACCTGGTGATCATGGGGCAAGATATTGCGGAATATGGCGGTGTTTTCAAGATCACCGAAGGATTTATAGAACAGTTTGGGAAAGAACGTATCCGGAATACGCCCATCTGTGAATCTGCTATTGTTTCTTCAGGTATGGGGCTATCCATTGCAGGAATGAAGGCTATTGTAGAAATGCAGTTTGGCGATTTTGCCTCTTCAGGGTTTAACCCCATCGTAAACTATCTGGCAAAAAGCCATTACCGTTGGGGCCAACAAGCCGACGTGGTCATTCGAATGCCATGTGGGGCCGGGGTGGGAGCTGGGCCATTTCATAGCCAAACCAATGAGGCTTGGTTCACAAAGACCCCAGGCTTAAAAGTAGCCTACCCAGCATTTCCATACGATGCCAAGGGATTGCTGGCAACTGCCATCAATGACCCGAACCCCGTACTGTACTTTGAGCATAAGGCATTGTATCGAAGCATTTATCAGGATGTTCCAGAAGATTATTACACCTTGCCTTTTGGAAAAGCTTCGCTACTAAGAACAGGTGAGCAGGTCACCATCGTCACCTATGGTGCTGGTGTGCATTGGGCGCTTGAGACCCTCGAACAACATGCTGAGGTCAGTGCCGACCTTTTAGACCTACGGACACTTCAACCCCTAGATTCAGAGGCCATCTTTTCTTCTGTGAGAAAGACAGGGAAATGTATTGTGCTTCAAGAGGATACACTTTTTGGAGGAATTGCCAATGATATCGCTGCTATGGTAATGGAGGCTTGCTTTGAACATCTCGATGCCCCTGTGAAAAGAGTTGGAAGCCTAGAGACGCCCGTTCCTTTTGCTACGACACTTGAAAACAACTTTCTTCCTCGAGAAAAATTTAAACAAGCCCTGCTTCGGCTCGTAGCCTATTGATGCTGAGTGCGTTGCGAAATTCATACTTCTCATGGTGAACCAAAGCAATGGTTTGTGCGTATATTTGTATGGACATACTACAATTTACAAACCCAATAACATGAAAAAAACAACAATTCTTTCTATGGCAATCATGATGGTCATGCTCTCATCTTGCTCTTTGTCTAAATTCAATAAAGAAGTGAGGAAGACCATCAATGGCGCATGGACGTTAACAAACATTAAATATGACCAGCCTGGCATATACGAGTCTATCCTCTTCAATGATGTCAGCGCAGAATGTTTTGCAGGCAGCGATTGGTTCTTCAGAAACAATAACAGTACGGGTACTTACACCATCAAGGGAGGAGACAACTGTGCAAATGGGCTTCGCTACATCCGTTGGTCGGTCTATGAAAAATCGGCTGATCAGCAACAACTGCAGTTTAAATTCACAGATGATAGAAAAAAGGACATCAACCCAGGCGGGTATCGATTGAACATCAGCTTTCTTGATGCCGAGAATATGACGTTGGACCATTCGGTGAATGTGGAAGGAAGCCCATTGAAGATCATCTATACCTTTAAGAGAACAAGCTTATGACGAGAAATGAACGAACATTATCAAAGCCCATTAATGGGCATTTGGCAAGCAATTGAAATAGTTGAATTACTGAAGATAAGAAACTTGATAAAAATTTAAATACATGAGATCTAGATCGAAAAAAATAGGAGTTACCGTACTAAGCGTCGCCTTTCTTTTGAGCTGTAGTGCTGTAAAGAATGCAAACAATAAGCAAAAAGGTGCCGTTATCGGGGCAGCTGGCGGTGCCGTTATCGGCGGTGTTATCGGTAATAACGTAGGAGACAAGAACAACTCTGTGGTAGGAGCCATCATTGGTGCCGTTGTAGGTGGTGCCGCAGGTGCCTACATTGGCGACCGCATGGACCGCCAAGCTGAGCGCATCGAAGAAGAATTGCCAGGGGCAGAAGTGAAGCGTGTTGGTGAAGGCATCAATGTTACTTTTGATGAGTCTAGCGGGATCTATTTTGATACCAACAAGTCCTCTATCAACAGTGCTTCTGCACAGACACTAGATAAAATGGCAGGGATCTTTAAAGAATATTCAGATTCAAATATCATCATCGAAGGACATACCGATAGCACAGGTAGCGAAACGTACAACATGGAGCTCTCGCAGCGCAGGGCGAAGTCTGTTGCCGATTATCTGGCAGCAAAAGGCGTGAGCAGTGGTCGTTTTTCTACGCGTTGGTATGGCGAGGTACAGCCAAAATACGATAACGAAACTTCCGAAGGGCGTGCCAAGAATAGAAGGGTAGAGCTAGGAATCATTGCAAGTGATGAACTTAAAGAAAAGGCCCAGCAAGAAACCAAAGGGTGATCCTCTCTGAGATATCATACAACAAAGAAAGGCCGGTTGCTCCGGCCTTTTATAGTTTGCTGCTTGATCCTGAATTGTGTATTTGAAGTTCGAAACTCACATTCACACGATTATCCATGCGCTTTTTGAATGGCGAGATGTCAAAGTCTTGTAGGTTTACACTGGTAACGCCCAATAGTTTGTCATCCTGCTTGGTGAATTCGAGGGAAATTCTTTTGGACGCGTCCTTGATCTTCAGGTTGCCGACCACCACAAAGCTGTTTTCTTTCTTAACGATAGAAGTGCTTTTGAAATGAATGCGCGGAAATTCCTTCTTGTAGAATAGTTCTTTCCTTTGCCACAGCTTATCTCTGAAAAAATTCTTGGTCCTCAGTGTTTCGATCGCCACCGAACCACTCACATAGCTGTTTGATAGGTCGTGAAGGTCTAGATCTGTGGTCCATGTTTGCAGACCACCGATCGTACCTTTCACCCCGCGATGAGGAAATTCGAAGTCTATCTGAGAATTCACAGCATCTACGAATAGTCTTTGTGCAGAAAGGGTAGTGGCAAGTAATAAAGCTATTGGAATGATCATGCCCCTCATAATAGTTGTTTATTACGTAACAAATGTAACTGTTCTTCTGTAATTACAGGATTTGCTCCCTGTGATGCCGCTACTAGAGCGCCCATGGCACATGCAAGATCTAGAGACTCCTGTGGAGATTCATTGGCTAGAAGCTTGGCGACCAAGCTCGCTAAGAACGAATCTCCAGCACCTACGGTGTCTTTTACATTCACATGATAGCCTGGATGTGTGTAAAACTCGCCGTTATGATACAAAATAGCGCCTTGGCTTCCGCGTGTGACACAAATTGTCGAAGTCTGGGTGAATTCGGCCATCAGCTTCATACCATTTTCTATGGTTTCAAGCTCAATGCCAAGGTTATCGCAAAGCTCTTTAAGTTCTTCCTCATTGAATTTGACAATGTCTGCTTTGTAGATCAGATCCCTTAACGTTTCGATGGCATAGTGGGGCGGACGCAGATTCACATCAAAGATATTGTATCTAGAAAGATCGGTGAGTTGAAACAATGTTTCCCTGGAAATAGTGTTTCTGGAAGCTAAACTGCCAAACAGCAAGGCATCAGCGTCCATCACCGCTTTTTGTGCCTCCTGTGTTGGTCTGATAAAATCCCAAGCAACGGGAGCATCAATGGTGTATGAAGCATTTCCTGTTTGATCTAGTTGAACAGTTACTTGGCCCGTAGCATGTTCGTTTTTTTGTATCAAGGATGTATTGACGTCGTTTTTATGAATATGAGATACGATGGCTTCACCTAATATGTCGTTGCCAATTGCACTGACCATTTCAGCAGGTACGCCCAATGCATTTAACCTCATTGCTACATTCAATGGTGCGCCGCCAATTTTTTTATGTGTAGGGAAGAGGTCCCACAGTACTTCACCAAAACAGACAACATTAATGCTCATAGCGGTTGTTTCTTTAAAGTTAGGAAAAAGATGATAAACTAAAATAGCGGGGCCTAATACAAAGGTTTAACACATAAAAGTTGTCAAGAATTATGTTAAGTCATTGATTATTTGTAACTTAGAAGTCACCAATAACAATCTGATCTTTGCCCAATGACCCTTAATTTCTCCCTTCAACATGAAGCGGCCAAATCAAAGTATTTAGATGCTTTGAACAGAATTGACCAAGAGCTGCAGGCCATTTTGAAATGGATGCAATCCTCTAAATGCGAACCGACGACCCAGCGTCTCTTTTTGCAATTGCAAGCTTTTCGCAGGCAAATAGATATGTTGCAACAACGGAACAATGATTTTTTGAATGACATCAAAACAAGAGGAATGCTCGGAACCAGACAACTGGGGCTTCATCTCAGAAGTATTCAAGCATTTCAGAGGAGAATACGTTGTTACAAGAACAGGCTATGCTAAAAGTGGCGGAAGGTGATGCGCATATGATCTTCTACTAAATATATTTTACATAATGTCAATTATAGTACAAATGCTAATATTTGTTGTTTATCTGTTGTATGCCATTTGTAAGCTATAATGATATTATGTAAAATATCCCAGAAGCAATATGTTACTATTGAATCATTGTAACTTGGGCAATTAAACAAAATCGGTCTGCTACGCAGCGTTAATTCATTTACTCACGCCATTATTATTTTAAATTTTGGAGTTCGTTAATGTGCTAGCACATTTGTATCTATAATTTGCCGTTATGTAAAATATCCGCTGCCAACGTTGATTGCTTTATAAAATCAAATTGCTCTTAGCAATTTGATTTTAAACACAATTTCCAGCCGCTTGCCAGCGCATTATAAAAGCTCTGCTTTTCGTCTTGTTTCAAAATTCGCGTATTCGATAAAATATACGTTACAAAAAATTTTACTCAATTCTCGTGAGCTTGCTACAAGAGTATAAAATTTCTCTGCGAGCAAATTTCTATACACTTGTTATATGTAGAACTCTAATTCAAGTTTTCTTTTAGTGCATTATCTTTTGCCTTGATGCAAAAGAAACAAAAAATCAAGGCTGCATATAATTTTGGAAACAATCTACGGCTCGTTTCGCTATATTTTAGAAAACATTAGAACACTTTAGATTATGTAGAACTGTAATTAAAAAGCGAGAACTCAACATAATTAAGTTCTCGCCCTCTAAAATATGGCCGCTCTACTCGCCTATTGTTTTAGCCAAAATTTTATGAGGCCAAACCAAGTTTAACACCAGTTAGGGTTTAAATAATGTCAGAATAATCAATTTTGGTAATATTTAGAACCATCATTGCTTGATTACTGGGAGACGAAAGTGTTATTGGACCTATTTAAACGTCTCAACCACACGTCCACACTTCAACATCATTTCACCGAAATACGGATTCAACACTTGCTCCTCGCTACTTAACCAGTAGGCCCCATTGTTATTGTCTGCCATCGGGCAAAACTGCACATAGAGTCTCTGTTCGACTTCATCAAAGTTCCTTACCATATCAATAAGCTTATCTGAGATCACTTGGAACTGTTTGCGCTGATGTACCAGATCCACATTCCCATTGATGCCTTTGGAGGTCTTATGCAAGAAGGACCAATAATTATGCGTTCGTTCTCTTTGGCTCATCGGCATCTTCTCCAATGCTACTCTAAACGATTCGCTTTTGGTCGCCACCAAAGAGACATCCGACTGTATCAAGGCATCTTTCAGGTCGAGGTATTCATCTATGATCGCATAGAAGGACTTTTCCACATCGCTATCGAAGTCCATTCTTTCAACCATATCGTTCATGTTGTGACTTTCATGCCCTGTCATCGCCTTACCACCTGTTTTGCTCATCATGCTCTTTTTTCCCTGCAATTGTGCAGCGGCATCTACGGTAAAGGTGCCGTTGGTCACTATTTCTTCTCCTGCCTCAAGGCCGGAAGCTATTTCTATTTGGCCACCACTCCTATTTCCCAACAGTACCTCCCGCATTTCGAATATGGGCTCCTCGCCTTTTATCTTGACATAGATCAATGACCGCTCGCCTGTCCACATCACGGCGGTCGAGGGAATCAATAAAGATTGTGTGTCAGAGGCCCTATTCCCAGCATCTATTTTTCCTGTTACGAACATTCCAGGTTTAAAACCCCCGCTTTGATTGTCCAAGGTAGCTCTAACTGTGACGGTTCGCGTGACATTGTCTAACACAGGGTCGATGAACGAGACTTTTGCATCGATTGTTTCGTTGGGAGTGGCATTGGTTGCAACGCTGATCCTCTGCCCCTTCGCAAATTGTGACAACTGACTCTCATAGGCGTCGAACTCGGCCCATACCGTGTTCAAATTACTGACCTTTGCTATGGACTGTCCCTTTTTCACATAGTCGCCTTCAGCACTCATGACCTGTGAGACCGTACCCGATACTGTTGCATAGATCGGGAAGTTCTCCTTTACCTTCCCAGAACTTTCAATATTGTTGACCTGAGCATCCGAAAGCTTCCATAGCTTGAGCTTGTTACGTACAGCCTGGTATAATTGAGGTTGAGACTCTTTCAGGGATGCAGCTGTCAAGAGTTCTTGTTGGGCAGCTACCAATTCGGGCGAATAGATGGTCGCAAGCAATTGTCCCTTTCTTACTTCTTGACCCTCATAGTTGACGTTCAATCGTTCGATCCTTCCATCAAAGTAGCTGGCCTGTATGGCGACCGCCTCTTCATTGATAGCGATCTTTCCGGAGAGGGAGATCGTGCCATCCACATCATCTTGCCCGTTTCCCACAACGGTCGTTTGGATGTTGGCCAGGGCCATTGCGTTGTTGGTCATTTTGAATTGTTCTGGCGAGAGCCCATCCGCACCGGATTCGGCAGGGATCAGGTCCATACCACAGATCGGGCAGTCACCAGGCTCTGATTGCATGATCTGTGGATGCATGGAGCAGGTCCACATCTGGCCAACTGCTTCTGATGCATGCTCATGGTCAGCTGCTTCCATCTTGCCCGAATCAGACTTGCCAAACAGCAGATACCCTGCCAGTAATCCTAAAATCGCTGCGATCCCGATATAAATACTACTCCTTTTCATTTCTTTCCTTTTAAACGTTTTCTTAGTCTTATTATAGAAGGTGAACTTGTATACCACAATACAAATCCACTAAGTACAGTGATGAGCCCCAAGAGTGAAAAGGCCCTTAAGACCATAGTGTTGAAATTGTCACGACTTTCGTAGTCCATGGTGTGTGTCATCCAAAGAAAGTCGAAGATACGCCAACTTCGATGACGAACTGTTTGGAATTTACCATCGATAGCAGATATATAGGCCTTTAGATCGTCTTTTCCTTCGTATGAGATCACATAGGCAGGCAGAAACTTCTCCCGATATTCGTGATGCTTCCCAACCTTTTCGACAAGAGACATATCAGTGACTTCCAGTTCTCCTTTCATATAATTGCTGGCCACGTATAAGGCCTCCTCTCGATTGATGTACGACTTCAGAGTTCCGTCTAGCGCATTATATAATTGAGTTTCATTGACCCAGTAATAAGGCACGGCGTTGATGTCCCTGATCTCTATAGACCTGATTCCTTCAGAGATGTTCAATTGAGAGGGGTTTACAAGTCCTGAGAATGCCTTGGGCTGATATTCCATATTCTTGAAATGGTCGCCGTGAATGTCATCGATGTTGGTCCAACTGAAGTACAGGCCACTGATGGTCCAGAACAAAAACTGAATGCCCAAGAAGAGGCCCAAGTATCTGTGAGATTTACGAATCCACTTTGCCGTATGCCTGTTTACCATGGTTTATTGTTTTACGTTGAAGGGAACTTGAACTTTTACCTTTTCCCAAGAGAGCGAGATACTGCCCTCATTCGTTCCCGTTTCTTGAACGGTATAGGTCAGATGTTCAGTAATATTGTCTGACAATTCTGGCTTTACCTTGATTCGCATCACATCTTGTTCAGGGTCATATTCGTCCTTGCCGTGCTGATCCCAATGGGTGTTGAAGATCAAGGTCCATTCATCTTGGGAGGGTATAGCAAAGAAACCATATTTTCCTGCCTTCAACTCTTTACCATCAATCATAAGGTCTTTGTTGGTCTCTACCCAGGTTGCCATATGTGCACCAGCCTGCCACACTTCGTCATAGGCCAACAGACCACCAAAAATGACCCTGCCTCGTACACCAGGTGACGAATAGCCAATATGAACGTGTGCATTACCTACCATAGCCATAGCGGCAGTGTGTGGGCTCAGTACTTTTTTGTTTTCGACCACTGATTTTCCCACTGAGTGGTCATGCTCGGCTGAAGGGGTATGCTTACTTTCATTTTTACAACCAATGATGGTCAATGTAAAAATTATCAATGCCAGAATTCTTCTCATTTTATTCGTGCTTATGTCCATCTTTCGTGTGCTCTTTGTTATCTACATAGGCCATACCACATGTTGGACAGTTTCCTTCCTTGTCACTGCCGCTCCCTTCGCAATGCATGAGGCAAACATAGGCCGATGTGTACTCCTTACCTTTCTTTTTCACGCTTTCTGTTTGATCAGTGGTGGTCTCACTGTTTTGTTCTGCCTTTCCTTTGCAGGATACTGTAAGGAACAGGGTTGCTACAAATGCTGTTGCTGCTAGAGTTTTGGTCTTTGCGTTCATTGTCTTAAGGTTTAATTGCTTGTTAGGTAATTGATCAGAGAAGACTGCACGTAGTACAGTTGCACCGATTGAATTTGATTGAGTTGAAATTTTAATTGTAACTCCTGAATGTCCAGTACGTCATTGAAGTCAATAGTGCCGGTCTGATAGGTTTTGATAAGGATCTGCTCGGCATCTTTTGCCTGTTTCAGGTTCTTTTCTTGTGTGTTAAAAGCAATTCGTGCCTCGTTCTTTTTAGAAATGGCCTTTACCAACATAGAGCTTAAGGCATTGAGTCGTTCTTGTTTACGGAATGCTATCTCCTGCTTGTGCAATTCGTTCTGCTTGGTCCTGGAATCATATCTTTTGTTGAAAATTGGAATCGACAGGGACACCATCGGCATCACAATGTCCTTTCCATTGTCGCTGAAGGTCATGTCTGGGCGTTCTTGAACTGGGATATAGTCGATCCCGACCCCCAAGCTCGGAGCACCTTCTTTTTGGTTGAGTGATTCTGCTTGGGAAACGGACTCGTACATTTTATCAAAGCGAATGAGCTCTGGATTCAACTGGAGGCTATCCAAAACGATAGGGTCTTGATCGGGTATGGTCATATCAGTTGCGATAGCTATTGAAAGACCTTCTTCCCTATTCAATAGTGCATTGAAATTGGCTTGCTCGGCAATGAGCTGTTCCTCCAGAACTTCCATTTGTTGCTGTAGTTCATTCTGACGTATCTGCAGTCGCAATACATCTACAGCACTGGCCTTACCCACCTCTACGGATGTCAGTGCCAATGTTTCATAGGTTTTTAATAATTGGATATTCTCACCCAAGACACCTTGCTTGGCTTGAAAATCATATAGCCTATAATAGGACTGTGCTACCGCCAATGCAAGTTTTCTTTTAGCAATGAGATAGTCTGCATAATCGGTCTCGGCCATTGCTGAAGCATACTGCTTTCTAGTTGAGACCGTACCGAACCACGGCAACATCTGTTTGGCCGAGAACCTTGCTCGCTGAGCTCCTGTACGAGTCTCAGGCTCACTCACAAAATATCCAATACCAAACTCTGTATTGGGCAGCCAGCTGGCCTCATTCACCTTTTCCCTGGCAATGTCATAGCGCAGCTCAAAGGCCTGGATGTTAGGGTTGCTTGCCTGTGCTTCGTCGATATACTCCTGCAATTGCTGAGCATTTCCAAGGGTGGAAATGAACAAAATGCAAACAAGGGTCTTCAAATTCTTCATTTTTGAGCTCTTTTAAGTTGAACTTCTTTTCGCCAGCCAAATAGCACCGGTACCACGAAGAGGGTGATAAGCGCAATGAGCATCCCACCAAAACTTGGAATGGCCATAGGTATCATGATATCACTACCTCGCCCAGTTGAAGTTAGGATCGGCAGCAATGCCAGAATGGTAGTTGCCGTGGTCATCAGACAGGGACGGATACGCTTTTCACCTGCTTCGACCACAGAATCTCGAACGCTCTTTAGATCCATCGGCTTGTTCCTGTCAAAGGTTTGGGTCAAATACGTTGCCATCACTACGCCATCATCTGTAGCGATGCCAAAAAGGGCTATGAACCCGACCCAAACTGCCACACTAAGGTTGATCGTGTGCATTTGGAAGAGGTCTCGCCAATTCTCTCCGAACAGATCGAAATTGAAGAACCAATCCTGCCCGTACAACCAGATCATTATGAACCCGCCAGCAAAGGCTACCGCTATCCCTGTAAATACCATTAGGGAAGTCGCCACGCTTCGAAACTGGAAGTATAGGATCAAGAAGATGATGACGAGCGCCAGGGGTACTACTATAGACAAGGTCTTTTCTGCCCTTAGCTGATTTTCGTAGGTTCCTGTAAAAGCATAGTTGATTCCTTTTGGGATGGTCAATTCACCACTGTCGACCCTATCCTGGATGGCAGCTTGCGCATTCTCGACAACGTCTACCTCTGCGAAACCATCCAATTTGTCAAAGAGGACATAACCGACCAAGAAGGTGTCTTCGCTTTTGATGACCTGAGGCCCTTGTTCATAACGGATAGTCACAAGCTCACTGAGAGGAACAGGACTTCCCTTAGATACCGGGACATAGATGTTCTTTAGGTCATCGGGATCATCCCTTAACTCCCTCGGATAGCGAACCCGGACAGTAAAGCGTTCACGACCTTCAACGGTCTGCGTCAAGGGCATACCTCCAACGGCAATCGAAATAACGCTTTGCACGTCTTCGATCGTTATGCCATAGCGTGCCAGTCTTTCTCGGTCAATATCAATGAGTAGATATGGTTTGCCTACTATGCGATCTGCAAAGACTGCTTGCTCCTTGACCCCTTCTGCGGTTTTCAATATTTCTTCCAGTCGCAAACCGAAGGTTTCGATCTGTCGTAGGTCTTGCCCCTTTATTTTGATGCCCATTGGAGCCCGCATTCCTGTTTGTAGCATCACCAGACGAGTTTCGATAGGTTGTAGCTTAGGTGCTGAAGTTACGCCGGGTAACTTGGTCACTTTTACGATCTCATTCCAAATATCGTCAGGAGATTGTACCTTGGGTCTCCAATTCCTGAAGTATTCGCCATCTTCATCTTCAATTAGTTGGTTTCGGTCAATACGATAAGAGTCGTTTACCACACCTTTGTTCTCAACTGTGCTCGAACTGACAGGTGAATTTGGGTTAGCGACTACTCTCCCATTCTTCAATTCGAAAAGACCATTATCATTGATCTTGTATCGCTGTGGTTCGCCATCAGCGTTTAACTCAAATTCTGGACGGTATTGTATGACATTCTCGTACATTGATAGTGGCGCTGGGTCTAGGGCAGACGCTACCCTTCCCGCCTTTCCTACCACTGTCTCTATTTCGGGGATACTGGCTACGGCCATATCCAATTGCTGCAATACTCTTTTGTTTTCGTCTATTCCTGAATGCGGTAAAGATGTTGGCATCAAGAGAAATGAACCTTCATTGAGCGAAGGCATGAATTCCTTCCCGGTATTTCTCATGATAAGTATGCCACACACTAGGATAGCAGTGGGAATGGAAAGAAACGCGAGCTTATTACTCAAAGCCCATCGCAGGATGCGCGTGTAATACATTCTGAATATCCAAAAAGCACCCAAAAGGCCGAAGCTGACGACTCCGACAAAGATGAGATTCATCAGAACGCTTCGATGGAACCCTAGAGGTCGCCAGTATGCCGCCAATAAAAAGATTATGGCAATGGCCGAGACCACAACTGTACACAGGTTGTATTGCTTTTTCGAAAGCCTATGCCTAACCAAAAGTATTGCCAAGATACCAAAGGCGACCAATACCAATCCGAGCCAATGGCCAAATCCGATGACCAAGATACCTAGAGCGATAAGTACGGCGTTGATGATAAACCTAGAAATATCCTTCAGTTTTTGTTTCTTGAAGATAAAGGCCGCGAATGGTGGTATCAAGAACAATGTGATGATGATCGATGCTGTCAAGGCCATTGTCTTGGTAAATGCTAATGGTCGGAACAGCTTTCCTTCGGCCCCAACCATGGTGAACACCGGTATAAAACTGATGATCGTCGTCAGTACCGCCGTAAGGATAGCTCCTGAGACCTCAGAGGTAGCTTGATATACCACCACATTGACAGAGAGTTGCTCACTTTCAGGCTTTTCCTTATTCTCATCGATATGACGTATGATGTTTTCAGAGAGTATCACCCCCACATCGACCATGGTTCCAATGGCTATTGCTATACCCGAAAGGGCAACGATATTGGCATCTACTCCAAAGAGTTTCATCGAGATAAAGACCATTAATACAGCCACCGGTAATAATCCTGAGATCAGGATAGAAGCCCGTAGGTTGAATACCATAACAATGATTACGAGAACGGTGATCAATATCTCTAGAGAGAGTGCCTCATTGAGTGTTCCGAGGGTTTCTTGGATCAGTTCGGTACGGTCATAGAAGGGGACGACGGTGAGTTGCGAGGTACGCCCGTCTGCCAATTGTTTTGAAGGGAGTCCTGATGAGAGCTCAGCGATCTGTTTTTTAACGTTGTTGATCACTTCTAAAGGATTGGCACCATATCTGGCCACCACTACTCCACCAACTACCTCCGCTCCTTCCTTGTCAAGTATTCCTCGACGTGCTGCAGGTCCCAAATGAACATTTGCGACATCTTTGACCCGAATTGAAGTGTAGTTCTCGGCATCTACGACAGCATTCTCTATATCTGCGATCGACCTTATATACCCCAAACCTCTTACCAGATATTCGGCCTGATTGATCTCGAGGGTCTGCGCTCCGATGTCTCGATTGGACTCCTTTATTGCCTGGACAACATGATGTAGACCAATATTATACTGTCGCATCAGCTCAGGATTGACATCGACCTGATATTCCTGTACATAGCCACCAATAGAGGCCACTTCAGAAACTCCACTTGCGGAAGATAGCGCGTATTTTACGTAGTAATCCTGAATGCTCCTTAGTTCATGCAGATTCCAACCACCAGTAACGTTTCCGTCCTCGTCGCGCCCTTCCAAGGTGTACCAAAATATCTGTCCCAAGCCGGTGGCATCAGGCCCCAAAGAAGGATTGACCCCTTCGGGCAACAACCCTGCAGGCAGAGAATTGAGCTTTTCTAGAATCCTGCTTCGTGACCAATAGAATTCGACATCCTCTTCAAAAATGATGTAGATACTAGAGAAGCCGAACATCGAGGAGCTACGGACGGTCTTCACCCCTGGGATACCCAAGAGCGATGTCGTCAACGGGTAGGTGATCTGGTCCTCGATATCTTGTGGGGAGCGACCATCCCATTTGGTAAAGACGATCTGTTGGTTCTCACCGATATCGGGAATGGCGTCTACGGCTACTGGATCACTCGGTAGGAAACCAGTGTCCCACTTGAAAGGCGCATTTACAATTCCCCAGCCTATGAAGAGGACAAGTAATAGTACCGCTACAAGTTTGTTCTCTATTAAAAATTTTATTGCTTTGTTCAGCATAGTAATTGATCATTAGATACTTATTGAAAGTTGCATTGAGACAGGAACAATGCGTTTAGCCCAAAACAGTTGTCTGCTGGGCGGGCTACTTCTCGATATCTAATGAATCAAATTAAGAAGGTCTCGTAGAGTACTTGATAGTCCTTTTCAAGTAAGGGAGGTGGACGCCCATCGAATGAAGTGATGGGTCTTGGGGTGTTCTCGAATAGGCTTACATAGGAATAGACGTAGCTGGCTATAAATACCTGCTCCTTGAATGTGAGTTTGACCACATTGTTCTTCAGCTCGTCTTGGCCCTCAAGCACGATCTGCTTGTCGGAGCAACATGATTTTCTTTCTACTGAATCTCCACACGAATTGGTCGGCGCCATTTGTTGTTCCATGCCACATGACCTGGCCTCTTTGAAAAAAGCCAAATCTACCAGCCTATCTCCACAATAGTGCATATCCACGGTCATAGATACCGTCGACAACAATACTATTGCCGACATGAAAACAGCTGATATTTTTTGAAACAGTAGCTTCATAGAATGAATCAAAGGTACTCAATTTTAACGGATAGTGGTTTTGTTTAACAGTACTTTAAATAGGAAGGCAGACTTAGAAGTGCTCAATTTTGTCCATCATTTAAATGTTAAACTTTACAACAAACAGTCGTTATTCATTATTCAAATGGTGAACTTTTGAAGTAGAGATCATGAGCCTGATGTAATGACAGTGGCTGTTTTGAAGATTTTAACCCCTACCACTCTATTCATCTTTTAAATGGGTATTCACATTAAGGGTCCTGTAAACTTCCCACTAGCTCATTGCAAGTTGCATTGAATCAACTTAAACCTTAATCGTAAAACAAAAGTAATGCAACTGTTAATTAATTCTCACTGGCAATTTTAGCCTGACATGAACCTTTTATCACCAAATCTGCATTCAAAAACACCTTTTGTTCTTTCTTTTTGGGTTCCTCGATTAGCTCCATCAGTAATTTAACGGCCTGTTTACCCATTTCATTCAAAGGTTGATGTATGTACGAAATTGGGGGATAGTAAAAATCAAATGCCACACTTTGGTCAAAACTGACCACGGCAACATCATCCGGAACCTTAAGACCTAGATGTGCTATCCGTTTTAACCCAAATATGGCCAAGGTACAAGTGGCAAAAAAAATGGAACTTACCGGTTTTTCTCCCAAAAGAATTTCATCAATTCCATTTTTGACCTCTTCCTCTGTATTGGAAAAACTGACTTCTTTGACCCATTTTTCATTGATCGGCAAATTGGCTTCTTCCAAAGCGGCCAAGGAACCCCTGACCCTATCCCTCATATGAATCAGGGAATTAGAATAAGCCACTATCCCTATCTTTTCGTTTCCCGTCTGTATCAATCGTGAAACCGCCTTGTGCGCAGCAGCGTAATTGTCGATAGAGACCGAATTACAGGATATATTGGGGAAATAACGATCTAACAACACGAACGGAACATTTCCGTCCTTCATGTACTCAATCTGATCTTCCATACCCTCAGTGGGCACCATGATGAATCCATCCACCTGGCGTCCCATCAAAAACTTCAATTGTTTTTTCGATTTGGCCGCGTTCTCATCTGAACTACAAAACAAAAGAGTATATTGATATTTGGAAGCTTCATCTTCAATGATACGAGCCATATTGGCAAAGAACGGATTGGAAATATCAGCTACTACTAGCCCAATTGAATACGATTTACCACTCTTAAGACTCTTGGCAATCTGATTCGGATTGTAATCGATTTCTTTTGCAACCTTAAGTATCTTTTCTGCCATCTCAGTACTTACCTTATGTTTCTTATCATCTGATAAAACATAAGAAACCGTTGCTACAGAAACCCCAACCTTGTCCGCGATGTCCTTTAGTGAAGTCTTTTTTTTCATATCTACGAAATCAAAGTCTTGGAACGCCATAAAATTGATCACCCACGAGATCTTCTGCAAGATGTCTTCGATCACTGTGTAGATCTGTCGTAGGTCAAAGACCGTAACATTGGGGAATTTCCGCACCAGGTCTTGCTGCAAGGCTGCAGACCTTGTATCGTCAGGCACATACGTAGTGAGTATGTGAAACTGGGGAGCCTTTTCTAAAACACCTTCTGGGAAAACGACCATGAAATTCAATTGCAACCGCGCCCAATCCACTTTTCGGATACTACCTACAATCGTTTCCATCAACACCCCTTGTACATTAAAGACGATCGGGTCTCCTACCTCTACGTGTGCATTTTCAGCCAAACTCTCGGAGATGGAGATAGTCACAGGCTCGCCTGGCCTGACCTCTTCTACCCATTTTCCATCGATTATGGTTTCGGAAGCAATGAGCGAATCCCGAAACGTGGTTCTAAACTCATGATTCAACACCCATTCACTCACGGTTGAAGTCGTATCCTTTCGAATATCATTGGCCAGTTGCCCTTTGATACTGTGCATTCGCATCGTGACGATCGACAGGTTGTCGATCACCTCCAAACCTGAGGGTGTAATGCTCGCTGCCACGGCGTCCCGCTGATCGGGTTGCACATCTACCAAGATGATGTTGGCATTTTTTGAACCGGTATCCAATGAGGTCTTTGCCAATAAAATGTCCTTGGTAAAGTACAAAGTGCTGATCAAAAAGGTTCCTAGGCCAATGGCCAGAACAAGTACCATGGTCTGGTTGTTGGGGCGAAAGAGATTCAATAGACTCGTACGTGCAGTAAATCCCCAAGATGCCGGAAAATATTTCCTGATCGCCTTGATGAACAAAGCTGAGATACCTGCCAGAATTGCAAAGGTGACAAAGGTACCCAAGACAAAGGCCAGTGCGAAGACGACGTCTTTGAAGATCCAAATGGAGAACAAAAGAACAAATAGGAAAATGGTTCCAAAAGTAAATAAACGCGTCTTTCGCGATTGTACCGCGGGCTTTTCGGACACACGTAATACTTCTAAAGGTGAGACATACCAAGTGCCCAGTAAGGGTAACAAAGCAAACAATACCGACATGAAAACTCCTAACAACAATCCCATGATGATGGGTTGGGGCGCGGTAGAGATCTCAACTTCAAAAGGTAAAAACTCTTGTAACAGTTTAGGGAGTGCATATTGCAAGCCTATTCCTAAGGCCGTACCGACAATGCCTCCTATGAGGCCCATCAAAGCAATTTGTATCAGGTAGATCAAAAAAGCCTGCTTTCTACTGGCTCCCAGGCATTTGAGCACAGCCACGTCTTTTAACTTTTCCTTGATATAGATATGCACAGAGCTTGCAATGCCGATACAGCCCAATAATAAAGCGATAAATGCCGCCAAATTCAGGAATTTCCCTAAGTTTTCGTAACTGTTTCCGATCTGGCGACTGGTCGTGGTATGGGTATCAAGGTCTGCATCTTCGGCATCCAAAATGGGGTCTAATTCTTCCTCCAGCAGATCAAGGTTCATGTCATCTGAAGCTCTAAAGAAGTACTGGTATTCTTTTCGGCTGCCTAACTGTAATAGTTGTGTCTGTGCGATGAACCGAAACGGGATCAGCACGGTCGGGGCTACAGAGGAAGAAAATCCAGATTGACCAGGCATGGAGTTAATGGCACCGACAATAGGCAAAGTGATAATGCCCAACTTGATCGAATCACCAGCTTCGAGCTTGTATTGTAAGAGTAACGTGGCATCTACTAAAGCACCGCCTTGCGCTTGGTACTCGTCTGCTGCTGCTACGGGTTCGGTCTCTAGCCTGCCATAGAACGGGAAGTTGCCCTCCATACCTCGTACCTGCACCAATTTGGCGGCTCCGCTTTTAGGAAATGCGGCCATGGACGAAAAATTGACCTCATAGGCACCGGCTCCCAAGGAGTCGATGATAGCTTGTACCCTTTCATTAGGTAATTGCCGACTATCAATAATGAAGTCGGCACCCATGAGGTTTTTGGATTGGCGTTGGATGTTCTGCTTTAGGTTTTCGCTGAATAACTGTATCGATACTACAGCAGCAATGCCCAAGATGATCGATGCCATGAATAGCAATAGCCTAGAGACACTAGCCCTACCATCGCGCCATGCCATCTTCAACAGCCATGAAGATCCTGTTCTCGGGTGTGAAGATGTACTGCTCAATGGGATAGGGTCGCTTCGTTAGATATGATCCTCCCACCTTTCAAGCGAAGGATCTGTTGCGTTCTATTGGCCAGATCCAAGTCGTGCGAGATGATCACCAAAGTGGTTCCCGCTTCCTTATTCAAGTCGAAAAGGAGTTGAATCACCTTTTCACCCGTATCCTCATCCAAGTTTCCAGTAGGCTCGTCGGCAAATAAGATAGCGGGCGAAGTCGAAAACGCTCTAGCCAAGGCCACACGCTGTTGCTCACCACCCGACAACTGTGAAGGATAGTGGTGAAAGCGATCGCCCAATCCCACTTTTCTCAACAACTCCATGCCATGCTTGGCAGCATGTTTTATACCTTGTAGCTCTAAAGGAACAATGACATTCTCGAGCGCAGTCAAGGTGGGCAACAATTGAAAATCCTGAAATATGAATCCTACTTCCTTGTTGCGTAATTTGGCGCGTTGATCCTCTTCCAGTTCATTCAAATTCTGACCACATAACGTTACCATGCCTGAATCGGGCTGGTCTAATCCAGCACACAGCCCCAACAAAGTGGTCTTGCCACTGCCGGAAGGACCTACAATCGAAAAAGTAGCACCTTCTTCAACGTCGAATGATATGTCGTGCAAGACCTTGAGTCGTTTTGAACCGCTGTCATAGGTCTTCTCTAGCTTGTCGATCTTTAATATCTTTGGCATACAGTCTTCAATTAATACAATAGGAAATGACGAAAAGGAAAAGTAAGCAAATGATCTCAAATTTAAACGTTGCCCATGGGCTGATTTCCTTAAAGTTTTGTTATTTTTTATTGCTGGGGCTTTTGTTTTCCTGCGGAAAAGATACATCCCGGAAAGGAGCTGTTGAATCCATTGAGAACAATGATGCTGCAGTTACAACAAGGTCGGAACCAAAAAAGACCATTCTATGCTTTGGTGACAGTTTGACTGCCGGATATGGGCTCGACGAGAT
>JANQRC010000058.1 GCA_028284745.1 Flavobacteriaceae bacterium
TACATCGTTTCTTTAGGCTTTACTTCGTAGAATATGAAGTCGTGGCTGGTATTTTGCTTTCTTGGAAGGTTTAACGTCATTCCAGCCTTTAGTCCATCCTTCAATGAAGGGTTCAACCTTATCAACTCATCCACAGAAACATTGTATTTCTTGGTGAGCGAATAGAGCGTTTCCTTAGGCTGTACCACATGCACTGAAGCTTTGTCTTCTTCTGATTCGGTGACTGCCATCTGCTCGTTTGGCAGTTGAACGGTCTCGCCTATTTTCAATCCACTGCCGACATTGGGATTCAACGCTCTGAATTCTGCTACCGTAAGGCCATATTGGTGTGCCAAGCTCCAGATGGTTTCTTTTGGTTTCACTACATGATCGATCAGGTCTGCATCATTTTTCACATCCTCGACCAAATCAACTGTCGTGGTGGCTTCCTTGAACTTGGGAACGCGAATCTTCATTCGCCTCTTTAAAGGTTTGCTGTACAGTTCTCTGTTGTAGCGCTTTATGTCATCAACGGTAACACCATAACGCTGTGCAATACCAAAGAGTGTTTCTTTCCTGCGAACCTTGTGTGCGATAAAACGCACTACCTCGTGTTCTTGATCTTGAACTACCGGTCTAGGTGTTTCTTCTACGGTTGCCATAGAAGCAGAAGAAGTTGGGATCACCAAACGCATACCTTCATGGATGCCCTGTTTTGCATCAGGGTTCAGTTTGATAATATCGAACGGTGAAACCTTATAATTGCGCGCAATGCTGGTCACGGTCTCACCAGAAGTCACGGAATGCTGGACATACCGTTGGCTGGCACAAGCAACGCTGCTTATGACGAAAGTTATGGTTAGAAGTATCTGCTTCATAATTGTTGTTATTCCCATTCTATGGTTGCAGGCGGTTTTGAGCTAATGTCATACACTACTCTATTAACGCCTTTTACCTTGTTTATTATCTCATTAGAGGTTTTTTGAAGGAATTCGTACGGAAGATTCACCCAATCGGCGGTCATTCCGTCCGTACTTTCTACTGCTCTGAGCGCCACGCACTTTTCGTAGGTGCGCTCGTCACCCATCACACCTACCGATTGCACGGGCAACAACATGGCGCCTGCTTGCCAGACCTTGTCATACAATCCCCAATCTTTCAAACCTTGGATGAAGATATGGTCCACATCCTGCAACATGTTTACTTTTTCGGCTGTGACGTCTCCCAAGATACGAATTCCTAGTCCGGGGCCTGGGAATGGGTGTCTCCCTAGAATATCTTTATCGATACCTAACGAAGCACCTACTCTTCGTACTTCGTCCTTGAACAAGGATCTTAAGGGTTCCACTACTTTCAACTTCATGAAATCGGGCAATCCTCCCACATTGTGGTGTGACTTGATCGTTGCAGAAGGGCCTCCTGTGGCCGAAACAGATTCGATCACGTCTGGATAAATGGTGCCTTGCCCCAACCATTTGGCATCTTCGATATGATGTGCCTCATCATCAAAAACCTCAATGAACGTGCGTCCGATGGCCTTTCGCTTCTGCTCTGGCTCTTCGATTCCTTCTAGGGCGTTCAAAAAACGTGCCGAAGCATCTACACCTTTTACATTGAGTCCCATGCCTTCGTATTGCTTCAAGACATTCTCAAACTCGTTCTTACGCAGCAAACCATTGTTCACAAAGATGCAATGCAAGTGATCGCCAATGGCTTTGTGCAGCAGCACAGCGGCCACGCTAGAATCTACCCCGCCCGATAGCCCAAGTACTACCTTTTCGTTGCCAACGGTCGCTCTCAACTCTTCTACGGTCTCTTCGATGAAGGCCTTGGGTGTCCAATCTTGTTGTACACCCGTTATTCTAACCAAGAAATTCTCCAACAGTGTCTTCCCGTCTGTGGAATGGTATACTTCTGGGTGAAACTGTAAGGCGTAGGTAGACTCTCCTTCAATTTTGAAAGCAGCATTCTCTACATCCGAAGTGCTCGCCAACAGTTGCCCGTTGGCAGGCAGCTTCTTGATGGTATCACTATGGCTCATCCAGACTTGACTTCCCACGGAAATATCATGGAATAACGCCTCGCCATTATTGATAAACGAAAGATTGGCGCGGCCATACTCTCGGGTACTCGAAGGTGCTACTTCACCACCTGAAAAATGTGCGAGGTATTGAGCACCATAGCAGACAGCCAATATGGGCTTTTTGCCACGTATCTGAGAAAGGTCGGGATGTAGTGCGTCTTCGCCTCTGACTGAATTGGGACTGCCAGATAATATCACAGCCTTATAGCTGTCAATATCTCGTGGAACCTTGTTAAAGGGAACGATCTCGGAATAGGTGTTCAGCTCGCGAACACGGCGGCCAATGAGTTGGGTATACTGGCTTCCGAAGTCCAAAATGAGGATCTTGTCATGTTGCATGCGCAAAAATAGTGATTTGGTGATCTTAAGAAAGGAGAATTGGGTATATTTATGGTGAAGTTATACCACTTTTTAGCATGAAACACCTGACTGCCATCATCTTCGGGCTGGCCATCGTTCTGGCTGCCTTCTTTTTGGGAAATGCCTATGTGAAACGTGCCCAAAAGCCGCGTATTATCTCTGTGACCGGTCTAGGCAACCAGGATTTCACCTCAGACTTGATCGTTTGGGAAGGCCGATTTGCAGCCAGTAGCCCAGACCTAAAGACCGCATTTGACCGTCTAGACCAAGATAAGGAAATCGTGAAGGACTATCTGGTCTCCAAGGGGATTACCGCCGAAAGCATCATCTTCAACTCGGTTCAGACCAACGAACTATACGACAATCGTTATGAGAATGGCAACTATGTAGGAAATGTATTCCGCGGGTATCAGCTGCAACAAAGCCTCTCTATCGAGTCGACCGATGTAAGCAAGATCGAGAGCATTTCAAGAGAAATAACTGAGCTATTGAACAAGGGTGTTCAATTCAACTCGAACCCACCACGGTATTATTACACCAAGCTCGCCGACCTTAAGATCGAGATGATCTCCAAGGCTACAGAGGATGCACGTGTACGTGCTGAAAAGATCGCCGAAAATGCCGGTGGCAACTTGGGTGACCTTATCTCTGCAAGGATGGGCGTCTTTCAGATCACAGGTCAGAATTCGGGTGAGGACTACTCCTGGGGAGGTTCTTTCAATACCTCTGCCAAAAACAAAACGGCTTCGATCACCATGCGTTTAGAATATCAAGCCAACTGACCCGTGATCGATCGTTTGTACTGAACAGGTAGTTGAATATCAGTTTTTAAGATCATAAAGATGAGATTTCTAAAAATTACCCTTGTTGCCATCATGAGCATACATCTTGGCACAGCTGCACAGCAAGACGGATGGACACTTTTCTCTGGAAAGGTTGACAAATTTACAGGAATCGTAGCCGCGAATGGGCGTATCGGAATTCTGCCCGAGGACAAACCGTTTGAAGTACGTTCTATCATCCTGAACAATGTCTATGACAAGGAATCTCCTTTGGGTGTCAGTAAGATCTTAATGGGTATGAACTTTGCCAATTTAGACGTGGAGATCGATGGTGAAAAGATCACCGAGACCAACGTGACCCACTGGCAACAGACTCTGAACATGAAAGAAGCAGCTTTCACCACACGCTTTAGCTTTAAGGACAAAGCCGAGGTTTCGTATACCATCTATGCGCTTCGTAATGTACAGTACAGCGGTTACATAGATATTGCCATCAAGGCGAAGAAAGACATCGATGTCAAGGCTACTGGCAAGATCCTTACGCCCGAAGAGTATCAGGACCCGACAAGCACTTTTAGAGTACTGGCTGATCTAGAAACCACAATGCCCATACTGCAAACGGTAGCCAAGAGCCGCTATGGAAGGCATACTGTGGCAGCTTCGGGCACTTTCATCTGGCATGCCATCAATTCTACCAGAGAACACCAGCGCCCCGAGTTGATCCATAACAAAGTTTCAGCGTACGACAATCGACTTTCATTTAAAAAGGGCGTAAAGAAAGGGGAAACCTTTGAATTCGCTTGGACAGGTGCCGAATGTTCTACCCAAGATTTCCATGACCCGCAAAGCGAATCTGAACGTTTCGTCATTTTCAACCTGCTGACTCCGAGAGATGTTTTGATCGATCAACACAAGTCGCTATGGTCAGCACTTTGGGAAGGCGATATCATCATTGAAGGCAATCTGCAAGATCAACTCGATGTGCGGTTGGCCTTATATCACTTATATGCCTTTTCTAGAGGTGACTCTAATTTGAGTATTGCACCCATGGGCCTTTCTTCGCAAAACTACAACGGACACATTTTTTGGGACACCGAACTATGGATGTATCCACCTTTATTATTGTTGAATCAAGACATAGCGCGTTCCTTGGTGAATTATCGTAGCGACCGCTTGGGCAAGGCCAAAGAAAAGGCGATCAACTTCGGATACAAGGGAGCCATGTTTCCTTGGGAAAGCGATGATACCGGTGAAGAGTCTACCCCGGCCTGGGCGCTGACAGGAACTTTCGAACACCATATCACCGCTGACGTCGGCATCGCCTTTTGGAACTACTACCGAGTGACCAAGGACAAGCAATGGTTGCAAGAGCGCGGCTATCCAATGTTGAAAGAAACGGCTGATCATTGGGTGAGTCGCGCTACCAAAAATAATGATGGCAGCTATTCGATCAACAATGTAGTGGGCGCCAATGAATTTGCGCCAAATGTGGACGACAATGCTTTTACGAACGGTTCGGCGACCACCTGTCTGGAATATGCGGTGAAGGCTGCCAAAGAACTTGGTATAGAACCTGACTCATCTTGGAGTGAAGTGGCGAATAACATCGTCATTCATAAATTTCCCGATGGTACTACGATGGAACACCGCGAGTATGACGGAGATCGCATCAAGCAAGCGGATGTAAACTTACTCACGTACCCTTTGGATATCGTAAACGACAAGGGAACCATACTTAAAGACCTGGAATATTACGAACCTAAGCTAGCTGAAGAAGGTCCTGCCATGGGGCAATCGATCTTCTCGGTCATCTATGCGCGCATGGGCAATGCCCAGGAAGCCTATCGCTTGTTCCGAAGAAGTTACGAGCCCAACAAACGCCCACCTTTTGGGGCCTTAGCCGAGGCTGCCACAAGCGACAATCCTTATTTTGCCACAGGTGCAGGTGGTATGCTACAAGCAGTATTGTTTGGCTTCGGCGGACTTTATTTCACCGATGAGGGCATTGTTCAGAAGGATGCTATCCTACCTCAGCAATGGGAAAAGCTTACGTTGAAAGGCATTGGGGCGCAGAAGAAGACCTACATCATTGATTGATGTTTAAAATCATGATACTGCTGAAAGGATGAATCATTCAAACTACCGCAAAAACGCATGATATTTGAAACTGCTGTAGTTGCGCAACATTATGAGCAACCATAAGCCATAAGAGGCAGGTCGATCGACCTGCCTCTCATAGTGTAAGGATCTTGAATCCCCCATCTAAAGGAAACAACTCATCTTTTAATACAGAGATCAGGTTTTCACCATATTCCAAATAGAATTCTGAGAAATTCATCATGCGTTCTTGCAGGCTTTCTCTCGGGAACAACTGCTCTTGCAGTGCTACTGCTCGAGCAACTTGGTCTTTTAGTCTGCGCTTCTGCGCTTTGAGCAGACGTTGCTCTAAATGCTCTAAACCTTTTAGTTGTCTTGCTTCTTGTGCTTTTACCGCACCCAAGAACGATTTGTCGGTCTGCCCGGCCAATCTGTGCATGGCTTCGAACTGCTCTTGAAGATGCTTTTTCTGTTCGGCAAAGTCGATGTTTATGTTACTGATCTTACGCACATGCCAATTAATGAAATCGTTTCGCTTCAAAAATAATTTGCGAATTGGGATAGTCAGTCTATTCAGTTTTTCAGATCGTTTTTCTGAAATAAGCAGGGCGCTGTTTCTAAGCAATAGCATCGGAAAAGGGACAGCAAAGACATCAAAACAGCGCTTCAACTCTAACCAGTAGGCCAACTCGCCACCTCCACCAATATAACACAGGTTAGGAAGGACCACCTCTTGATATAGCGGGCGCATGATCACATTGGGTGAAAAGCGCTCTGGTGCTTCTTGGAGATGTTCTTTGATTGCTGCTCCGGAAAATTCAATGCCCGTATTATTGACTTTGAAGACACCTTCTTCTTCAATGATTCGCTCACGAAGCCCTTCTTTCAAATAGAAGAGATTGATCTCGCGCGGGTTCACCTGAACCTTATATGACTTACCCGACCCACTACTAAGTTGTTGAGCGGTCTTTGATACTTCAGAATAAGAAACTTTCTCGGTCAATTCCCTTTCAACATAAGGAATGAACAACCGTTTCAACTCCTTGTCATTGCCATCAACGACCACCAGGCCATGGTCTCTAAAGAGTGCATTGGCCAAGTACCGTGTAGCATCTGCAAGATCTTCATGTTGAAGGTAGGCTTCTGCAAAGAGCGTTTTTAACCTTTCGGCATCTGCTCCTCCTCCGGCTTCTTGGGCAAAAAGCTTTAGGACATCCTCCAGGCCATCTGTGGAAAACTCGCCTACTGCGCCTCCCGCTTCGCGATTCCACTGGAATTTCTTGCCCTTGAAGTTGAAGAAGTTGACCTCGTCAAAATCATGGTCCTCCGTAGCCATCCAATAGATAGGCACGAAGTTATGTTCAGGATGCTGTACGGAAAGTTGTTCACACAGATTGACAGTTGAGAGGATCTTGTACAAGAAGTATAAGGGGCCTGTGAACAGGTTCAGCTGGTGTCCCGTGGTCACGGTAAATGTATTTTCTTGTTGAAGCGCTGCGATGTTCTGCCTTGTAAGAGTCGAAATGTCAAGACCATCGTATTGATGGCTCAATGCCTTCACCAAGACCTTCCTAGATTCTTTTGAGAACCACTGTTGCTTCTCTTCGATCTGTACTTTGAAGTTATCCGGCCTGGGAAAGCGGTGGTAGAACGATCGTATTTCGTCCTTTTCATCCAAGTAGTCGCAAATCAATGAGGAAAAATAACCCGTATCTCTATACGGAATACAGTCGCTAGGCATGTTCTGTTAGTTCAGCTAATTTGTGTAAAGATACGTTTCTGGCAATTTTCGATTCTAAAAAATTCGTTAACACCGTCAATAGATGCTAATTTTCTTCTGTGAGAAACTAAATGTTATTTGCTCAGAAATTACAAAATCTAGCTTTATATCAGGAACCACTTTTATTAGTTCATATAATTTTTTCGTTGAGTTTATGTGAACTTGCCAATGAAAAAATTCATGTACTTTTGAGTGCAACTTAGTCGCCCTATGAAACAATTAGCATTACCCTTATTTTTCGTCGTCTTCATTCAAATCATTGTTGCACAGCCCTTAAAGTCTCCAAGCGAGTTTCTTGGGTATGAATTGGGCAACAACTTCACACGTCATCACCAAGTGGTCGACTATTATCGCTATGTTGCTTCGCAAATGCCAAATAATGTAGTATTGGAGGAATACGGCAAGACCAATGAGGGCCGATTGCTTCAAGTGGCCTATGTGTCCTCAAAGAGCAACATTGACAACTTGGAAGACATTCGCCAGAACAATCTAAAGCATACTGGAATGGTCTCTGGCACTGGCAATGACGATACCGCCATCGTCTGGCTTAGCTACAACGTGCATGGCAATGAGAGCAGCAGCACAGAAGCTTCCATGCGCACATTGTACGAACTGGTGACGCAAAAACAAGCTTGGTTGGAAAACACCTTGGTCATCATAGACCCGTGCGTCAACCCTGATGGGCGAGACCGTTATGTAAACTGGTACAAGCAAGTGCAAAGCTGGCCTCACAATACCGATCAAGATGCCAAAGAACATCACGAACCATGGGCCAGCGGCCGTCCCAACCATTATCTATTTGACCTGAACCGCGACTGGGCATGGGCCACACAGGTAGAAAGTCAGCAACGTTTGAAAGTGTACAACAAATGGATGCCGCACGTTCATGTAGACTTTCATGAGCAAGGCATCAACGAGCCGTATTATTTTGCACCCGCAGCAGAGCCTTTCCATGAGGTCATTACCGACTGGCAACGAGATTTCCAAACACAGATCGGAAAAAACCATGCCAAGTATTTTGACAAAGAAGGATGGCTGTACTTTACTAGAGAACGTTTCGACCTGCTCTACCCAAGCTATGGCGATACCTACCCTACTTTCATGGGCGCCATCGGCATGACCTATGAGCAAGCAGGCCATGGCCGTGCGGGTTTGGGCATCATCAATGATGAAGGCATCGAGCTAACGCTAAAAGACCGTATAACACACCATAACACCACAGGACTGTCTACTGTTGAAATTGCTTCTAAAAATGCACAAAAGCTGAATCAAGAGTTTAAGAAGTACTTCGATAATTCTGGTTTGAAGTACAAAAGCTATGTGCTGCATGGAGGTGCAGACAAGATCGACGCTGTAAAAACATTGTTGGACAAGCATGAGATCGAATATGGTTTTGCCAATGCTGGAAAAGTAAGTGGCTTCCAATATTCAAAGAACGGTAGTGGAAGCTTTACAGCCAACAACGAGGATCTGGTAGTCAGCACCAACCAACCTAAAGGTAAGATGGTGAAGGTTCTCTTTGAGCCCAACACGAAACTTTCAGGACCTCTGACCTACGATATCACGGCATGGTCGGTGCCTTATGCCTACGGTTTGGAAGCCATTGCCTCAACTAGTTTGGTGGGGACTCAAAACATAAGCGAAGAAAGTGTCCAAAACACCAAAAACGCTTCGGCATACGCTTACCTTTCTGAATGGAACAGCCTAAAGGATGCAGAATTCTTGAGTCAATTGCTTCAAAAAGGAATCAAGGTCCGTTTTACTGAAGTATCTTTCACCGTTGATGGGAAAAACTATGACCCTGGAACACTCATCATTGTACGTGGTGACAATAAAAAATTTGATGATCTTGACGAATTGGTCATTTCCACAGCCAACCGACTCGATCAAAAGCTTTCAACTGCGTCTACTGGATTCGTAGAAAAAGGGAGCGACTTTGGATCACCCAACGTGAAACTGGTGAATCCCATGCGTATTGCACTGCTTTCGGGCGGTGGTGTATCTACCCTAAACTTTGGTGAGATCTGGCATTTTTTCGAACAACAACTGCATTACCCTATCACGATCTTAGACCTAGCGTATGCTGACCGTGTAAATTTAGACCATTATGATGTGCTGATCATGCCACACGGCTGGTACAGTGATGACTTGGATGATGGTGCCATGAAGAAATTGACGACCTGGGTCAGCAAAGGCGGAAAACTCATAGCCATTGGCAATGCACTAAAGCGCTTTGCGGGAAAGGATGGCTTTGCCCTGAAAACAAAAGATAGCGACACAGAAAACAAGGAAGACAATAGATTATTGCCCTATGCTGATCAGGAAAGGGATCACCTGAAAGAATTGATAACAGGCGCCATTTACAAGACGAGTATTGATACTACACATCCTATGGCGTTCGGCTACCCCGACCACTATTATTCGCTAAAGCTAGGTGGCAACTCGTATGACCTCTTAAGCAGTGGGTTCAACGTGGCACACCTACCTGAAGGTAGCATTGCTGTAGCAGGTTTTACAGGAGATAATGCTGCTGCACGACAAGGAAATTCCCTGATCTTTGGCGAAGAGCGCAAAGGCAGTGGTAGCATCATATATATGGTAGACAACCCTATGTTCCGTAGTTTTTGGGAGAATGGGAAGCTATTCCTGGTGAATGCTATCTTCTTTACAAACAACAATAAGTTTAGAATCTAAAAAAGACATTCCTTGAAGATTTCAGATATTGAACCCAAACTGATTGAGATTGGTGAAAAAAAACTCTACGGTCACACCATTCAAACATCTCTGGCAGAAGACCAAATGTCTCAACTTTGGCGTGGTTTCCGGCTACGTTGTGCAGAGTTTGAGTTAGAAGGCACTTTCTATTCAGTGGCTGTGTATCCTAATACAATGAGAGGTTTCAACCCAACTACGACCTTCGAGCGTTGGACATTGATTGAAGCCGATGCAGAAAACCTTCCTGACGATTTTCAACAATTGATCATCCCAGAGGGAAACTATATTCACTTCACTTACAAAGGCAAAGCCATGGACTATCCATCCGTAGCACGTTATTTGTTTGGTGAATGGATACCCAACTCGCCTCACGAATTGGATGACCGTCCACACTTCGAGGTATTGGCCAAGAATTACAATCCTTTTGACGAAAATGCGCAGGAAGAGGTGTATATACCAGTAAAGTAATAGTAATGTCATTCTGAATTTATTTCAGAATCTCACCTATTGACATGAGAACCTGAAACAAGTTCAGGTTGACCGTATTTGATAAAAAAAGCCCAGAGTCTCCACCCTGGGCTTGCGCACTTAACATAAAACTAAGATGTTAGGTTCAACGTAGTCTGTCCACAGATTTTACGAGATCTTCATCCTTCTTAATGGCACGATTGGCCAACACTAATAAAACGATAGAAAGCACAGGAAGAAACATCCCAACAGCCTTCTCAGGCTCGAAAGAGCCTCCGGTTGCGGTCAGTGAACGTCCTACAAAGACGCCTAATAAAAAAAGTTGAACGATCATGTTGAGCCTATTCAACATGAACTGTGATCTTCTGTTCTTGAATCGAAAGATACTGATCAACGCCAATACAGCTGCCACTGCGAAACCTGCCAGCAAATAAGGCTGGTCCATCAGCCTTATCACAATGCCTTCTGCATCCACCCCGAAAGGCAGAAAAAGACTGGCCGCACCACCAAGCAGAGCGACGATCAAGAGATAAGCTGTCTGTACGCGTTGAATCATCTTTTGTGATCGGGGCACAAAAATAGAACTTCTGCCATTAAAAAACCACTTGCAAATCAAAATTAATTTGTATACTTGCAGTACAAAATTGCCGCTGAATTATTGCTACATAACGAATTGTAAGGATTTTGAGTAGCCGATTCTCCCAATAATTTTCATATTTCGATATTCTATCGTAACCAATACGAACCATCTTATTTTATTTCATAAATAATGTTTGAAATTTCAGAATTGAAAGGGAAGAAGCTTCCCGAGCTTCAAGAGCTTGCCAAAGGTCTAGGCATGAAGAAGCTAACTGGATTAAAGAAGCAAGACCTGATCTATAAGATCATCGATCATGTAGCTACAAATCCCAATGCCCTTCACACCAACTCTAAAGAAGCCTCTTCCGGCAAAGCCAAAGAAGAGAAGCCCACGCAAAAGCACCATCAAAATGGTGCGGCGAATGTGCCAAAAAAGCAAGAGCAAAGGCGAGAAGAAAAGACAAAACAGAAGCCGCAACAAAAAAAACAGCCTCAAGACAATCGCCAGCAACGCCACGATAACAAACAAAAGCGAGATAATCGTAACCAAAATAACAATCGTGATCGCAGCAATCAGAACAATCCTGTTGACAAATTCAATAGAGATACCCGAAATCGCTATCGCGAACCCGATTATGAATTTGATGGCATCATAGAGAGTGAAGGCGTGTTAGACATCATGTCGGACGGTTATGGTTTCTTGCGATCCTCTGATTACATGTACCTGTCATCCCCAGACGACATCTACGTTTCACAATCCCAAATAAGGTTGTTTGGGTTAAAGACAGGAGATACCGTACTTGGGCAGGTTCGTCCGCCAAAAGAAGGAGAAAAATACTTCCCGTTGATCAAAGTGAACAAGATAAACGGACTGGACCCACAAGTGGTAAGAGACCGTGTCTCCTTTGAGCACCTAACACCTCTTTTCCCCAATGAGAAGTTTAATTTGGCAGACCGCCAAAGTACGATATCAACAAGGATCGTGGACCTCTTCTCTCCTATCGGGAAAGGGCAACGTGGCATGATCGTCTCACAACCTAAAACTGGTAAGACGATGCTGCTTAAGGATATAGCCAATGCCATTGCCGCCAACCACCCAGAAGTGTATCAGATCGTCCTACTGATCGATGAGCGCCCTGAAGAAGTTACCGACATGCAACGAAATGTTCGCGGTGAGGTGATCGCCTCTACCTTTGACAAAGAAGCTATCGAGCATGTGAAAGTGGCCAACATCGTTCTTGACAAAGCAAAAAGATTGGTAGAATGTGGGCATGATGTAGTGATATTACTTGACTCTATCACACGTTTGGCCAGAGCGTACAACACCGTGCAACCAGCTTCAGGAAAAGTATTGAGTGGTGGTGTGGATGCCAACGCCCTCCACAAGCCAAAAAGATTCTTTGGCGCCGCGCGTAACATCGAAGGCGGTGGATCGCTATCGATCATTGCCACAGCACTGACCGAAACGGGCTCTAAGATGGACGAGGTGATCTTTGAAGAGTTCAAGGGTACTGGTAACATGGAATTGCAATTGGATCGTCGTATTGCCAACCGTCGTATCTTCCCCGCTATCGACCTTATATCGTCAAGTACGCGTCGTGATGACTTGTTGCTGGACGAAAATTCCCTTCAACGTATGTGGATCATGCGCAAATACCTTGCAGACATGAATCCGGTAGAAGCTATGGAGTTTATGGAAGACCGTATGAAACGTACCAAGAACAACGAAGAGTTCTTACTGACCATGAATCAGTAGTTCACTTGAAATATTCCTTTTGAGAAGCCCTGCCGATTGGCGGGGTTTCTCTTTTTGTAAGCTTATCGATTTTTCCCGACTCATTGAATATCAATCCCAATAATCATGTTCAAGGCCAAGAACATACGATCCAAGCATTCTGATTTTGACAAGATGCGGGCCGGCACTTCATTCATTAACTTAGACAGAAAGGAAATTTCAAGCATGAGAAAGGTCTTACACAAAGCCGAGACAAGAGGCCATGCCAATCATGGCTGGCTGGATGCCCACCATTCATTTAGTTTTGCAAACTATCACAACTCAGAACGCATGAACTTTGGCGTGCTTCGTGTGCTGAACGATGACCACATTGCTGCAGGCAAAGGGTTTGGCACACATCCTCACGACAATATGGAGATTGTGACCATTCCACTGGAAGGCGACCTACAGCACAAAGACAGCATGGGCAATACAGCCGTGATCAAGCATGGGGACGTTCAAGTGATGAGTGCCGGGACAGGAATCTTTCATAGCGAGTTCAACCCAAACCCAGACAAAGACTTAAAGCTGTTACAGATATGGATGTTTCCCAACAAGCGAAACGTAACGCCTAGATATCACCAAATCACCTTAGAAGGGAACGAGCTACGAAATCAATTCCATCAAGTATTATCACCCAATCCAGACGATGAAGGAGTTTGGGCACACCAGGATGCTTGGTTTCATATAGGTGACCTGGACAAAGGTACCGAGGTCAACTATGCCTTGAAAAAAGAGGGGAATGGCGTCTATGCCTTTGTCATCGAAGGTGATGTCACCATCAACGGACAAGCACTCAACAAGCGTGATGCACTTGGTGTGTGGGACACCTCAACGCTTGAAATCGCTGCTGATAGTGATGCACGTGTTTTGTTGATGGACGTGCCGATGACCCTCAGCTAAATAAGGCATACTATTTGATGAGAATGTAAAAGTATCAGTAGGTTTGATGTGCAATCTTACAAACTAGTATTTTTGTCATCAGACCTACTCTTCAATCATCTATAGCTATGATTCTTAAAAAATATCTCTTTCTGCTTTTTACAAGCATTGGGCTTTTTACTTTCTCACAAACAGAGCTACAGAATCTCGTATGGCACGGAGAAACGTTAATGCCTATTGAGAGTGCCAGCGTATATGTCCAGAACACAACCATTGGCACTATCACCAACAAAGATGGCAAATTCCTCTTGATCGTCCCAAAGTCTTCAGACGCTGACACTTTGGTGGTTTCCTCCATTGGCTTTAAAAGTTTCAAGGTAGCGGTCAAAGATTTTGACGCTTCGGAAGTAGTGTATCTAGACCCCGACGTTGCTGCTTTAGACGAAGTTGTTCTGATCGCGGACACCAGACCAAAAACAGGAAATGATATCGTGCTCAGAGCCATCAAAGAACTGCCATATACGCTTGCTGATTCAGCATATATGCAGAAAGGATTTCTTCGTCATAAAGAACGAAACAAAAAGGAGTTCAGGTGGCTCATAGAAAGTGCCATAACCTTTTACGACCCGGGTTTCGACTCGCTTTCAAATGACAAAGAGCTAAAGGTAAACGTAGATCAGGTACGTAAAAGCTATGACTTGAGAGATGTTGATAGTGTGTTGACCTATACTTCGTATCTGAAGAATGAAAAAGATGTACGACTTCAACCTAAAAATTTGGACCGCGATACGATCAAGACTGCTGCATTGATCAAAGCCATTAAGTGGAATGACGAACGGATCAATGGCCTAGAAACATTATTGCATGGCAAGCTGAATTTGGTGAGAAATGTTAGAGGAGCCCAGTCGGTCTTTGGTGAAGGCGTACTAAAGAGCCACCAGTTTGAGCTAGATACCGTTCTGGTCGAAAATGGCAGGAAACTGTATAAGATCAACATAGCCGAAAGTCAAGATCATGTAGACCTAAATACCGTTGGCGTCTACAACAACGGGTTTCACCCCAAAGGCTGGATCTACATCTATTGGGATAATTATGCCATTAAGAAGATCGAGTACGAACTGCACGCTGCCTCAAACACACAACGAGTGCGAAGTAAAACACTATTCGATACTTTTTTGAATCACAAACTCGTCATTACCTACAAAGAACATTTAGACAAGATGTATTTGAATTACATCTATTACGAAACGCCAAAGTTGGTCAATGTAGGTGTTGCCAAAGATGACCCAAGGACAGAGATAGACGAATCTGCCGTGAACAAAGAAGAGCGTTACTATTCTACCATTCAGGAAATATTATTCAGCGAGGTCATTCTCGAGAAAGAAGCGATCGATAAAAAAATGGCTGCGCCCTGGGATTCTGATATTTTTGAGCCCAAGCCTTACGACACCTCATTTTGGAAAAGCTACAACACGCTGTTGGAAAGCGAAGAAGAAGAAAAACTGATCAGAGATCTAACCAAGAGATACGCACTTTTTAAAGAGACAGACAACTAGGAGAATGCATTACTTGACCCATCGAACAAAAAAGTCACTTCAACAACTGTTGAAGTGACTTTCTATTTATACAAGAGTGAAAAACTCTAGATGTATGCCTTAAAGTGCGTTTACGTGCTTAGCTAGCTGAGACTTAAGGTTGGCTGCTTTATTCTTGTGAATAATGTTCTTCTTGGCCAACTTGTCTAACATACCTGAGACGACAGGAAGTTGAGCCTCTGCTTCTTTCTTGTCTTCAGTGCTTCTTAATTTTCTGATAGCGTTACGAGTGGTCTTATGCTGATAACGGTTTCTTAGACGCTTTGCCTCGTCGCTACGAACTCTTTTTAATGCTGATCTGTGATTTGCCATCTTTCTTCCTCTTATGTTTTAAAATTCAAAATCCAGAATTCCGAATCCTGAATCATTGCTGTAGCCCATAGGAGAATCGAACTCCTGTTTCAAGGATGAAAACCTTGCGTCCTAACCACTAGACGAATGGGCCGGTCTCAATTACGAATTAACCATTTTAAACAAATGGGATTCGTAATGCTACATTCATAACTCATTGGTAGCCCATAGGAGAATCGAACTCCTGTTTCAAGGATGAAAACCTTGCGTCCTAACCACTAGACGAATGGGCCAAAATTGATACTAACTATCAAAGAACAGTTGAACACGCAATCGATCCATTATCGAAAACGCGGATGCAAAAATACAACTATTTTTAAATGTTGCAACGTCGCCAATGTATTTTTTGGCCGCAAAACTAGTAGGCCTTCGCAAACAGCACACGTTGCTTCGATGGTTTTCCACTGTATACATCAATACCAGCTTCCTCCTTGGCATTCAAAGGAATACAGCGAATGGTCGCTTTGGTCAGTTCCTTGATCTTTTCTTCAGTCTCAGCAGTACCATCCCAGTGTGCAGAAACGAAGCCACCTGTATCTTCCAATATCTCTTTGAACTCCTCGAACGAATTTACCTCGGTAATGTGTTCATCCCTGAATCGTAGCGCCTGTTGCCAGAGGCTTTGTTGGATCTCTTCCAAAAGTGCCTTCACAGTATCAACCACTTCATCTCTTTCAATAAATTGTTTTTCAAAAGTATCCCTTCTGGCCATCTCAACAGTACCTTTCTCAAGGTCTTTGGGGCCAATGGCGATCCTAACAGGCACGCCTTTCAATTCATACTCATTGAATTTAAATCCAGGTTTATGAGTATCACGGTCGTCATACTTTACAGAAATGCCGACAGCTCGCAGATCTTTCACCAGCTTATTGGCCACTTCAGAGATCTGTCTCAATTGCTCTTCTCCCTTATAGATGGGCACGACAACTACTTGTATTGGCGCTAAGTTAGGCGGTAGCACCAGCCCGTTATCATCACTATGCGTCATGATCAGCGCCCCCATCAAACGGGTAGAAACACCCCAAGAGGTAGCCCAAACATATTCTTGCTTCCCCTCCTTGCTAGCAAACTTTACATCAAAGGCTTTTGCGAAGTTTTGTCCCAAGAAGTGCGATGTTCCTGCCTGTAACGCCTTTCCATCTTGCATCAAGGCTTCGATACAGTAAGTCTCTACTGCGCCTGCAAAACGTTCGCTCTCGGTCTTCACCCCTTTGATCACAGGAATTGCCATAAAATTCTCCACAAAGTCAGCGTAGACATCATTCATTTGCTCAGTCTCTGCGACAGCCTCCTCTTTGGTGGCATGGGCAGTATGGCCTTCTTGCCAAAGGAACTCAGCCGTACGCAAGAAAAGACGTGTACGCATTTCCCAGCGCACCACATTGGCCCACTGATTGATCAACAACGGAAGGTCGCGATAGGATTGGATCCAATTCTTGTAGGTATTCCAAATAATGGCTTCACTAGTAGGGCGAACCACCAACTCTTCCTCCAAACGGGCCTGTGGGTCTACACGCAGCTTCCCAGGTTTGTCAGGATCGCTTTGCAAACGGTAATGCGTCACCACGGCACATTCTTTGGCAAACCCCTCTGCATTCTTTTCCTCGGCCTCAAACAAGCTTTTGGGTACAAAAAGTGGGAAATAAGCATTTTGATGCCCCGTTTCTTTGAACATTCTGTCAAGCTGCGCCTGCATCTTCTCCCATATCGCATACCCGTAAGGCTTGATCACCATACATCCACGTACAGCAGAATTCTCAGCTAGATCGGCCTTGACGACCAGTTCGTTATACCATTTTGAATAATCTTCGTTCCTTTTTGTCAATTTTTTACTCATCAGCAGTACTTTGGCACAAATGTTGTGACATTTTTAAGAAAAATAGTTGGAGCAAAACTAACTATTTTTACAAAGTTCAACAATATATAATATCAGCGATATGCGACCTCTTTTACCCTTATTGAACAACCTAAAGGCTTGGGCCTTACTAATGGTGAGCGGGTTGGTGGTTTCCTGTGGAAGCTACCAACCCTCTTCGTATTATGACAATGATGGCATTTACGCCAGTAGCGAAGCACCTGTCGAAGAGAGAACGGTGCAGCGAGCAGAAAGACCGAAAGCTGATCAACCTGAGACCGAGAACAACGGAAATTACAAAGGATACTTCAGCCAGAAATCTGTTGAAGCCGAAATGCTAATGCAAGAAAATGACGTCTTCACTGACATTGACAGCTACAGCAGCACCGATGACCTCACCGAAGAAGATTTCCAAGATGACGTAGAAACCCTCGGCTACAGCAACAATGAATATGCTGGTTGGGGCGAGACTGCAAGTGATGATCTGGTTATCAATGTGTATGGTCACAGTTGGGGTTGGAATTCTTGGAACTACGGCTGGTGGAATCCATTCTGGGGTTGGGACCCTTATTGGGGATGGAATGCTTGGGGCCCTCGATGGGGCTGGGGATGGGGTCATGCTGGTTGGGGATGGGGTTGGAATCGCTTCGGCTGGGGCTGGAATGCCGGTTGGGGTTGGAACCGCTGGGGCTATGCCGGACTGTATGGCAATCGCTTTTACAACAATCGCATCGCCTACAACCGAGGTAGGAGAGCTGGGTACGCCACGGGTCGCAGAAGCACTATTGGAAGAACAGGGAGCACCGTTTCAAGAAGCAGAAGAAGTACTATCGGCAGAAATGGTGTGGACAGCAGAAGAAGAATTTCTTCTACCAGAGGCGGCCGTACGATAAATCGCGATGGGAATATCATTAGAAGAAGTACGGACAGAAGAATTGCCCGAAATGGCGTAAGCGCCGACAACCGTGTCAGACGCTCGGTCGATGCCAGAAGACAATACCGCACTGCCGACGGTAGGGTGCGAACACGCTCTGGCTATCGAAATGGCAATAGAAACTCTACCATACAACGCAGAGGCACTTCCCCAAGCAGAAACCAAGGTATCAGAAGACCATCTTCTAACAGCAGAAGCAGAGGATACTCAAGACCTTCTCGTTCTTCCAACAGAAGTTACTCTAGACCTTCAAGGTCTTCTTCCAACAGAAGCTTTTCACGTCCGTCTGGCTCAAGAAGCTCAGGAATGTCTAGATCATCAGGGCGCTCTGGAGGCAGAAGTTCTGGTGGAAGAGGAGGTAGAAGAAACTAAAATACTATTCCCTTCGATCATAAATCAAAAAACGAGCAGCAAGAAAGCCTATTTCCCCTTAGTGACGCTTTACTGAGTCACTAAGGCTCCAGGCAAGTTTGCATCTGTTCAAATCAAAAACCATTATCAGATGAAAAGAATCATTGTAGCATGTATGGCGATGTTGGGCTTCTCTAGCATGAATGCACAGAACATCGAGGATGCTCTGCGTTACTCTTCTCCGCAATTATCTGGAACAGCACGTTTCAGAGCCCTGAGTGGTGCTTTCGGTGCTTTGGGCGGAGACCTTTCGGCGATGAGTCACAATCCTGCAGGGTCGGCTGTTTTCAAAACATCAGAGATAGGCATTACAGCAACCAATTATGACCGCGAGAACGAAAGCAATTATTTTGGAACATTCGCCACAACTAGCGAATCAGAGTTCGATATCTCGCAATTTGGAGCCGTGTTCGTCTTTGACGAGACGGGCGATTCTGATTGGCGCAAGCTTTCCCTGGGTTTCAACTATGAGCTAAGCAATAACTTCGATGACGATCTTTTTGCTGCAGGCGTAAACAATGTGACCAACAACCTCGGTGAGTTTGTTGGATCCATCGACACGTACTTCTTGTCATTTGCAGAAGGAATACCTGTTGGCCTGCTAGAGCTTCAAGATGGCGAGACCCTTGGAGACCTTTACCAGTTTCTTGGTGAAACAGAAGGCTTCGGCGCACAACAGGCATTATTGGGCTACCAAGGATTCATCCTAGACCTAGACCCCAATGCACCCGATCAGGATAGTTATTTGCTGAACAGTGAATTCCCCAATGGTGCAGATCATGAATACACAGTGACCTCAAGAGGGTACAACCGAAAATTCACTGTAAACCTAGGCACACAGTATAAGGACAACCTATTCTTAGGTGCAAACCTGAATGTACACGATGTAAACTTTAGAAAGCTCACCATTTTAGACGAGATCGGTTTCGACGACAATGGTGACGCCCTCCAACAGATATATTTTGAAAACGACCTGTTCACCTTTGGTGAAGGCTTCTCTTTCCAGGTTGGTGCCATCGCCAAAGTAAATGACGATGTTCGTCTAGGGCTGTCTTACCAATCACCAACATGGTACCGTCTTAATGACGAGCTCACACAATATGTTGAAACAGTAGGGTTAGACCCTGATTTCCCCAACGACCCACTTGCCTTGGATCCACGTGTGGTCAATGTTTATGATGAATACAGGATCAAAACTCCAGGGAAGCTCATGGGTAGCTTTGCCTACGTTTTCGGCAAGCAAGGTTTGATCAGCTTCGATTATATCCGCACCGACTTTTCTGAAGCCGAACTGCGACCAGATACCGATCCTGCTTTTCAAGATGAGAACGCCTTTATTTCTGACGTGCTTACCGCCAGCAACGAGTTTCGTCTTGGGGGTGAGTATCGCCTGAATCAATTGCGCCTGCGGGGTGGCTATCGTTTTGCAGAAAGCCCTTATGAAGATGGTGAGACCATCGGTGACCTAGAAAGTTACTCTCTCGGTTTGGGCTATGATCTTGGTGGCGCTGCCTTAGACCTTGCCTACCAGCGTAGCGAACAAGGCCGAGACCAACAACTTTTTAACGTGGGTCTCGTAGACGCCGCCCGAGTAAATAGCATCAACAACAACGTCACACTTACCTTCACCTTAAAACTTTAGTACTCATTGACCATAGAAAAGGCGGCCATCCAGGTCGCCTTTTTTGTTCCGTAATGCCAAGTACTTTCAGTAGACCAAAACCATGATTAATACGTATCTTTGCAAACTAAATTTGCTGCGAAATGAAACTAGATAAAAAGTTTTTAGAAGAAATCGAGGCCATTGGCGATGACCATGTAGGGACTTCCGCACAAACACCCATTCGTGATGATGCATTTGACCTCAGTGATGACGAGAAGATAGCGCGCATTGCCAAAGATGTCTCAAACATCCTGGAAACGTTGGGCATGGACCTTACGGATGACAGTCTAAGTGGGACACCAATTCGTGTGGCCAAGATGTTTGTCAAAGAAACCTTTGGAGGGTTGCACCCTGAACGAAACCCCAAAGCTTCGACCTTCGATAATAAATATAAATATGGTGAGATGTTGGTAGAAAAGAACATTGTTGTCTACTCTACCTGCGAACACCACTTGCTTCCTATTGTTGGCCGTGCGCATGTTGCCTACATCTCAAACGGAACGGTGATCGGGCTTTCAAAAATGAATCGAATCGTTGACTATTATGCCAAGCGGCCACAGGTGCAGGAACGCATGACCATGCAAGTTGTGCAAGAACTTCAAAAAGCGCTGGGTACTAAAGATGTCGCTTGCGTGATCGATGCCAAGCACCTTTGTGTAAATTCGCGCGGTATCCGAGATATAGAAAGCAGTACAGTTACTGCTGAGTTTGGTGGACAGTTCAAAGATCCTAAGACGAAAAGAGAGTTTTTGGACTACATCAGTATGGAAACGCAGTTTTAGTTAGTTGAGTAGTCTTTAGTTTAGTTGTTAAGTTGTTTTTTGTTTAGTAGATTGAACACCAAATGCACACCTATTCATTTGAAAAACTGGAAGTTTGGAATGAAGCTATTGAATTGGCGATAACAATTTATCAAGTAACTGAGAATTTCCCTGATCAAGAAAAATACGGCCTGACATCTCAGATGAGAAGATGCTCAGTTTCTGTTTCATCCAATATAGCCGAAGGAACCATACGGTCAACCTCAAAGGACAAATCAAAATATATGACCATTGCTTATGGCTCAACAATGGAGTTGTTAAGTCAACTTGTTATTTCACTTAAGTTGGGGTATATCAATCAAGACACATACCTTAGCATTCGAAAACAAATAGAATCAATTACAAATAAACTCAACTCGCTAAAAAAGCATTTTCTAAAAGCATGAATTCACTCAACGACTTAACGACTTAACGACTTAACGACTTAACGACTTAACAACTAAACAAAAAACAACTTAACGACTCAACGACTCAACAAACCAACAGATAAACACTGATGTCTCAGCTTCACATATTTAACTCACTATCTGGCCAAAAGGAACCTTTCAAACCGCTCAATGACGATCATGTGGGCATGTATGTCTGTGGTCCCACAGTATATAGCAATGTACACTTAGGGAATGTACGTACATTTATCTCCTTCGACATGGTGTTCCGTTACCTGAAGCATTTGGGCTACAAGGTTCGTTATGTCCGAAATATCACTGATGCTGGCCATCTAGAAGATGATACCAACCAACAAGGCGAAGATAAGATCGCTAAGAAAGCTCGTTTAGAGCAGATAGAGCCGATGGAGGTCGTACAACGTTACACCATTGACTTCCATACCATCATGCAACAATTCAACGCCTTGCCGCCAAGCATTGAGCCCACGGCTACTGGGCACATTATCGAGCAGATCGAGATCGTAAAGGAGATCATTGAACAAGGCTTTGCTTATGAGGTGAATGGCTCTGTGTACTTCGACGTGTTGAAGTTCAATGAGAGCCACCGCTACGGAAAGCTGAGCAAACGCAAGGTAGAGGACCTAATTCATAACACTCGTGAGCTCGACGGGCAGAGCGACAAGAAGAACCCACAAGATTTTGCCCTATGGAAGAAGGCCGAACCGCAACACATCATGCGTTGGCCATCGCCTTGGGGTGACGGCTTCCCTGGTTGGCATTTAGAGTGTACAGCCATGAGCACCAAATATCTAGGCGAACGTTTTGACATACACGGCGGAGGAATGGATTTGAAGTTCCCACACCACGAATGTGAGATCGCACAAGCAGAGGCCTGCAATCATGGCAGATCGCCAGTGAACTATTGGATGCACGCCAATATGTTGACCATGAATGGCAAGAAGATGGCAAAGTCAACAGGTAACAACATCTTACCCAATGAATTGCTGACAGGAGACAATCCTAACATCAGCAAAGGATTTTCGGCACCTGTGGCGCGCTTCTTCATGATGCAGGCACACTATCGAAGCATTTTAGATTTCAGCAACGATGCATTGTTAGCAGCCGAAAAAGGATTTCAAAAGTTGATGGATGCTGTAGGGCATACCGAAACATTACCGACTAGCAAGGAAACTTCCTTTGGTATCACCAAATGGAAAGAACGTTGCTATGCGGCCTTGAACGACGATTTCAATACGCCCGTTCTTATTGCAGAATTGTTCGAAGCCGTAAAATTTATCAATCAGGTGAAAGACGACAAAGCTTCCATCATTGAAACCGATAAACGAGAATTACAGCAGACCATGAATGCTTTCGTTTTCGATGTACTTGGACTTACCAGCGCGTCCAGATCCAATGAGGATGGTGATAAACTTTCGGATGTGGTCGAAATGTTGATCCAAATGCGCAAAGAAGCTCGTGACAACAAGGATTATGCTACCTCGGACCGTATTCGCGACGAATTGGCCAACATGGGCATTCAACTTAAGGATGGAAAAGATGGCACTACATTCTCGGTAGGTAGTTAGTAGTGTTCAGCAGACGGCAATCAGTTATTGGCATTAAATTTTTCAATAGCCCTCAACTTACAAGCTTATCAACTCAAAGAGAATACTCATAGCACCTTTTATTTTCTTGGTGAAAATCTACCAGCATTTGATCTCACCATTGACACCGGCTACGTGTCGCTATCAGCCTACCTGCTCGCACTATACAGTAGAAGCCTTGCAAAAGCATGGGCTGTTCAAAGGCGGGCGATTGGCCATCAAAAGGATCTTTAGTTGTCATCCTTGGGGTGGTAGTGGTCACGACCCTGTTCCGGACAAGGATGACAACTAGGCCCGGGCGCCGCCTCGCCTGTTCGCTGAAAAGGTACACCGTACCTTTTCGCAACGCTCCATCGCC
>JANQRC010000066.1 GCA_028284745.1 Flavobacteriaceae bacterium
TCGACCTTACCAACCGAGCAGCATTGTCGTAGCTATACGATACCGGCTTCTTGGGGTCGTATAATTCTACAGCGGCAGCCAGGCCAAGCTGCGTTACCCCATCAGGGTCAAGGCCGAGTTTCCCACAGACAGCCAACACGGGAATGTTTCTTTTCTTTCCTTCTGTGATAATGCCATGAACCAACTTTCCATGGGCTGTTTGCGAATCGATCTTCCCTTCACCTGTAATGATGCAATCGATCTTGTGCCTATCTAGTATTTCATGAAAGCGTGATAGTCCTAAAATAAAGTGAGTTCCTCCCACAAATTCGGCATTTAGAAAGGCTTTTAGCCCATAACCAGTTCCGCCGGCTGCTCCACTTCCAGGAATATGGGCAACATCTACGTCTAGTTGCTCTTTTACCTTTTCAGACAATTGCGTCAAACCACGATCCAGAAATGCGATCTCCGAATCGGTAGCTCCTTTTTGTCGGGCATACGTATATGCGGCACCCTGTGGGCCATACAAAGGATTTTGAACGTCGTTGACCGCCACAAAGCGTACATGCCCAAAAAGCGAGTCATCTTTTTTGATCGCATGGATACTCGACAATGCTTCTCCACGAACGATCAGCTCGTCATTTCCCTGGTCTACAAATATATACCCTAGTGCTGTGGCAATGCCCGTAGCGGCGTCATTAGTGGCACTTCCGCCCAACCCCAAGAAAATGGTGGTTGCCCCTCGATCGATAGCATCCCGTATCTGAAGGCCTGTTCCATATGTAGAGGTTTTCATTACTTTACGTTCAGCTTCCGTGAGGAGTTCAATGCCAGAAGCTTTGGCAAGTTCGATATAGGCCGCACTATTCTTTGGCTCGAAAGCGTATTGGGCACGAATAGGCCTACCCAAAGGGTCTACGGTTTCCACGAAAACCTCTTCCAGGTCTAAATAATGACGAACTGCCTCCAAAAATCCATCTCCTCCGTCTGAGGCCAACACTGCATAGGTTTCAGCATCGGGATTGTGGTCTAACACACCGAGTCTGATACTTTCTATCACTTCGGTCGCTGTAAGCGAATCCTTGAACTTATCCGGGACTAGCAACGCCTTCATCTAACCGTAGATCTGAGGGGTGAAATAACTAAAGATCAAGATGGCCACAAAGAAAGCCAATAGAATGTAGACCTCCTTTGCCATGAAATCTGAACGCTTCAATGCAAAGTTGATATCACCTCTTTCTTTAGGTTTTACCTGTGAAGTCATCGCACTGACCACATAGGCAATCACCAAGGCCAAGATGACACCTGTGAAGTTGAGCCATATCCAGAAGACTTTGATGCCTATATCAAACCCGAAGATCTCTTGCATGGTATTCGAAAAGAGCAAATTGATAAGAACGGCCGCGATGATTCCGGTGTTCATCCCAATATGATTTACCCTCTTTGAAAAGATCGCAAGCAAGAATGTGACCAACACTGGCCCATAGAATACAGAACCGATAGCGTTGATGATCTCGATCACTGCGCTTTTACTTCCTCCAAAGAGAAAAGAGCAAGCGATACACACTGCGCCCCAAAAAACCACAGAGACCTTGGATATAAGCATATACTTGCTACCCTTGATCTTTTGTTTTCCTCTGTTGAAAAAGTCTTCGACCGTTACCGCCGAGAGCGAGTTCACCGTTGAGCTCAAGGATGACATGGCTGCCGAAAGGATCCCCACCATCAAGATGCCGATCACACCATGAGGCAAATACTTGGTAATGAATATGGGAATCATCAGATCCGCCTTGGCGCCACTGCTGGCGTATTCCTCTGGAAAATGCTTTTGTGTCACCGTAACGATCTCGTCCATAAAATCTGGAGCCAAGGAGATCAATCCACCAATGAACAAGCCCATCGTACAGTATACCAGCACTACAGGAAAGCGCAACAATCCGTTGGCCAGCAACAATTGCCTGATGGTCTTTTCGTTCTTTGCCGAAAGCATGCGTTGTGCTTGGGTCTGATCGCAACCATAATAGGAAACATACAAGAAGAATCCACCGATAAGCATAGGCCAAAAACCATATTCCTCACCTTCGCCTATTCCCCAGTTGAAGTCAATGGCCTTGAGTCGTTCGGGATCAAGACCATTGGCAAGACCACCATAAGAATCAATTAGGCTAGAGCTATACACGAGACAGATGATCAATCCTAAGAACAAGATGATCATCTGAATGGCGTCGCCCCACACCACGGCTTTCATGCCACCTTGCCATGAATAGATGATGGTAATGATGCTGATGATCAATACGGTATAGACATAGTCGATGTCCAGTACTGCCTGAAGGATGATGGCAATGGTGTAGACCATCACGCCAGTGCCCAAAGCCCTGCTGGTCTGAAAGACCACACTGAGGATCATTCGGGTGGAAGCGCTAAAGCGCCTTTCGACAAACTCGTAGATGCTCACCACCCCAGACCTGAACAAGGGTGGGATCACCACAAGCATGATGAACAACATTGCTATTGGAACTGCAAACTCGAAGCCAAGCCATTTCATTCCGCCATTCAATTTTAAACCAACAAAGGCCGGTGCTGACACAAAGCTAATAGCAGACAACTGGGTGGCCATGGTGGATAAGCTCAACGGAAACCAACCCAAGTCTCTTCCTCCTAAAAAATAATCTTTGGAGTCTTTGTTGTCCTTAAAGAAGTAGCCCATGGCCAAGAAGCCAATGAGGTAGGCAGCTACGATAATACAGTCTATATAGTTCATAAAAAGTTAGTTGGTCTTCTCTTTCAGAAGGTCGATGGTTAAAGCCGCAGACCAGGAGAAGTTATTCCCCCCGTAACCATGACCGAGTGCATCCTGAACACTTTTCCTTGGGTCGAAATACTCATAGAAGCCATTTTGTGCTACCAGTTGTAATGTCTGTTGTTTGACCTTTGAGGCCAATTCATTGATGCCATATCGCTTCAGCCCTCTATATATCAACCAATTGACATTGACCCAAACTGGGCCTCTCCAATACCGTTTTGGGTCGAAAGCAACGTGCGAAGGATCAAAGGATGCGCACAGGTACAGTTCATCATCTTTACCTGAAAAGGCTCCTTTTTCAAAATATGTCTGAATCATCGTGCTGGCAATATCACTAGAAGGGATTCTCGCAAACATAGGCACAAATGATGAAGAGGACACGTGGTCTATCTTCCTATCATTTCTCACATCATAGTACACATAGGCTTTCTTTTCTTCAGAATAGAGCTTCTCATGAAAATTATCCCGACTAAGAACATTCCATGTTTCCAACTGTTTTACATGATCATGTTTCTGTAAAAGTTTGCCAAGGCTTATCAAGCTTTCATTAGATCGAACAAGCATGGCATTAAAAAGTGGGTCTTGTACCAAAAAGGGAGAATATTCTGCGATGGATCGATCATCATAACCCCATTCCTTAAACAGCTGTAGCAAATAAATGTAATGTTGGTATTCTCGGTTACTAGGACGATTAGAACTGTCAATATGTGTGTTGTCTTTCCGATGAGTGGGGATATCGGGAGTGTCCATGATCTCCCATATCTCGTCCCAAACAGGCGTGTTGTCGGTGCCTGCTTCCCAATTATGGCAGATGTAGACCAGCCCTTCCTTGTTCGGATCACGATGGGTGTAAAAGTATTGATGGTAACGATACACATCATCATACACTTCTGCGATGAAGTCAAGGATCTTCTCATCAGAGATGGCATGTAGTTCCTCCAAGACAAAACCCAGTACAGGTGGCTGCGTAATACCAGATGTCTGCTTTGCCGTTGGATAGTTTGGGCTCACGTAAGCCTCATGTACATCAGGCCCAGGATAGTATGAATCAGAAGGATTGTGGAAAACGATCTGGGGAATAAAACCATTTTTCCATTGTCCAGATAACAAAGACCGAATCTCAGACTTGGCGTGTTCCATATCAACATGCGCCCAACCTATGGCAATGAAGCCAGAATCCCAGTTCCATTGAAAAGGATACAGCCCTTCACAGGGAATGGTGAAGCCATCACGCCAATTGGCTCGAAGCACAGCTTCAGCTGTTTTCAATAAATGGTTGGACATGATTAGTTTCGTCGGTTCAACCATAAATATAATCCTTTTAATACTTACTTTTGAAAGGAATACTTTTTGACTGCCATGACATTCACGAAGACCACAGAGCAATCCTCAAACTACGATCATCTCGAAAAGATGAGCATATCAGAACTGCTGACCAACATCAACAAAGAAGATCAGATCGTACCGAAGGCTGTAAAGAAATCCATTCCACAGATCAAAATACTTGTAAATCAGGTCGTGGCGAAGTTGAAACAAGGTGGCCGTTTGTTCTATATTGGAGCAGGCACTAGTGGGCGATTAGGCATCGTAGATGCCTCTGAGTGCCCACCAACCTTTGGCGTTCCGCACGATCTGGTGATGGGTATTATGGCTGGTGGTGATCAAGCCATTCGCAAAGCCGTCGAGTTCGCTGAAGACTCTACAACACAAGGCTGGAAAGACCTACAAGCATTCAACATCTCTACGAATGACGTGGTCATAGGCATTGCAGCCTCTGGGACGACACCTTATGCCGTGTCAACTCTCCAGAAGTGTAATCAAGAAGGAATCATCACAGGCTGTATCACATGCAATGAAAAAAGTCCATTAGCCATCACAGCAAAATTTCCAATTGTCGTGGTCGTTGGCCCAGAGTTTGTCACCGGAAGTTCACGGATGAAAGCTGGCACGGCACAAAAACTGGTACTGAACATGATCTCAACAGCGACGATGATCCAACTAGGTCATGTCAAGGGAAACAAGATGGTAGACATGCAATTAAGCAACGACAAACTTGTGGATCGAGGCATACGAATGCTGGTAGAAGAACTCGATGTGAACCATGGAAAGGCCGAAAAGCTATTAAAGAAGTATGGCAGTGTCCGAAAAGCCAGTGAAGCCCATAGAAAGAATGCAGAGAACCGATAACCACCAATTGGCCAAAGGAATCAGACGACTGGCACTCACTGTTACCCTGATGTTTTTAGGGCCGATCATCATTTACCAGGCCTTCAAGAATCAAGGCCACCCACTCTATTGGCCAGTACTGACCATAGGGATCCTAATCGCTGGCATCGCAATATTCATGGGATTCAAAAGCATTCAGACATTGATGAATGCACTCTTCGGGAACACTAAGAAGAAATGATAGGAGTTGTCGGGTTGTATCCAAACTTCTCATCCTTCACGGCAATGCCCAAACTAGAAAGAATATAGCTGATGATCGCATAATGATGAATGGTGTGGCTATTGGCTTGCGCAAACAAGGCACCCAAGCTCGTCTGGAACACTAACGGACCATTTCCGAGGTCATCGACCACCCGAACAGATTCTCCTAACTGACCTTCATAGCTACGCAGTTGAAGTTTTATGCTATCGATCCTATCAATGGCCTTGTCACACACTTGTTCAGTCTCCAAGTCCCTTCGGCGTTCTGTAAGGTCGATATGCCCTGCAGGCACACCTGCAAAGATGCAATCATAAAAATCTAAAATATGTCTGATATGAGAGCCAATACTTGAATGATAAGGTGCCACAGAAGCATCACAGTATTCATGGTCACTTAAAGAATTCAACAATGAGACAGCTCTATCTAGGTTAGCGGTGATGGGCGCGATCATTCAAAAAAATCATTTAAAGCTAATATAGGCATTTAATACAAACAAGAACAAGAGCATTGTTATATAATTTATATATAAAACCTCACTTATTCAAAGGAGCATGTCAAACGTTCCGTAAAAGGATGCGCACAGGTACAAACATGTGGCTACAGTTCATATCCCCTTTCAAGTAGGGGTAAATCACATGAAAGAGAAGGAGGTAATACTTGAATAAAAAGGGGGGAACTGACATTCAAAAACAGGGTGAGATCTATAAAATGTAGTAGAAATGATAATCATCTTTGCTCAACAACCATAATATGTAATGACATGAAAAATCTAAAACTAGCATTTGCTACACTATTAATGACTTCACTTTGTTGTTGTAAGGTATCTCAGGTCTCTATCCCTGAAAATGATGACTCTCCCCCAAACATAGTAAGCGCTAGGCTTGCTGTTCTAGGCCCTGGTGGGTATGGGTTTGACTTAAATGAGTTTCAAGGTAGAGATATCGGCAGAATTAATGTAGATAACGCTATGAGTTTAACATTCAATGCTCAAGATCTGGAATCAGGTATCCGAAGCATTAATGTAAGAGGCATCATGAGTTTCAATTGTGGTCCCATTGATAATCCAAGGGCTTGGGAATTCTCGCTTAACAATCCTGGTGAAACAAGAGAAATAGGCGAATCCGTTCGAATAGCTGCAGGTGTCAACAAGTCCTTCACCATCAAGAATATATACGATGAAGCCAATTGCAACTATGTAAGTTGGGAAAGGTATCCCGTTATCACTTCATGCACTTTTGAAGTAACTGTCATAAACCATAAGGGACAATCTACCTTTGATGTATATACCTTTTCGATTATACCAAGTCAGACAGGTGTCACAATACTCGATATTTAAGATTTAAGGTATAAAAAAGGCCCCCTCGCTTGTACGAGGGGGCCCAAAAAGTGGGCGGCGACCTACTCTCCCACCTGTCGGCAGTACCATCGGCGCTGGCGGGCTTAACTTCCCTGTTCGGCATGGGAAGGGGTGCGCCCCGCCG
>JANQRC010000068.1 GCA_028284745.1 Flavobacteriaceae bacterium
TATTGTTCTTGTTATCGCTATTCAATTGGACCACCACCACTTCCACATTCATCAGGTCTAGAGTATGAGAATGTCCTGCTCCTTTGGGCGGTGGGGTCGTCTCCTGTAAAGAGGTCAGAATTGTCAGTGACTACCACTTCTACCTTGTAGTGTCTGTTAAAAATACAGGTCAGAGAGATTTGAGCAGTATCATGGACACCTGGAATGGCTATTCGCGACCCATCGTCATTGACCTTGTACCATTGGAATATATATGGGCCGACACCTCCTGTGACATTGGCTTTCACTACTACGGTATCTGCCCCTCCCTGGTGGGTGGAACTCTGTTTATCGATAGAGACATCAATAAAATACTCCGACACCTCCAGGTCATCATCCCTTACTAGGGTCTCTCCCGTCGATGAATCAGTGATCGTACAGCGGATGTCCAGCGTTCCGACATGTTCTTGCGACATGGTCAGGGAAAACTCTTGCAGCGTGGTGGTATATATCGTTTCATTGGTAGTGCGTTTGGTGATATTCCAATCATATGTGTAGACCCCAGATCCTCCCTCAGGGAAAGCCTTGAAGGAGTATGTTCCCCCAGTGAATGCATATTCGGGCAAAGGCCAAAAGTAAGATGCCGTAAAGGGATGCTCATGCTCTACATTGACGTTCTTGTCATTAGTTAACGATTCCCCGGTAGCAGTATCGATCACTGTGCAAGTCATCTTTACCTGCCCATAGTACTCGTAGCCCAAATGCAGGGTCAGGGTGTTGTCCTGGTCATCGATGGTCAATGGTGGCTCACCACCCTTCTCTATCTTCCAGTGGTAATCGAAATCTCCCGAACCTCCTGCATAAGTAATGGTGAATGTGTTGGACTGGTCGGCGATCACACGGTTGGGATGGGAGATATTGCCAATAGAGAAAGGGGTCTCATGTACCACCTCGACGACCTTCGTGGCCAGCTTTCCCTCGCCGGTCACCTGATCGGTGACCAGGCAGGTGACGACCACCTGCCCATAATAGTCGTAGCCCATGGCCAGACTGAAACTCTTCTGTGGGCTGGTATGTAAGACTTCGTCGCCTTTCCTTATTTCCCAATGATAGGTGAGGTCCCCTGACCCGCCCGTCGGGTTGATGTCAAAGAAGTTGCTGGTCTCCGCTATAACTGTGTTAGCAGAGACGATTTCACCCGTACTCAAGGGGTCGTATATCTTCTTGTATTGATAGTTGTAGCGTTGGGAAACCTTCTGGTCTTGATCGATCACATGGCTTAGCCTGTTGAACTCATCGTACCCATAATAGGTGGTATAACCTTTTGGGTCTGTCATGCTGGTTATGCCCACCAAGGGCTTGTAGGTATAGGTGGTGACCATCGCATTGGGCAAACCATCACGTATCTTTTGTAGCTCGGTGCGCAGCGCATCATCATCGGCAGGGGCATCCAGCACACTTTGTAGTACACCCGTACCTATCACTTCTGCATGGGTGGCGTTCTCCACCTTGGCCACAGGATACATGTTATTGTAGCCCCACAAGTATGTTGTTGCCACATTGGCATCTACATCTCTAGATTGCAACAGATTCCCTTGTGTGTCAAACTTTTCAAACAACAGTCTATTGTCTAGCGGCTCATTTCCTTTGGCAGTATACACAGCCTGTAGCTGTTGCATGTCAGGCAAACTTGCCGCATAAGGCACATCACCCATTTCCACAGGGCTAGCCTGGACATAGTCCTTTAGGCTTGTGGAAATAAGTGTCCCATTTTGATAGACCTTCATTAAGATGGGTTCATCGGGAACATTGGACCCCAACTCAGGAGCAGAAGGATTGGGCAACAAGCTGTAGGGCTCTGTATCTGAAGAATAGTAGAGCTCGGTCTTGATTTCTTCATCATTGCTAGTACCAACCGTATGACTATTTAGTAACATGTTATCCCTGTACTCATAGTCTGTGGTCTGCGTTAGCCACTGATCGTCAAGCTTCTTGGAAACGATCTGCTGCACCATACCTCCAGTCCTGGGGCTGATAGAGAAGGGTTTAGCCGTAGAGGTCGGGTTTATAGCATCTAGACAATCCAAGTTGCCATCAAGGTCACATCCATCGGGGGGGCCGAACCTTGTGTTTCCTTGATAGCCTGAATATTCCCATGGCGCATAACCGAAAAGCCATTTGCCATCTGAACGCTGATAAACGTGTACCGTATGGTATTGTCTGTTCCAATTGTTCTTGACCGTAAGGCCAGCGAGAGATTCCATCCCAGAAGCGACCGGCGAGTAGGAGGATGACCAGGTCTCTAGAGTATCCATGGCAACATCATACAATATGCGCGTCTTCTCTTTACCTTTTTCGATATTGTTCGTATATCTGGTCTCAAAGGGTGGTGCCGTATTGGGGACATTGCCATTCTGTCCTACATTGAAAAAAGTATGTATTGTCTCTCCATTGCTGGCAACATCATTGAAGTCTACAAACCTTTCTGAGACTTCCCCATAGGTAAGGATGGGTTCACTACCCATCACCGGCTTTGACATGCGGTGTAGTATGGGCACGTTCACAATCTGCTCGGAAATCTCCTTTCTTTGATGACTGGTATAGTAAAGCCTGTCTGATTGGTTTTGCGTAATCCCTGAATACTTATATTCTCTTCTAGTGGCAACATTGTCATTCGCGTCAAGGTCTGTAACTGTCTTCAGCCTGTAGAATGGGAGCTCATCAGTGTCATACACATAGGTATAGGATTCTTCCCTAGAGACCTTCATAGTGATACCTATTGTCTGATTGTCATAATCTTGGAGATTATTTAGAAGAACTGTCTGATAGTACTTGTCTTTTTTCAGCTCAACCGGAAAAGACTGGGGTGCAAAAGGAAGTATTACTGGATTGTACAGTTCGTGAAAATCCCAGAAAGGGGAAGTCCCGTTTTCACACTCTGTCAATATCTCATTCAAACTCATCGCTTGGCTATCTGGGAGCTCAATAATAAAAGACCTAAGACTCTGCGTAGTATTGTCTACGGGTGTTTTTGTACCATGCATGTCGACCGTCACATCATAGACTCCATCCTCGTTAACGGAAAAAACATCAGTCTCAAAGGTTGTGGCCACTGGTGAGCCATTGGCACTTGGGCAGCAACCAGAACTGTTACATTGGCCCTGCTCAGTGATCGTCAACATAGTTGCCCAGTCACTGATAAGCAAGCTGTAGTTTACTAGCCGATCTCTAATTTCTGTATATTCATCGATGGGCTGCTCGTACTCAAAAACAGTGGTACCGCCCGTAGGGTATCTTACCTTCTTTAGTATTCCTTTGGTGGCATGCTCCATGTTGAAGCTCCTGCCACTAACTGTAAAATCGGCACCATTGAATGATACTGGTGGAATGAGGGAACCTGAACATGAGCCTCCATTGTAGTACCCAAAGGCATCCTGGCCCGCACAATCTCTGGCTGGCACCTGCTCTGGTCTATCGTAGGTGAAGTTGTATTCCTTCAGGAAGTTCTCTAGATCGAGGGATGGGCTCTGTGGTAGTCTGGAAATGCCTATGGCATCCAACTTCAACCTTAGGTCTTCCTCCCTGTAATTACCTGGGTCGGCACTTTCAGGCATCCCAAAATAGCTATGAAAAAGATAGAAGTCTTGAACCACCTCTTGTGAAGGTCCTGTACTTGTGGGGTCTAGTATCTCAATGCTTTGGATGGCATTGTTAAGCGGGTGGTCTTCTCGGGTCTTTCTCGAAATGGATACGATTTGCTTTCCGTTGTGTGATATGCCACTCAAGAAAACTTGTGTGATCTTATGGTCTAGCACATTGGACCAGCTTTCGTTGGCGCCATTCCACATGATACCATTGATAGAATGGTACGTAGATCGATTGATAGCAGAGGACGAGCTGAAAGGTTTCGGCTGTGGCCAAGTACCGCTGGTATATGTAAAATCAAATACATCTCTTCCATTAGGGGAGATGATCTTCGTCAACAACCAAGACGACCTATATTTTATGTGGCTCGGGCCTTGGTAATCCCCGAAGCCAGAGTCGGTCCTAGTCTCCGTGACCTCTGAATTGGCAAATATGTAGGTAGTCCCATTCTTGTTTATGGTCCATGACCTGATGTCACCCTTTGTCCCTCTCTGTACGGAGACCTGCATCCTAGGGTCGTCGAGCGAATAGGCCTTTCCTATCTGCGCGATAAGCTGTGAGCTTAGGCCATTCACATTCAAGCTGTAGGTATCTGGTGCAGCGTCTACCTTATTGTCTTCAATGTCTTCGATAAAATCGAAGTGGCTTATCACATCTGCCCTCGAATTAAAGCCATGGATCAAGCCTTGACTGACCATGTTGTACCGCGAGAGCACCCAAGACCCATCAGTGAGCGTGCTATAGTTTCCCAAGATGTAGTCATCGCTGAGCCCATTGACATTCCTAGTGATTCGTCCTCCGACATTCAGATTCCAGCCCAGCCCGACCTCGGAGGCAATGTCCTCAACTTTCAGATTGGTGGGGTCGTACGTCAGCGATAGGGGCAATACCATCTCTTTACCCTTTATGGTATAGATGGGAATATTGATGTTGGGCATCCCTCTGTACAGGTCGGTGGGCACATTCCCATATTGTTCGAATGCAGCAGCCTCTGGAGACTTGGGTATCTGGACCATTCTAATGAATTCGCTATTGTCATTAAAAGGTTCAGGTTCGCCACTGTCCTGAGAATGGCCAAAGAAGCAAAACAACCATAGTAGTGTAATCGATACGGTACAACAAAATCTCATAATTAGATGTTTTTCCCGCTAAAAATATTAAAAAAAGTAGTATAATTTTCTTACAAGATATTGTCTAGCTGTAAGGAACAAGACCTGGATATAGGGTACGATCTTATTAACCTATTGGTTGCCAATATGTTTTGTTGTTGATAACTTTTCTTGTCGAGGCATAAGATTTTCCTTCTCTCTATGAAGCATTTATTTTAAAACATTCTAAATAGCATGTCTGCACAGTATCTAATTGCTAATAAATGGTCTATGCGCTACCTTTGTAGAAGCCAATTAAACGCAATTTTCAATGAGCGGATTACTTAAGTCTACTGTCGGAAGAAAGGTGGCCATGGCGCTTTCGGCTTTTTTCCTTATGATTTTCCTTGTCATGCACGTTTCGATAAACTTCACTTCGGTTTTCAGTGCAGATCTTTTCAACCAACTTTCACACTTTATGGGCACCAACCCTCTGATTCAGGGAGTTATGCAGCCCATATTGATCATTGGTGTGGTGTTTCACTTTGTGATGGGGTTTGTTTTAGAAGCCAAGAATAAGGCTTCTCGCGGAGTTCGTTACGTGAAGAACAATGCAGTAGCAAACTCTAGTTGGATGTCTCGGAACATGCTGCTTTCAGGAGTGGTCATCCTTGCCTTTTTAGGATTGCATTTCTATGATTTCTGGGTGCACGAGATGACCGTGAAATATGTAGAAGGAGATATGTCTGGCTTGATAGACCCGAACAATGTCGAGTCTGGGTTCAGGTACTACGAAGAATTGCGTGAAAAGTTTATAAGCCCCGTAAGGGTGGGTATTTACACAGTATCATTTGTGCTGTTGGCATTGCACCTCCTACACGGTTTCGGCTCTGCATTCCAGTCTATGGGCGCTAACAACAAATACACGAAAGCACTAAAAGGCTTTGGAAAAGTATATGCTATCGGGATTCCGCTATTGTTTGTTTTCATCGCGCTATTCCATCATTTCACTCATTAAAAAACAGGAACTGAAGTATGTCAATCCTAGATTCAAAAGTACCTGAAGGCCCATTAGCAGATAAGTGGACCAATCACAAGAATACCATTGACCTGGTAAACCCAGCGAATAAGCGTTTGATCGACGTTATCGTTGTGGGAACCGGTTTGGCCGGTGGCTCGGCAGCCGCCACGCTGGCAGAGTTGGGCTATAATGTAAAAGCGTTCTGCTATCAAGATTCGCCAAGACGTGCACACTCTATTGCTGCGCAAGGCGGGATCAACGCTGCAAAGAACTATCAGGGCGATGGAGACTCTAACTACCGTCTTTTCTACGATACGGTAAAAGGAGGCGACTATCGCTCTCGCGAAGCCAACGTGTATCGATTGGCAGAGGTCTCTTCCAATATCATCGACCAGTGTGTGGCACAAGGGGTCCCTTTTGCTCGTGATTACGGCGGATTGCTTGACAACCGGTCGTTTGGTGGTGTGCTGGTCTCTAGAACCTTTTATGCGAAAGGACAAACCGGGCAACAGTTGCTTCTTGGAGCCTACTCTGCAATGAACCGACAGATCGGCCGTGGCAAGATCAAGATGTACAACCGACACGAAATGCTCGATGTGGTGATCGTAGATGGCAAGGCCAGAGGAATCATTACAAGAAACTTGGTGACTGGCGAGATCGAGCGTCATGCTGCACATGCCGTCGTATTGGGTACCGGTGGCTACGGAAACGTGTTCTACCTCTCTACCAACGCGATGGGCAGTAATGTCACCGCAGCATGGAAAGCGCACAAACGTGGAGCATTCTTCGCGAATCCATGCTATACACAAATTCACCCGACCTGTATCCCTGTGTCGGGAGACCATCAGTCTAAATTGACGCTGATGTCAGAGTCGCTCCGAAATGATGGGCGTATCTGGGTTCCCAAGAAAAAAGAAGACGTGCAAGCCATTCGGGAAGGCAAGTTGAAGCCCACTGACTTGGCAGAAGAAGACCGCGACTATTACCTAGAGAGGAGATATCCTGCCTTTGGAAACTTGGTGCCGCGCGATGTGGCCTCAAGAGCTGCCAAAGAGCGTTGTGATGCTGGTTATGGGGTGAATGCCACCGGTGAGGCTGTATACCTTGATTTTGCAGCAGCCATAGAGCGTTATGGCAAAGAGCAGGCACATGTGAAAGGATCGGATGAAAACGATAAGGCTTTAGTGAAGAAACTTGGAAAAGAGATCATCAAAGCAAAATACGGGAACCTCTTCCAGATGTATGAGAAGATCGTCGATCAGAATCCGTACGAGACACCCATGATGATCTATCCAGCCGTGCACTACACCATGGGCGGTGTTTGGGTAGATTACAATTTAATGACAACCGTACCAGGACTGTACTGCATCGGGGAAGCTAACTTCTCAGATCATGGTGCTAACCGCTTAGGGGCTTCGGCCTTGATGCAAGGATTGGCAGATGGTTATTTTGTATTGCCATACACCATTGGAGACTATTTGGCCGACGACATCCGTACGGGGCCAATTTCTACGGAGACATCAGAATTTGAAGGATCAGAGAGAGCTGTTCGTGAGCTTTTAGACAAGCTGGTCAGTAATAACGGTGGCAAATCAGTTGACCATTTCCACAAGAAACTAGGAAAGATCATGTGGAACAAATGTGGGATGTCTCGCAACGAGAAGGAACTCAAAGAAGCCATACAAGAGATCAAAGCACTTCGCGAAGAATTTTGGAAGGATGTAAAAGTCCCTGGAGGGGCGAACGAATACAATGAAGAACTAGCGAAGGCAATGCGCGTGGCCGACTTTTTAGAGTTGGGCGAACTGTTTGCCAAAGATGCGCTCTATCGAGAAGAATCTGCTGGCGGACACTTTAGAGAAGAGTACCAGACCGAAGAAGGCGAGGCCAAACGTAGAAAAGAATTCCAATTTGTATCTGCCTGGGAATACAAGGGAGCACCCAGTGATGCCGTGTTGCACAAAGAAGACCTTGTGTACAAGAATATAGAAGTAAAAGAAAGAAGTTATAAATAAGATGTCAGTATTGAGATTGGAGGTGTTAGAAACAATATCTCAGTACTCAATACTCAATACTAAAATCTAAGTCATATGAAACTTACATTGAAGATATGGCGTCAAAAGAGCGCTCAGGATAAAGGGAGAATGGTAGATTATCAGCTCGATGATGTATCCCCAGACATGTCTTTTCTTGAGATGTTAGATGTGCTGAACCAACAATTGATAGACAATGGCGACGATCCCGTGGCGTTCGACCACGATTGTCGTGAAGGTATCTGTGGAATGTGCTCACTTTACATCAATGGAGAAGCGCATGGCCCTGACCGTGGCATTACTACCTGCCAGCTACACATGCGCATGTTTGACGATGGCGATACGATCTATATAGAACCTTTCCGTGCAAAGGCATTTCCTGTGATCAAGGACCTGGTGGTGGATCGAAGCTCGTTCGACAGAATTCAACATGCAGGCGGCTTCATCTCAGTGAACACTTCTGGGAACACCATCGATGCCAATGCGATACCTATTTCAAAGCACGCCGCTGATGAAGCCATGGATGCTGCGACCTGTATCGGTTGTGGAGCCTGTGTGGCCAGCTGTAAGAACTCTTCGGCAATGCTGTTTGTGTCGGCGAAGGTATCTCAATTCGCTTTGTTGCCACAAGGCCAAGTGGAAGCTGCTGATCGTGTAATGAACATGGTGAAGCAAATGGACGAGGAAGGCTTCGGAAATTGCACCAACACAGGTGCTTGCGAGGTAGAATGTCCCAAAGGAATCTCTTTAGAGAACATCGCCCGCATGAATCGCGAATACCTATCTGCTAGTTTGAAGGGATAGAACATCCAAATAGATCAATTGTACGAAATGGAATCCCAAGCACGCTTGGGATTTTTTAATAGCTTTGGTATATGTTGAAGCATACCTCTAAACTCCCCAACATAGGCACTACGATCTTCACCGTGATGAGTCGCTTGGCACATCAGCACAGAGCCATCAACTTGTCACAGGGCTTTCCCAACTTTACTTCAGACCCGCGTTTGGCCGAGTTGGTCACAAAGGCCATCCAAGAAGGGTACAATCAGTATGCGCCCATGCAGGGCATCTATTCACTTCGTGAGGTCATTTCAGAGAAGATAGAAAACCTCTACGGCAAAAAATATCACCCTGAAACAGAGGTTACCGTAACGGCTGGTGCAACACAGGCTATCTACACGATCATTTCAACATTTATCAGGCCTGGGGATGAGGTGGTCATCTTTGAACCTGCCTATGACTGCTATGAGCCAGCTATCATGGTCAATGGTGGTGTGCCCGTGCATATACAAATGAGAGGGAAAGGGTTTGTGGTGGATTGGGAGGAGGTGAGCGCGAAGATCACTCCAAGGACCAAGATGATGGTGGTCAATACACCACACAATCCTAGCGGCAGGATATTTTCCAGAGAAGATATGACACGGTTGGAAGCTGTCCTAGAAGGGACAGACATCATGTTGCTGAGTGACGAAGTGTACGAGCATATCGTATTTGATGGAGAACCGCATCAGAGCGTTTCTAGATTCCCTGACCTTTCGGAACGCGCATTTGTGTGTGCCTCTTTCGGAAAGACCTTTCATAATACAGGATGGAAGATGGGCTATTGTGTGGCGCCAAAACCGTTGATGCAGGAATTTCAGAAGACCCATCAATTCAATGTGTTTTGTGCAAACCATCCCATGCAACGAGCTTTTGCTGAATATTTGAGAACGCCCTCTCACTATTTGGAGTTGCCCAATTTCTTTCAACAGAAGCGCGACCTTTTTCTGGAATGCATCAAGGACTCAAAGTTCAAGGCAGCACCTTCAAAAGGCACTTATTTTCAATTGTTGGATTATTCAGGCATCACCAATGAATCGGATGTGGCCTTTGCCAAAGAGCTTTGTGTTTCGCATAAGATCGCTTCGATACCTGTTTCGGTGTTCAACAGTGACAACGAAGACAACAAGTTGCTTCGTTTTTGCTTTGCCAAGAAAGACGAGACCTTAGAAGAAGCTGCAGAAATCTTAAAGGGCTTGTAGTACATTGCTGATAACTCAGGGATGTTCAATCAAAAAAGAAATTGTAACTTAGCGCCATTATTGTATTGATAGACAATAGGTTGACGAATATTGTGGTTATTTCTAGGAAATCATGCCTGTTACCGACAAGTTACAATTAACACAGATCATCTCTAAGCGACCTCAGCAAAAGTTGATGGTTCATAGTAGTGTTGCCAAAGCACTTCAGCAGTTTCTAAGCGAAGCTTGCCAGAACAACGTATTGGTCATAAACACGGAAAGGGCCTTGGATGTTTACCACTTTGAATCGTGCAAGTGTAGCGAGTTGGTCAAGGATGCCTTTTTGATCCGATCAGGAAAAGACGAAGGTTTTTACTTCAAGGATTTTGTGAACGAACAAGAGGTCGTTCTACAGTTCGAGCAAACATTGACCCAGTTGGCCAAGTATCCAAAATTATTCTTGGCCTATGGAAGGCGACTTGCTTTTCGTATAAAGAGAGAGCGTATCAATCAGCAGATCGTGTGGAAATTGATCGATCATTTTGAAGAGACCATCAAGAAGTTAGAAGCCACAGGAAAGATGCCCCACATTCGAAAGATCAAAGAGATCTCAGCGTCTTTCAAAGAGGTCAATGCGTTGTCTGATCATGAGAAAACGATCAAAAGACTCCTAAACGACCTAGAAAGCAATCAGATCCTCAACTAAGCGCCTTTCGCATTTCTGTAATGTTCTCGAACCATCTTTTGCAACCATTGTCCATCAGGACGTCTTTGTTCTTTTGACCTATTCCGATAAAATCTATTCCTAGGTTGTTGGCGGTCTGCAGATCCCATAGGCCGTCGCCCACAGAGATGATGGCTTTTTCTCCAGACGTTTTGAAATGGTCTTTTGCCTTTTCAATCGCTTCAGACACCATCGTTTCGCGGGTAATATGGTTGATGGATGTTACCAACAATTCGTCTGAGTACCAGATGTTGGCCTTCTTCATCTTATAATGTGTAGGCGCTGGAAAAGCACCTGTGGCAAAGGCAAAAGGAGTTTTCGTCTTTCTCAATGTGTTTATAAAGCTACGTGCTCCGGCCACCTCGGCGGCTACAGCGTGCTTGGCTATCTCGTTTCCGAGTTGTCGGTCTAGTTCTTCAAACAAGGACTCATGAAAAGGCACGTCGAAGTTATTTTCATAATTGTACCGAAGCGCATAACTGTCGGTGTGATGCAGATAGTTGTCAAAGTCAGTATCGACCTGCTCGATGCCCATCCTCCTAAAGGCATTGACCAATACATGAGCATAAGATCGAGCACTATCGATGAGTGTGCCATCGATATCAAAGACGAACAATAGGTTCTTCATAAGCGTTAAAAATACAAGAAGTGATCAAGAAACGTCTGTTAAAAGTGTAATTTTAAAGGATGAAGCGATCTTTACATCTAGCCCTTATTCAGACACCATTAGTTTGGCAGGATCCTGTTGCCAATCGGGAATCCTTGTCAAAAAAGATAGCAACGATCGATCAAGAGGTAGACCTTATCGTGCTGCCAGAGATGTTCACTTCTGGTTTTACCATGCAACCCGAAACGGTAGCTGAAGGCATGGAGGGAGAAACGATTGCCTGGTTGAGAACCTGGGCAAACGACAAGCAAGCTGCGATCATGGGAAGCGTTGTGATAGAGGATACGGGGAGTTTCTATAACAGGATGCTTTTTGTATGCCCAGATGGTGCGGTAAAGACCTATGACAAGCGGCATACATTTACCTTGGCAGGCGAAGACAAGGTGTATAGGGCAGGCACAGAGAAGAAGGTGTTCGAGTATCAGGGTTGGAAGCTATGCCCGCAGATCTGCTATGACCTTCGTTTTCCTGTCTGGTCGCGCAACATTGAAGATTATGACCTTCTTGTCTATGTGGCCAATTGGCCCACACCACGTGTTGCGGCTTGGGATGCCCTGTTAAAGGCGCGGGCCATCGAGAACATGTGCTATTGTGTAGGCGTTAACAGAGTAGGGCAAGACCCGAATGGCAATACTTATGCTGGCCACTCGGCGGCATATGATGTCCTAGGTGAGCGAATGACCGCACTGGCAGCGCATGAGGAGGGCACGATCATGGTTTCTTTAGAAAAGGAATCTATAGAACGCCTTAGAGAAAAGCTGCAATTCTTAGCAGATAGGGATTCCTTTAGTCTTGAAGTGTGAAGGTCTCATTCAGCTCCCAGTTGGCTCGAAGATCGATAACACCTTGATGATAACGAACGCGCTCTGGTTGTGTTCTCTTTAGGAAGTTTCCGGTATCCCACTTCCCATTTTTGTTTGCATCGTCTACGATGCGTATATAATACTTTCCTGGTTCTATACCATCAAAGATGTACTCGGGCCTTGCTTCTGTGACATATTCTTCACGGATAACGTCTCCTTTATCATTGGTGACCTGTATGATGATCGGGTAAAAGTTCACATTCACCAGTTGAAGCTGCATGTTCCCAAGGTCACTTGGGCTTTTAGTCGACAGGCCAAATAAAAGTGTATCATTGACAGTGCCATAAAGGTCTTTGATGGCCTCGGGCAGTAATCTAAGCTGATAGCGCTGACTGTATTTGGGCTGGAAATCTACAAGCACCTGGTTTTTTTCTTCGTCCAAGACAGCATTAAAATCAATTGCTGTAGAGTCTTTATCGATCAAAGACATCATTTCTTTTCTAATAGTGGTGATAGGCGTGTTTCCGACAATGTATAACTTCTCGTGCAGCGAAAGCGTGCGAGGTTGGTTCAGAGAAATTTGCAATGAATCTTCGGGTAATTTCCTTAGCTTCAAAGTATATGCTTTAGACAAGGTATCCTTGCTGACTTTAAAAAGAAGCGAATCAGCCTCGAACGGTTTGAACCAATAGTTAAGAGAATCTTTGCTAGGGTCTTTCAACAAGATTGCTTCGTAATTGTCTGGTTTCGGGCTTATCAATTCCACGGCCATACCCTCTGGGTCGCCCGTGTGGCCAAAAGTAATTCGATTGCCAGCCGCATGCGAAGGTCTTCCGAATTCGAAGTTTACCGCTTCCTTGAACATGGTCAACTCGTAGAGCGAATCGGTCGGAAGTGTAATGAACTCCTTGTGATAGCCTATTTTGTCCGTATTTTGATCAAAGCGAAAGTTGGTAGCCTCATCTCTAATAGCGACCAAGAGATACTTCCCTTCATTCACATTGCTGATATCGAAGGTAGTTACACTGTCTAGCGTATTGGTGATGTAGGTGGGCTTTTGCTTGTAGATGATGGAGTCTGTGTAGGTAGAGTCTACTCGGTACAGCATTACCGATACAAATTGATCTGGATTGCGATTCAGAGCGTCCTTGACCATTCCACGGACAGAAAGCGAATCTATATAGTCTCCTGTAGAAAAGACATACTTGAAATACTCATAGGGATTATCTTCATTGTTGTCAACGATACTCTGCCCAAAGTTGAAAGTATATGTGGTGTTCTCTTGTAGCGTGTCTGTGATCTTGATGTCGATATACTTGCTAGCAGCTCCTTGTGGGGTAACGTTATATGCCCCAGGATCTAACGGAGGCGAGATGATCAATTGCTTTTGCAGGTCTTTCAGCTTCACATATTCGTCAAAAGTGATCCGTATTTTTTTACCGTCGAACTGAGTAGAAAAAAGTGTTGGTTCTGCACCGGTCAGTTTGGGCGGGTCCTCATCTTTTGGGCCACCGGTAGGAGAACCTCGCTTGGCACAATTCACAATCGTGAGCAATGCTATAAGAACCCATAAGATCGTTGGGATGCGGCGCATGTTAAATTCTCAAGGTATTAGTGCAGCAAAGAAACAACTATTTTGAGTATTAACGCAACCCCTAGTCTGTAATTGCCATACAAGCAACACTTATTGTCGTGCTGTAGTTCTTCAATAGCAGCATACAAGCTTCTAATGTGGCGCCTGTGGTGATAATATCATCCACAATTAGGATGTGCTTGCCTTTTAAGGATGCTGGGTTTTTCACTTTAAAAGTGTTTTCTAAGCTAGACCATCTATCTATTCGACCTTTAAAAGCCATTTTCTTTGTGAAGCGCCTCCTGAGCAGATGGTTCTTTGAGAAGGTAGCATTGAGATGCCGAGCCAGTTGTTTCCCAAACCCATCAACCTGGTTGTAACCGCGACGCATTTTCCTGATCGGATGCAAGGGAACGGGGATCACGATATCTACATCGATATAGGTGTCCAGCTGCTTTAATTCATGACCAAGCCAATCGCCTAGCATGATGCCCAAGTATGTATGGCCCCTATATTTTAGTGCGTGGATCATACGCTGTACGACCCCGTCCTTGCTAAAATGTAGCAAAGCAGTTGCCTGCCTAACAGGCACGCGACCATAGAAAACACGTTCTACAGGATTCTCTGGTATTTCATGGTAATGCGTAAAAGGTAGTTCGTGACGACAATGTGTGCAGAGGTGCTGTTCGTTGGCTAACATATCTGAGTCGCACGCGAGGCAAGACCGAGAGAAGAAAACGGACAGTAGTTCGTTTGCAATTGAAAACATCCTTAAATGTAGGAAATAACCTTAAAATTCACAACTTGTAGGAGAGCTTAAATAGTAGCATCCGTGGAAGGATAAAGGTCTGTTGGTCTGCAATGATGAAGTCTGAGAATGAGTTCTGCTGTTTGAATGAGGTGTTGAAAAGGTTTCTTCCTTCTAGTTCGAAACTCCAAATACTATCTTCTTCTTGATAGCGAAGTGAAGCATTGGCTATGTCAAAAGTGTTTTGAATACCAGCAGTCTTATTGTCGTAGTCTGAAAATGAATAGTCTGCCAGGAGAGAAAAGTCTTTGAAGAAATCATACTCTAGATTGATATCAAAGCGATCATTGGTAAAGGTGTTTGTACTTGTAGTGGTCTGATAGTCATTGAACTCCTTGGTATAGCCCAACTCCAAAGAAGGCCACTTGTCAAAATAGGTTTTGATTTTGAGGGTGCTGCTGGTATTTCTGGAGATGTTCTTGCGCTGTTCGTCATTCACTAACTGAAAGAAATCTGAGTAACCTTGGCCACCTTGTACGGAATACTTGATGTCACCAATCTTTTTACTGATACTTCCTTTGAAGGATAAACTTTGCTCCGCATCGTCTATCAATATCACTGTTGCGACTTGGTCAATGCCTTCAAGCTGTGTTGCGTTTTTTATGGACTCTTCTTTCCTTCTGTAATTTATGCTTCCGTTAAGCAATAAATTGTCAAAAAGGTTGAATTTGTAGTAAGAAAGTGAAAGTGCATGAAACAGTTCGTTCTCCAAATTTACATCCCCAGCAAATACCCTGTTAAAGCTCCTTAGCGAATTTCTGTTGGCCAAACGGTCTACGGTTGGGAAACGAGCCTGCAATCGATATCGAAAGTTGACACGCTCACTGCTACCGATCTCTACTTTTGTGCTGAATTGTGGCAGCCATAACGCTTTGGCATTTGTATTTGAATCTTCAAGTTGTTGTGTGTCCCAGGAGAAATAATGGTAAAAGATTCCGGGTTTGAAGATGAATTTCCCTCTTTGAAATTTATACTCCATCCCTAAATACGTATCTCGAATGTCATACTGAAAATCATTGCCAAAACCATTCGGAGTAAAGTCATTGGTACCGGTGTTCAATCGCTGGACATCTCTAGAGAATAGCTCATTAAATTGCAAGTTGAAACCTATGGATGTATAGAGGTGGTCGAAACGATCGATGACCCAATAATGTTTGAGTAAGACATCGAATCGCGTATTTTTTAAGGTTCTTTCTTGGAAGATGTCCGTGATGGGCGTGTCTATGAGAGGAATGAGCCCTGTAAGAATATCTTGGTCAGTGATCCAGTTGGTATCAGGTTCTGATCGATCAATGTTGAAATTTGCCAATAGTGTGGCTGTATGATTTCGGTCAAACTTCTTGCTATACTGCAATCGGTTCTTCAATGAGACCCCTTTAATATTAGACAGTGTATAGATGTTACTTTCCCTAAAAGGGCTTTGTGTGTCTATGCGTCCATCGCTTTGTGCTTCAGAGAGCTTCGCTGTTGAAGAGAACTTCAGATCTTCCTTAAAACTAGGTTCGTAGTCCAGCGTAGCTTTGCCCAACAAAAAGCGATTTTTGAAGAACCCATCATTGCTTCTATCTTCAATGAGCGTCCCTTCTGTATTGATATACTGGTTCTGGGTTAAAGTAAGCGTTTCTGTATCGGTCTCAGAAGCTATGGCGTAGGCAGATAGGTCTGTATGGTCATTTAGGCTTTGCTGAATGTTAAAAGCACCAAAACGATTTGTACGTTCCCTATAGTCCGTATTGACCAAGAATCGTGAAAATTCATCATTGTTCGATCGAAAGTAAGTGCCAATATCGCCCAGCATGCTACTAATACCGCCTTCGAAATCTAGATAGTCCTTAAAAGTGAAGGATTTGATGCCAACGTTGTTTAAGTCACCAATTATATTGATGTTGGTCTTGGGACTATAGTAGAAGAGTGTGGGATGCACCAAATATCGTTCTTCTGCACCACCACCTACCTCAAGATCGCCAAAGGCAAACTTTTTTTTGTCTTCCTTCAGTTTAAGGTTCATGGCCATTTCATCGTTATCCTGTAAGCCCTTTAGGAGGGCAATTTCACTGTAGTTGTCCAACACCTCGACTTGGTCTACTGCATTGGCAGGGATATTGTTCACGGCCAGTTTGCTATCTCCCGTAAAAAAGGGTTTGTTCTCTACCAGTACTTTGGTCACTTTTTTGCCTTGTACGCTTACATTGCCCTCTCGGTCTACTTCCACACCAGGTAGTTTCTTAAGCACCTCTCGTAGTTTCCGTTCCTTACCGCTGGCAAAAGCTTCTACGTTGTAGGTGATGGTATCTTCTTTGACAACTATTGGTATTTTGTAGTTAAGCACTACCTCGTCTAGTTTACTGGTGCTAGGGTGCAAGATAAAATCTTTGGTAAGATTTTGCTTTTGTGTGGCAAGGGTTATTGTTTGAGGATGATACCCTAGATAGCTTATTGTGATTTCGTATGAAGTACTTTGCTGAAGCTTTAGCTGGTAAGCTCCTTTGGTATTAGCAATGGCAAAGGTGATCTTAGCATTACTCTGCTGGGGTTTGGCGATAAGATTGGCAGAAGGTAGAGGTTGCAGAGAGTCTTTTACAATACCAACCATGTTTATGTTTTGGGAGTAAGTCTGAAGGCAACAAAGGAGGGTCAAATATAAACTGATATACTGATACTGCTTGACCATATATAGTAAACGGACTACCCGTCAAAGAAAATAGCCCGATTATCAAGGTTTTTAGAGTATTTTAGAAAGTGCAGTTTAACCTCTAGACAAGGCTTCTGTCGCTTTTTTGGCCATCTCACTCAATTCATCTACCGTAATTATCTTACCAGCTGGTCTTTTAATGGGACTCATATCTTCTGGATTTAATGTTAAATCTGTAAGCGAATAATTAACGCCACGATTATCTGTAACTTCAATGACCAGACCAGGTAGGCCATTGTAATAATAAGGGCCAAAGGGAGCAGGTATCTCAGGCGTAAACCAAGCTTCTACCTTTTTTGTGAAAATACCGTTCCCCCCTTTTTCTTCAAGGGTAGCTGTAGCTTTGTTGCATGTAAAGCCTCCAATCTTTTTTGTTTCATCAGAAATTTCCCATTGAAGATTTTCATGGTTTATCAAGAAATCTCCAAAATGGTCGTTCTTCTCTAAAATATCTTTCTTCACTATATTAGTGTAGGTTGGGCCCATACCTCCGGCCAGCACTTGGGTTAAATTAATTCCTATAGCGTTGTCGGCCTCTAGTTGTTCAATAACTTCATATAAGGATTCTTTACCGTTAAAGATCAATTTGTAATCCAAATCCTTGGCATTTTTCATTATTGTATGATGCCGCTTCCTAACCTCGATATTTTCAGTTTCCCCCAATAATTTTGAGAGATCACCTGAAAAATCTTTATGTACCCTATAAAAGGCTATTCCTTGACTGATTGATTGACCATAAAGACTGGAGATAGTAATAAGAAATAATATGTTGAAAAAGAACTTCATATTGATTTTATAATTTTTGTAAAATATGGAGTGAAAATTATTCTTGATAATAATCACAATTTAGCTCATAGCATCCTGCAAAGACAAGATATCTGGCATGATGGTTAAGTTCATAAGCTGCAGCATAAAGATCAGCAACTTCTTCACAGTTCTCAAAACATGTTGCAAACATGATTTCATCTTGCGGAAGTGTATTTGCATTTAAATGAGAGCTTAGGAATAAAACAAAAAATAAAGCAATTAGTTTTCTCATATCTTAGTTTTAGAGTTGATAAATCTGTTTTGTTTCAAACACTCCCTATGTGCATCTTGACAGTATTCTCTTCAAATCTAAAAAAAAAGGAGCGAAAAAATGAAACATAATAAAGAAATAAGCTACAAATGTTGATATTATGGATTACACCTGATTTGTGTATGGTTTTTCTGTAGCTCAACTAAAATTAGAGTCTGACGCGCCATGTGTTCGCTGTAATGTAGCTGTCTTCAAACTCTCGTTCTAAACTTTTATCAGGTTGTATTTCACATTTAAAAGAAACCGTATTTTTGCGCCATGGCAAAACAGAACGATCATTTCAAGAAGGTAATAGCACATGCCAAAGAGTATGGCTATGTGTTTCCTTCTAGCGAAGTATACGATGGATTAAGCGCCGTTTATGACTATGGTCAGAATGGTGTAGAATTAAAGAACAACATACGTGAATACTGGTGGAAGGCAATGGTGCAGCTGCATGATAATATCGTCGGCATCGATGCCGCCATCTTTATGCACCCTACCACTTGGAAAGCCTCTGGACACGTCGATGCTTTCAATGACCCGTTGATCGACAACAAGGACTCTAAGAAGCGCTATCGTGCCGACGTGTTGGTCGAGGATCACGTAGGCAAGTTAGATGCCAAGATCGAGAAGGAAGTGGCCAAAGCTGCCAAACGTTTTGGAGACGCCTTTGATAAAGCCCAATTTCTAGCAACCAACCCACGAGTTCTAAAATACAAAGAACAAGGCGAGAAGATCTTGAAGCGTTTGGGAAGGTCTCTAGAAAATGAAGACCTGGCCGATGTCAAGAGGTTGATCGAAGAACTAGCGATCGCAGACCCAGAGACAGGAAGCCGCAATTGGACAGATGTGAAGCAGTTCAACTTGATGTTTGGCACCAAGCTGGGCGCTTCTGCAGACTCTGCCATGGACCTTTACCTTCGTCCTGAGACCGCACAAGGTATCTTCGTGAACTTCTTGAATGTGCAGAAAACAGGAAGGATGAAGATTCCTTTTGGAATCGCGCAAACGGGGAAAGCATTTCGCAACGAGATCGTAGCAAGACAGTTCATCTTTCGTATGCGCGAGTTTGAGCAGATGGAAATGCAGTTCTTCATCAAACCGGGCACCCAAAAAGAATGGTACGACGCATGGAAGGAAACTCGATTGAAGTGGCACCATTCTCTAGGTATGGGCGAAGAGAACTATCCCTTTCACGATCATGAGAAACTGGCCCACTATGCCGATGCTGCTTGTGATATCGAGTTCAGGTTCCCATTCGGATTCAAAGAATTGGAAGGCATACACTCGCGAACAGACTTCGACCTATCTAGTCACGAGAAGCATTCTGGGAAGAAGCTGCAATACTTTGACCCCGAGATCAATGAAAGCTACACGCCTTATGTCTTAGAGACCTCGATAGGGCTCGACCGCATGTTCCTGGCAGTCTTTTCGAATTCGTTGACCGAAGAAACGCTTGAAGACGGGTCTGCGAGAACGGTATTGAAATTGCCTTCCGTACTGGCGCCTACAAAGGTGGCAGTGTTGCCATTGGTCAAGAAGGACGGGTTGCCGGATGTCGCCAAGAAGATCGTCGAGGAGTTGAAGTGGGACTTCAAGGTCATCTATGACGAAAAAGATGCTGTGGGTCGTCGATATCGTAGGCAAGATGCCAACGGAACGCCTTTCTGCATCACAGTAGATCACCAAACATTAGAAGACGACACAGTGACGATACGACATCGGGACACGATGGAGCAAGACCGCATAGAACGATCACAGGTCAGAGGCCTGGTAAAGGATGAAGTAGACATACGATCTTGGTTTAAGAAGATGTGATATTTTTCAACAGAACAAAAAGCCCGTCGTACAACGGGCTTTTCTCTTTTTTAACGAGAAATTTTTTGAATTAGGACAGATTTTTCAGACCTTTAGAGACTTTTCTATAAAACTAATGACCATGAGAGTAAAACTATTTTCCTTGACCTTATTGGCCTCTCTGTCAATCCTTTCTTATGCGCAAGCACAAGACCGAGGGGTGGGGCCTAATTTTTACAGTACTTCGACCTCTATGAGGGTAGTACCGCCCCTGTCATCAAAGTCACAGCTCATACCTGCTGTTGATTCTGAAAAAGAAGTGTTAGACGGACGTTCATCTAAAAACATTGTAGTTCCAGGCAAAGGAAGCATAGGGCCAGATGTGCATGCTATGAATCCGGGTCGTTTGGAGGGAAGGATCCCCAGCCGTATGCCAGAATTGGTATTCGAGACTGCTGCAAGTGTTTCACAGCCCACAGACCCTGCTGGCGCTGTAGGACCTAACCACTATGTGGCAGTATTCAACACGGGATTCAGGATCTTTGATAAAAGTGGGAACCCGCTTACAGGACAGCTTTCACCAGATAATATCTTCTCAAGTGGAAGTTGTTGTGACCTAACATTGTCGTACGATCCAAATGCTGATGACGACCCTAACGACGGCAACCCTCCTGGAAGATGGGTGATGTCCATTCTATATTCATCAAACGGAGACGTTGAAGTAGCCGTTTCTCAAACTAACGATCCTGAGACCACCGCGTGGAATGTTTATGAATTTGCCAACATTAACGATTACCAGAAAGTTTCGGTTTGGAGCGATGGGTACTACATGACAGCGAACGTAAACTCTGCTTCGGCAGGCACTAACGATGCTGTGTTTGCCATGGAGCGTGATGCGATGATCGCTGGTGCGCCAACCGCTCAAATACAAGCATTTCCATTGCCAGGCATTGGTACTTTTGGATTTTACAGCCCGCAGGCGTTTAACGTTAGCGATGACAACATGCCAGCTACAGGCAGTGCTCCTATCGTATATCTGCAAGATGATGGTTGGGGAAGCGTCAACGACCCTGACCACGTAAAGTTATGGGAGATCGATGTGGACTGGAACACACCTGCGAACTCGACCATTTCGCAACCACAACTGCTTTTCACGCAGCAAGCTTTTAATTCAGTGTTTGATGGTGGTAACTTTTCCAATTTACCACAACCTGGCGGAGGTTCAGACATCGATGCAATACAAGCATCGATCATGAACCAGGCGCAGTTCAGAAAATTCGGAAGCCATAATTCTGCTATATTCAATTTTGTTGTCAATATCGGTACAGCGACTGCAGATCGTGCTGGTATCCGCTGGTTCGAGCTTCGCCAATCGGGAGACGGCCAACCTTGGTCTATCTTTCAAGAAGGTACATATACATCCCCAGATGGTAAGAATGCATGGAATGCCAGTATGATCATGGATGGCCTAGGTAATATTGGCATGGGCTATTCAGGTATGGGCGGTACGACTAGTACGGATGTAAGCTCTTATTATACGGGCAGGTTTGTGAGTGATGCTGCTGGTACGATGTCGGTTGCTGAAACATTGATCCAAGCTGGCAACGCGAGCATCCCTTCATTGAGGTATGGTGATTACAGTAAGATTGACATCGACCCATCTGACGATAAGAAATTCTGGTTTGTCAATGAATTGATGAACAATGGTAGAAAGAACGTTGCTGGTGTATTCCAGTTGGCACCTAATACAACCAATGATGTTGGTGTTGTAACTATTGACTCTCCTGTTTCATCTACCTTGACCAATGCAGAGACAGTCACAGTTACTGTATTCAATTTTGGAGAGAATGCTGCATCAGGTTTTGATGTTACTTATCAAGTAGATGGCGGTACAGTTGTTACGGAAGCATTCCCTGGCACCTTAGCCTCTCAGGTAAGTGCCCAATTCACTTTTAGCACTACAACGGACCTTTCTGTGGAAGGCCAAACATACTCCATCGCATCATCTACGGTCCTGTCTGGTGACGAAGAACCCAATAACGATTCGGTTACCGCTCAGGTGACACATTTGCCAGCGGTTGATGTAGGTGTTACGGCGATCACAGCACCCGCCACAGGGTCAGGGCTTTCAAGCACAGAGGCTGTGACCATTACGGTCGAGAACTTTGGAGGTCAAGACCAATCCAACATTCCAGTCTCCTTTACTTTGGATGGCGGTACTCCTGTTCAAGAAACATTGGCTGGGCCACTTGCCGTAGGAGCTAGTACCTCGTACACTTTTACGGCTACAGTAGACCTGTCTGCCATAGATGAGTACACAATTGCTGCAACAACAAGCCAACCAGGCGATTCAGACACTTCTAATGACAGTACATCAGTAGTTGTCCAAAATCAGCTAGACTATTGTATTCCTGTTACCACCCTTGGATGTAATATTGATGGAATCAAACGATTTGTGCTGAATACCATAGATGCAGACGATGGTGGTAGTGGTTGTAACTCTACCGGTGCCACCCAAGGATATGTAGACCGGACCAATCTATCAACCGACCTGGATAGAACTCCTGGCCTCAATGTGTACACCCTGCAAGCTCAGCATAACTGGACAGCAGGCGCCACTATTGAAGCACTCTCAGTCTGGATCGACCTTGACGACAACGGCATATTTGATGCCACAGAAAGACTTATCGATGCTGTGAATTTCACATTTGCAGGACAGTTGAATGACTTTACATTGACGATCCCCAACACAGCTCCTATTGGCCCGCACAGACTTAGAGCAATTGCTCTAGACACATCTGCTGCAGGAGACCTTACGGATCCTTGTGCCGATATGGCTTTTGGAGAGACTCATGATTATACGGTCAATATCTTCGACTCTACACTTTCTAATAGAGACTTTGACATTGCTGGATCTAGCTTAGAGGTATTGTACATGGAGCAAGACCAGTTTAGAATTCGTTTGAATACGACCTTCAGTGGAGACTATTTGAACTTCAACCTTTATAACTTGTCTGGACAGGTGCTTTCATCCTATCGTGTTGAGCCTGACGGGCAAGGACAGTTTGTGTATGACCTCGACATGTCATACGCTGCTCCTGGAGTATACATTGTGAAGATGGGAGACGACGGGCAAGTGCTTACCAGGAAGATTCTGGTCAGGTAGATGTTCTGGATCCAAACTAACATAAGAAAGAGAGGCTCATTCCTCTCTTTTTTTTATTTCTTGAATTCGCACAGGAACTGTATTGGGACATCTGCTCATCTGTCGAAGCCTTTCGAATTTGACCCAAATCGGAGCGTCAGCTTTTTGAAAATCGCCTTGAAGATTTATAGGGTCGTATAGCGTGGTCTCTTGATCAAGTTGAATTAAATAGGCACATTCACCCGATTCTTTTTCAAGGACGGAAGCCTTCGAAAAACCCTCCTGGATCATCATGCTGCTTTTGCTCACTGTATTGTCCGATGCGCTTGGTCGGGTTGAATTACAACCGCTAAAAGCCAATGTGAGAGATAACAGTCCGAATGATATTTTGCTTGCTAAGGTCATAGCCCTAATGTACATCAAAAAAAGCAAACTGCTAGAAGTAAGCTTTTAGCTGAATGTTTCCGGTGTGGATGGTCCTTGAGTTTTCTGACTTCCGCCCCTGGTAGTTAAGATTCAGGTCTAGGAACTTGGTCAATTGCCGCTGTGCCAGAAGATTCCAGGTCATGTTGTTGCCAGGCTGCAATCCTTCAAGCATTTGGTACCCAACAGGCGAAAACGCGTTGCCTACAAAATCGTTCCTGAAGAAATTGAATTCACCCATGACAGTCGTCTTTTGACTTTTTGATATTGAAAAAGAGGCACCAAGCTTTTGCTGATCCAAGGTTTCCATGTCTCCGACCTGGTTCTCACGACTTCTAAATTCATAGAAAACATCAAATCGGGCATTGTCACCAAACAAATACGACAGCTTCGGATTGAGTCGGTAGGTATCTATCTCGAAGTTTCTACTCAAAAAGTTCTCGGCGGCACTTTCTATAGTGCTGGTCAGGCCTGTAAGTGTTATAAGCCAAGATTCTTGGAATTTGTGGGTGAATTGTAGTTGATGTGAGAACAGATTATTTGTCTGGCTCCCTGTAGATAATTGGCTACGTCCCTTGTTCAGTAAATAGTTGTAGACGGTGGTAAATTTTTGCTTCCCACGATTATAGTATATCGTGTTTCGCAGGTTCTGGCTCAACCCGAGCAGGTTCTCATCACCACTCTCAAAGGGATTCAAATTAAAGTTATCGCCCTCTCTACGTATTTTTCTATCTATGATATAACTGGTCTGATTGTAAAAATGCGATAATAGCTTCTTTACCCCACTTTCATTACTCCAACTGGCAGGATTTAGTGTAAGGTTCTGACTAAACTTGTTTTGGTGTGTCTTTATGAATACCTGATTTGGAAGAAGCACTCGGATATATTCTGCCTGGTCTTGAAATTGCGCTACCTCAAACTCATCAAGTTCCTGGATGCCATTGTTGTTATAGTCGACCCAGACGAATGTTCCTTGCCCCGGGTCTACTTGAACAAAGGTGAATTCTTGCTGTGGTTGCGTTCCCGAATTGGTCTCATAGGCAATGTTAAAACGCACTTTGTCTTTCCAGATGCGTTGGTTGTACAGTGCTCTTGAATTCAGCGACTGCTCGTCTGCAATGGCCTCATCTACATAGTCAAAGTCTCGATAGCTGGCAAAAAGCTGTAATTGGGCGTTCTTCCCTTTAAGCAATTGCGATCTTATATAGTAAGTGTTAGAAGTATTGAAGCGTTGCAGACGATTGCTTTGTATGCTATCATTTGTTCTATATCGATACCCTATCTCTGCATAGATGCCGGTACTATCGCCCACGCCCAAAAATGGGTTGTATTCATAGAAACGTTGACTAATAGGCGTTAACGAATCGTTTACGACCACTTTTTCTTGATTGTCCTCCAAGTGAATGGCAGCACCAACCCATGCTTTTTTCACCCCATAGGCTGCCAATCCGTTAGAGCGAAAGAATGTTGATTCGGACGTATTGCTATCACTATTCAAAATGCTATTGTTCGTTTGTAGCTTGAAACGCTTAGAAGAGAGATTCGCACTTACGATATGACGATCTCCTGTATAGAGATCATCAATCTCTAATCGCTCATATTGGTAGGTGGCGGTTCCTTTTTCGGATCGGACAAGTTGTAGTCCGCCAGTGATGAGATGCTGTGTGCCCAACGAACTATTCTGGTTGAGTCGCGAATTGTTAAGAATAGGCAGGTTCCAATCACGATTGAATTCTACCTGATAGATACCTTCTAAGTTTCTGAAGTTCTCATCTACGAAATCATAATTGGCAAAGCCATCTAGCTTCCATGCTTTGTCTATGAGGTTTTGCTTGAGATTTAATTTGACACCCAAGCCTTCATTGTCTTCATCATCGATGTCAGAAAATAAGTTTTGGTCGTTGTTGCTCACTGCGGCTTCAAAACGTATGGAAGTGCGTTCTGAAGGATCGTACCCGCCATTGACCACCGCCAGTTGCAGCTTGTTGGGAGCACTTAATTGCACGACAGGCTCATAGTTTCCCTGGAGCATGCCATTGATGGGTGCCACGAACTCAAAGATTCGGCCAATGGCATTGTTGTTGGCCAGTATGTAATTTCCTTGCCCTTGTCCCACCAACGAGAATCGTACGTTGAACAATTCGTCTTCAGGATCATTCGAGAACACAAAGATCTCAGTGCCATTAAGATCTTCTTTTCTGTACAGGATCTTGTTCTCAGAAAAGGTATCCTCGATTGCCGAAGGGGCGACCATAAGACGTTGATCATCGCCCGCTGTACCTAAGATGGCCACTTGCTCTTCAGAGAGGTTTTGTTGTATGGGTTGATTTTTAGCATCGTTTTCGCTGTATAGCTGGCCACCTATAAAGAACTTCTCACTTTCATATTTGGCACCGCCAAAGGCCACAAAGCGCGTGTAATTGTTGTCAGTGAATTGGTAATCTACCGTGATACGCATATCAGAAGTGATCGGAAAGGTAGGATTGAAGCGGATCTCGCCTGCGTTGTAATCGATGACGTAGTCGTTGTTCTCACCCCGCTTCAGTGGAAGCCCGTTTACGTAGACGGTCTCACTACCAGAAATGATCAAGATGAAGAGCTCGTTGTTGGGGCCAAGCAGTTTGTAGGGGCCTTGATTGCCTTCTTGCGCTTGAAACTGACTTTGCGTGTACCGGCCCCTAACTACAGCGCCAGAAGCATATAAGGAAGTGCTCGAATTTTCATGCGGAAGGTTGGCATTGATCGATACTCCCTGTACTTTCTTCTGGAAGCGCATGAAGTACGAATCGGTATCAGCTAGATTTACATCGCCAGCCCGTATCTTCCAACGGTCGCTTTCCAGCTCGATAAAAACCTGATCGAACTCGTCCAGTCGCTGTGAATACCCACTTTCTTGCAGTGGGATGTTTGCATCTTGTATCGAAGCCCGGAGTGTTACTTTGTCCGACAATTTTCCAGATATCTGAAGGTCTAACTGAGAGTTCAGTACCGAGTTCTGATTGTTGCCAATAGTGATACCTCTTGTGATGCTTCCGGAGGTGCTCAGTCCCGCAAACGGAGAGAAGGGTTGTCGATTGTCTGATCGAAGTGAGTATAGCTTGCTCAGGTCTCGCGGATTATCTACGATGATACTCTTGTCCAGCGCAGCGTATCGCTTGGTAAGAAAGTCAGGATAACGGAGGTATTCAACAATGATCGAATCTGTATCAACATTTTCTACAACAAGCAAAGCCTTGGAAAAGTCTACCTTATATCTTGTGGTGTCTATCGTGTTCCCATTCGGCATCTTAATGTTGAATTGCGCACTATTGATACTTACGCTATCGATCGTAATGGTATCGGCGACGGCTATTTTTCTCGACACAAAATTGTTGGGGATGTCTTGTGCCCGTGCAAAGAAAGCAAATGATAGTATGAAGAATGGCACAAGAAGCCTCATAAGGTATGAAGTCGCGTTTTCAGACCAAAAATATCCTAAATCTTTTAGAAGGAATAGTCTATGCTAGTTAACGTGAAAAGCCCATCATTATTTATTTTAGCAAAAAATATCAGATGAGGATAGCATCATACAATGTAAATGGGATTAGAGCGGCCTTGAACAAGGGCTTTGTCGAGTGGTTGCAAAGTGCCGACCCAGACGTGATCTGCCTTCAAGAGATCAAGGCCATGAAGGATCAATTAGACCTTTCGGTCTTTGAGGAGGCAGGATATGCAAACAACTATTGGTTCAGCGCTCAGAAGAAAGGATACAGTGGCGTGGCCATTCTATCAAAGACAGCGCCTGATAACATTACGGTAGGTACTGGCATCGATTATATGGATGCTGAAGGACGCAATATCAGAGCCGATTTTGGGGATATTTCTGTGATGAGTATGTACTTGCCTTCGGGGACCAACCTGGGTCGTTTAGATTTTAAGCTACAATACATGGCAGACTTTCAGCGATATGCTGACGAGCTTCGAAAGGAAACGCCCAATTTGATCGTTTGTGGCGATTACAATATTTGTCATGAGGCGATCGATATTCACGATCCTGTGCGCAACAAGAATGTCTCGGGTTTTCTCCCTGTAGAGCGAGAGTGGATCGGTGATTTCATTAAAAGCGGTTTCGTAGATTCCTTTAGGCATTTCAATAAAGAACCGCACCACTATACTTGGTGGAGTTATCGTGCCAATGCGCGTGCTAACAATAAAGGATGGCGTTTAGACTATGCCATGGTGGCCGAGTCGCTACAAGACCGATTGAAGCGATCTGTGATTCTTACAGAAGCGAAGCATAGTGATCACTGTCCGATCATGATCGAAGTTGATTAGAAAAGAATTCCGCAGTATCTTTATAGGCCTTGCAAACAGTTTGCAAGGTTTATTTTTTGAAGCGTCTAAACCTTCAACCAAAAATCAGCTATGAGATACACGACACTCCCTAACACAGACATTAAAGTAAGCAAGATATGCCTTGGCACGATGACCTGGGGCGAGCAGAATACCGAGACCGAAGGCCATGCCCAAATGGACTATGCCTTTGAGCAAGGAGTAAATTTCTTCGATACGGCAGAACTATACTCCGTGCCATCGCGCAAAGACACACAAGGGTCTACCGAAACCATTATTGGAAATTGGTTCAAGAAGACAGGAAATCGAGATAAGATCGTCCTGGCAACCAAGATTGCAGGCCCTGGCGAGTATACCAAGCACATTCGCACAGGCGGTTTTGCAAAGCACGAGATCGATGATGCCATCGATAAAAGCTTAAAACGCCTGCAGACAGATCATATAGACCTGTACCAATTGCATTGGCCAGAGCGAAACACCAATTTTTTTAGCGTGCGTGACTATGCTCATAAGGAGAGGGAACAATGGCAAGACAATTTCAATGAAGTGCTACATTCACTTGAAGATAAGATAAGAGAAGGTAAGATTCGTCATATAGGACTGTCTAATGAAGGACCCTGGGGTGTCATGCGCTATAACGAAGAGGCCAAGCATAGCGATCTACCAAAGATGATCACTGTACAGAATCCATATTCACTATTGAATAGAACTGACGAACAAGGATTGTCCGAGGTTTTGCATCGCGAGAACATAGGCTACCTTCCGTATTCACCACTAGGTTTTGGCGTGCTTACAGGCAAATACCGGAATGGGGCAAAACCAAGCAATGCTCGTGTGACCTTGTTCCCGAATTTTGCACGATACCACGGAAAGAACAGTTTCGAGGCCACAGAAAGATACTACGAACTTGCAAAGGCACATGGTTTGAGCCTTGCCCAGCTATCGCTTGCTTTTGTGAATGACCGTTCGTTTGTTACCAGCAACATCATCGGAGCGACTACGTTGGAACAACTCAAGGAGAACATCGAGAGTGTAGATGTGAGACTTGGTGGTGAAGTACTTGAGGCCATAGATGCTATCCATAACGATATTCCCAACCCAGCACCCTGAAAAATTAAACTTTATAATAAATATTCACTACTGAAAGCACCGGCTTTGTTGAAAACTCTAGAATGTTTTTTCAAGTGACACCCACCTTGATCCTCTCTCAAGGGAGGAATCCAAACTAATAAGTTGTCCCCTTGAAAGGACCATAGGGGTGCGTTTTATATGCTAGAATGTTATATGAATGCAAAAGTGAATCCCCAGTTTTAACTAAAAAAGCGACTTCATCGAAGCCGCTTTTCAGTTTATAAAAGGTTGTGGTCTATCTGATCATCACTTTCTTTGTGCGCCTACCAAATTCTGTGTTCACTCTGACGACATAGACACCAGATCTTATATTCATCGGGATGCTGATGTGACTGTCTGTTGAAGCAATTTTGGCCTTCTTGACCACTTGACCGTAGATATCAAGAACCCTGATCGATTTTACTGTGACGTTTTCGGGATTTACGATCATAATCTCTGACCCACTTCTGTTGGCGATGATGTCTATGCTCTTCTTCGCTGAAATATCCTGTGGTGTGAACCCTTTAGGATGGAAGATGATAGAGAATCTATCTAGGGTGGTGCCTTGAGGTACGGTCACTTCATAATCGGTCTCTCTCAAGTTGGTTACGGTCTCAGCTTCCTTGTCTCTAAGGTAAACACCTGCCTTTGGAAGGAAATTGATCAGTTCATCTAGCTTGAAGGTCACAGTTCCTTCCTGAGAGCTATTGACACCAAGTGGCGTCTCTAACCTTCTGCGGAATCTCTGAAGTGATTGTATCACCAATTTGTTGTCGCCGACCACCCAATAGAAGTCATCATTGTTCTCATCACCAAGGTCAGAGTCCAGGCCATAGTCCATATCGTCGGTAGCGCTATCGTCAAACCCCAATAAGAGCTGTCTTGTGTAGCCACTTTCTGAAGTCATGGAGATGCGTAGCTTCATTCTTTCGTCAGCGGTAGTCGATGGTCTGTCGGCAGGCTTCTCTTTGGTAGCCTTACCACCCGATACACCATCGGGAGCTGCTCTGAAGAACAGCGATGATCCGTCAGATTCTTTTTGGAAGGTACGTTGTCCGTTATTGAATTCAATAGTACCGCCAGCAGCAGCTTCTACGAAGAACCCTTGAGATACAGGAATGTATTGGCTAGGCACTTTGTTTGAGGGCGTGCCAGCACCATTCCATGCGATAGCAGGAGTGCCATCCATTTCGTTTCTATAGGCATAACCACCTTGATACCCAACAGTTACATGCGTTCCGCCACCAAAGTGATCCCAGAATTCCAAGGTGCCATCAATAACACCTGCATTGTCTTGGATGAACTGTGTGGCATCCAAGGCAGAAGCATAAGGATTACCAACAAGATATTGGTTTCCTGTGTCGATGTTCAGTGTGATATCACCATTGTTGGGTTTGCCGATGAATACATAGTTCTGCTCGGCCCCTAGACCAAAGTCAGGGCCTTTCATAGAATACCCTTGTCCAGCCTCTACGATACCTGTATTGCCTGTATATACCCAAGAGAAATAATCATCTGCGGTGCCATTTACGAAACGATAGATCCAACGAGTACTCAAGGTGATCGGCGTGGTAGGAGTTACATCACCATCAAAGGTCCATGTAATGTCCTCTGCAACACCTGTAGAACCATCGTGCAGTACATTTTGGATCTGATAGTTCGTATTATTAGATGAAGTACTTGTTTCTCCCACAGGCGATGACCAATAGTTGTAGGTGTATTGATCTTTTGTGCCCTGCTGGTCACGCTCTAGTGTCCCCGTACTTCTTTCGTTCAATACACTATTAGGGCCTTGGATCAATTGGGATTCACCCTCTAGATCGATAAGGCCGTTAAGGTCAAGATAGCGTCTAACATCGAGTCCAGAATCTTCAGCCACCTCTAATTCGGCACTAATACTTATCAAGAGCCCGAAGATATTGACACTTCTATCTAGTGTATACTTGGTAGATGGCACCCTAAGAAGATCATTACCTTCTAGTTGAACAATTGCATATTCAGAATCAATGAAAGCTAAGGCATCTACCACATCCTGACCGTTCAGCCATGTGCTAGCGTCATGCCACATACCGCCATTTTTAGCAACTAGCGGAAGTGGTGCCGTTCTAGGTTGGGCTGTAGAGACATTCAGCAATTGACCTCTATTTTTCATGGCTTTGTCAGAAGCTTTACTGTCGATCACCTCGTCCATACGATAGTAGAATTCAAGATCGCTCCAAACATTTCCTTCAATATCTAATGGAACAATGGCACCAATGAGATTTCCTGTAGCGGTGTTCTGTTCTACTTCTTGGAATATCTGTGCCCCAACTTGTTGTTGTGTCAAGGCCGCATTAAAGGCTTTGATCTCGTAAATAGAGCCTCCAAACAGTTCAGCATTTGCGGGCAATAGATCCAGGTCATAGTTTCTTCCAATTAGAAAATGGCCTCCTCCAACTGTAACATCGGCCATATCTCGGGCTGAGTCAATTGCTCTCTCGTCAATTTCTTCACCATTGAGGTACAGCTTCATTGTTCTAGCATCCACATCGACCACACTAGCAAAGTGCTGCCATACTCCTTTAGTGACCAATCCAGAAACATCTGTGTTGCTTGAAAAGCTAACTTCTTGACCTGCGTCGTCTTTAGCAATGATATTTGATCGCAACACTCCTGTGGTTGCATTCAAGGAGATATTGTGATTTCGTTGCCCTGCGATAGATACGTTGCCGGATAGAGACGGGTCGGCTAAAAACCATCCCATGATGGTGTTTCCGTTACCAAAGACCAAAGGAGACTCTGTAACCACACAATCGTCCACACCATCGAAATCGATGGTGGTTCTGGGATTGTCTACATTGTCTCTATAGTCTACATCATTGGTCAGTACAGTGCTCAAATAGGTGTCACCATCACTGTCGCCCAGAAGTACTTGCATTTGCCACAGGTTTCCGTTAGTGATGTAACCGCTTACATTCCATGAAGCTGTATTGTCTATGGCATCAAAATCATCATCGATGCCATCGTTGTCGGCATCAGTGAAGGTGCCTGGGCTGTTGGCAGCCATACCATTCTCTTCTGCATCAAAGACGGCGTCATTGTCAGAATCGGTATCTCTAAAATCTTCAAAAGCGTCGCCATCAGAATTTTGAGGCGTGATACCGCCAGTGGCCACATATGCAGAGTTTAGACCATTGTTGCTAGTATATGTTCCGCTGGCATCATTATTCAATTCAACAAAACCAAAGGTGCTTTGTGCTTCTACGTTATCTGGAATACCGTCATTGTCAGAATCTAGGTCTTGGGAGTCCAGCAGGCCGTCTTCGTCAGAGTCTAAGAAGTCTACGAACAAGTTAGCGCTCGGTTCTCCAAAATAAGTGACGATGTCACAAGGGTCGAATGATATAGAGAAATAACGGTCATTGATATCGCCCGTAGTACCTATTACGTAGTTGAAAGATGATAATGAGCTGTATCGCAGACCTGCCATCACCTGTGTGTTTTCGAGCGAGGTGGGGCTGTAAGTTGTGGTGCTTCCGTCAAAGCGAATGCTCGAAGGACCTTCGGTCACGGTCAGCTCGGTACTGCTTGATCCGGATGGGTTGTTATCTATAGCGTAGACCAAACTTCTGGTATACTCTTGAAACTCTACCCCATCTTCGCTGCCATCGATATCCGTGGCGACGATAATGAAGTTTGGAAATACTCTGGGGATCGAATTGTCAGAACCTTCTACAAAATCGATCCTGAACTCTACACGGCGTGCCGCCCCACCACGAAGTACAGGGGCAAAGAAGGTGTCAGAACCAGATTCGGTAGTATTATCATCGAAAACCAAAAGGGCATCATTGCTGTCCATGCTTACGATGGTTACCAATGCATCTATGCCGAGGCCGACATTATCATATTTGTATACGGCACCAACGCTTAGATCAGTACCACTGACCAAACTTATCTTATCATTGCTGAAGTTTAATTGCGGAAAATCGTCACATGCCAGGTTTGGTACTTCAACTACATCGAGGAGGCCATCGTTGTCGTCGTCTACATCGACGCTGTCGACAACACCATCGCCATCAAAATCCTGTGCTAGAAGGGTTGTTGTTCCACATAGGAAGAACAATAATAAAAATGGAGTAAAAACTTTTCTCATAATCCAACTGTTTTATGGAAAAGTCATGTGCAAGATCGTTGGGCAGGGTAAATATTGTGATTCTATGATTAAAATTATCCAATATGTGGATCGAATGGGGGTTTTTTAGTTGATTTATAACCTTTTATCGACGAAATGCCAAGCACACTATAACGCATTAAAAAACGCCAAACATCTGTTTGGCGTTTGATTCATATCGTAGGGATCAGCTTACTTTTTAAACACTTTTCTTGTAAGCTCTCCTTCTTCTGTAACCACCTTTACGATGTACATGCCTGCACTGTCTCCCAGTGCTATGTTCATCTGTGTGTCTGAGGTAGCTTCCGTACTATTGAAAATTCTCTGACCGAATACATTGTGAATGCTTACTTGCTGGATCGATCGTGCATTCTTGTTCAACACAACAACCTCAGAAGCATCACTGCTCATGCTAACGCTTAGGCCATCTAACTGTTCAAAGCTATCGTTGCCAAGTGTTAGCTCGTCTTGGAAGCGTATTGAGAATCGACCGTGGGTGACTCCAGCGGTTACAGGTGTTTGGAAGTTTCCTTCGCGAAGATTAAAAACTTGTCCCGTTTTTAGGTCGCTTATATAGATGCCAACGTCAGCAGGCACATGCGCCAACTCATCGATCTTGAACGTAACCATACCATCTGCTTCGCTCACCACACCTAACGGAACCCGTAAAGCCTGATTCCATTGCGGAAGTGTTTGGATAACCAACTTGTCATCCCCAAGTGTCCAGTATAGGTCGTTCTCATTCTCGTCGGTGATTTTAGAGTCTAGGCCTCTGTCTATAAGATCAGTGGCTTTCTCATCAAAACCAAGCAATATTTGCCTTGAGTAATCGGTCTCCTCTGATTTCGCAGATAACCAGATCTTCATTCTGGTGTCCTCTTCCTCAGCGGATCGTTCTTGCGAAGCGCCTCTGATGAAAAGTGACGACCCGCCACCTTCAGTTTCAAAGGCACGCTGACTGTTATTGAACTCGATCATACCGCCAGAAGCTGCTTCAACGAAGAACCCTTGTGATACGGGAATGTAGCGCTCAGGTCTTTTGCCTGTAACGCCACTGCCGTCCCACGATACAGCAGCGATACCGTCTAAGGCATTGCGATAACCGTATCCACCTTGGTATTCTTGGGTTACGTGGCTGCCACCTCCCCAGTGATGCCAGAACTGCAAAGTACCGTCTAGCACACTTAAGTTATCGTTGATAAAGGTAGTGGCATCTATAGCCGAAGGATACGGATTACCAATTAAGTATTGGTTTCCGCCTGTAATGCTTAGGTTGATAACGCCATTGTTAGGTTTACCATCGAAAGTATAGTTCTGCTCTAGGTTCACACCGGTACCTGGGCCTTTCATAGAGAAACCTTCACCAGCATCGACGGTACCCGATTGCCCTGTGTATAACCACGAGTAGTAGTCATCAGCGGTACCGTCTACAAATCGATAGATCCAACGGTGACTTAATGTAATGGGCGAAGTAGCAGATCCGTCATTCGAGCTTGTCCATGTAATATTTTGAGGATTGTTTGGATCTGACCCATCTTTAAGAACATTCTGTATTTGGTAACTGTTGTTGTTTGTGCTGTTGTTAGGCGCACCGACGGGCGATGACCAATAGTTGTAGGTAAACTTGTCTAGTGTACCTTGTTGGTCACGTTCGATGGTTCCTGAACTGGTCACATCCAGATCACTGTCAGTCTCTTGGATCAATTGTGCTTCTCCCTGGAGGTCGATCTTCCCATCTAATTCTAAATAATGTGAGACGGTCAAGGCATTGCCATCGTTTATGGTAAGTGTGTTGGCCGTATTCATCAAAGCCAAGACCTCTTTGCTGCTACCCGTCGTCACGTTGTGCCGTATTTCTATAATGTTCCAATCGATGTCTGTGCCGCCAAATGAAGAAGCAGGAATTATCTGTGTGCTTCCATTGGCCCATGTGCTGGAGGTTTCCCAGTTACCATTGGCTGCAGAGACGTAGGGAAGTGGTGCCGTTTGCGAGGTGACCACACGCTTGTCGGGCGTTAGGTATTTAATTCGGGCCCAGTGATCATTGTTCGATTTGTCTTTTACAGAAGTACCATAGTAGCTGTTGAAGTCATAATAGACAAGCAGATGACTCCACAATTCTCCACTAAGATCGTTCTTGGTGATCGATGTGGGGATGATCTTTCCTTCTACATTGCCACTCACTTCCTCGATCTCTTGATTCATCAAATAGCGCAGCTGGTCTAGTGTCAACGCTTCATCCCAGATATGCAATTCATCGATATCTCCCGTGAACGAGTTCGAGATGTTGTTCTTGTCAGCCCAAACTACACCGACAGAGAAGAAATTGGAGGTGCCTGCTAAGGGAGCCGTCACTGTGCCCGAAACATCTAGGAAGCCATCGATGTAGAGCGCTGCAGCGCTTCCGCTTTTCACAACACTTATATGATGCCATCGGTCACCGTTGATGTTGACGGTGCCTGCCAATTGGGTGACTCCATTCCATGCCACATTCACAGTACCTCCCGCACTCACAGAGATTCGATAGTCGTCATCTTTGGCAAACACAGTGCCACCCGCACCGACTTTCTTCACCCAGGCAGAAATAGTGAAGTCAGAATTCAAGTCAATATCGTCGTTAGACACCAAGTAGTCGCCTGATCCAAAGTCTAGTCCGTAGCTGCCCTCAGCGCGTTCTGCGACACCTATCGTAAAGTAGCGTATGTTGTCAAAGTCGTACCAGATCTCTAGATCAGTGCCATTCACGTCGAAAGGCAGGATGTCTACAATATCTGCAGGACCAAAGGCACCGTTGGCAGCAACGATCAAGGCATACTCCTCATCGGCAGCTAAGGTGTGTGCAGCTTGCAAGAACGAAGCTGGGATCGAGATGAAAACATTTCCGATATCACCTGTGGTCGTCTCTTGGATACGCCACCTTCTGTCGGCCATGATATAGTTGGTGGTAGTACCATCTAGGTCAACTGTGTTAATGGTAGGCGATGAGATCACGATATTGTCGCCATTGTTACCCCATACCAAGAAATCACGGTCGTTATCAAAAGTGTTTGGGTTGTTGCTATTGGTGTCGTAAATACCTCCCAGGGAGATGGTCACGTCATCTTCATCGTTCTGTGTGCGCGATTGCTTCTGGTTCAGACCCGTGTTGTCATCACGACCAATACCCGTAATGTCATGGTTGTAGTCTCCGCTATCGGACGTGTGGTCCCAAATGGTAGTACCGTTAGAGGCATAGTAGCTGCGATCGCCCTCTCTATCAGAAGTGGTACTGGTGCTTCCTGCTTTCAGAGTAACCCCATTTTTAATGGCTAGATAGCTTAGGATGCGGTCCTGTTCGGTGTTACTTCCTTTTGAGGAATAGCTGATCAACTCGGACATGCCGCCATCGTAGTAGGAGTTAACGGAAGGGTTGAACCCATTCATGGTAAATCGACCCACACCCAAGTAATACATCAAATTATCAAACTCGCTGAAAATTAAAGGATTGCCATCGCCAGCTAAGCCAGTCTGGTTGTCGACCTGCTCGCCATTGAGATAAATTTCGGTGGAAGTGTCGCTTGAGTTGGTCTTTATATTCAGGATCATCACGTTCTTATCGATGGTCTCTGTAGAGCTTGAAAAACACCTACCATACGAATCAGGAGTGGGCGGCCCCGAATTTGGATACGAACTGATCGTATGTGCGATCAGGGCATTGGTGTATCGACCAGAAATGAAGCCAAATCCCGTACCCGTACCGTCCACGCTAAAACCAGTATCGTTGAATTTTCCAGCTATTGGCTGCTGGCGATACGTTCCCGTATTGTCTATAGGTTCGGTGGGTGAGAGCACAAGAAAATAGTCTTGAGAGTGGTACCCGCCCTTTCCTTTCATGTGATCCTGGGTCGTTCGGTCAAAATCAATGATGGGATTATAGTTCACGTTGTCCGTAGCGTTGTCCTTGTATGTGGGCAAGAAGGTGCTATAGGCAATGGCATTGTCATCACCAGCTTGGTCGGTCCAAGTGCTGATATCCGTATTATCGGTGGTCGTGACCCCATCGTTGGCTTTGAGCCAAAGTTCCAGATCGGTTGTTCTACCTCCTGGAGCCACAGTGATTGGTATGGTAGTACTTGGTGTTCCCTCCAAGAAAAAGTTGTCGATGGCCACCCCCATGTCTGCATCTTCATCATCACTGGCAAACACGATCCTGAAGTATATGGTAGTGCGATTGTCCATGGCCGAATCAACGACAGAAGTTTCGATGAATTTAGAGGCACTAGAGGCATTTTGAAAACTGGCACCGCTCCACCCATGTGCATTGTTGGAAATGGCATCGATGTCAGTGTCGTTGTACCAATTTAGACCTGTGCTACTTGTGGTACCCAATTGAAACCAAGCCGAGCCATTGTAACTGTACTCTACCTGCATCCCGTCGTCTACATCGTTGTCGGTATCATGAAAGATGTCCAGGCGTAGCTTCACACTGGTATAGCCCGAGGTAGAATAGGCTGGGCTGGTCAGATACGTATAGTAGTTGTCACCATAGCTGTTGAAGGAGTTCAGGGCCCAATAGCCAGCCTCTGCCTGTAGCGGTGTAGTGGTCGTGTGGTAGGTCCAAGACCCGTTGTGGGGCCCACTTCTGGTAGACGAGGTCCAGCTACCATTGTTGGCATCAAAGTTTTCGTAAACGAAGGTATGCTGTGCAAAAATTGCTGTTGTGAAGGACACAGCACATAGTAAGGTTAAGCACGTACGTAACATAACTTTTCAGATTTGGGTATTAGCTAAAATATCACACGCGCGCGAAACAGGGTCAAAAAAATAGTCGATCTGCACGTTTTTTAGACAAAGTGCATGTTTTTCGATAATTAGGAATAAGGATTTAACCGAATGAAAGACAGTCTGTTAAGAATAAGTTAATGGATCTCTATCCAAACAAGGCGTTGGTAAGTCCCTCGATCTTAGAAACTTGCTCGACCTTTAGGTTTTTAGGTTGTGCAGAGACCTTATTGCTCTTCGATATGTAGATGGTATCATACCCTAATTTTTCGGCTTCCATAATACGCTGATCAACCCTTTGTACGGCTCTAATCTCACCAGAAAGGCCTATCTCGCCAGCAAAGCAATATTTTCGATTTACAGCAATGTCTGTATCACTCGATAAGATAGCGGCGATCACTGCTAGGTCGATAGCTGTATCATCTACCGAAACACCGCCTGTGATATTCAGAAATACATCTTTGGCTGCCAACCGAAATCCTGCACGTTTTTCTAATACGGCCAAGATCATATTTAGCCTCTTGGCATTGTATCCGGTGGCTGAGCGCTGTGGTGTGCCGTACACAGCCGAACTTACCAAGGCCTGCACCTCGATCATGAGTGGGCGTGCGCCCTCGATCGTAGCGGCAATGCTGTTTCCGCTTAGTGACGGGTCGGTATTAGAGATCAATATCTCACTGGGATTGTTTACCTGTCGCAGGCCAGAACCTTGCATTTCGTAGATGCCGATCTCGTTGGTAGAGCCAAAGCGATTTTTGTTGGTGCGAAGAATTCGGTATACATGGTTTCGGTCGCCCTCAAACTGTAACACCGTGTCGACCATATGTTCTAAGATCTTTGGCCCAGCAATGTTGCCATCTTTGGTGATATGGCCGATCAGCAGCACAGGTGTCTGCGTTTCTTTGGCAAATTTGATGAGCTCAGCGGTGCATTCTCTGATCTGCGAAATGCTGCCGGGATTGCTTTCGATATACTCCGAATGCAATGTTTGGATGGAATCGATCACAACGACGTCGGGTTTTAGCGATTCTATGTGATTGAAAATAGACTGTGTCTTTGTCTCGGTAAGCACAAAGCAGTTGTCGTCACCAGTACGTAGTCTGTTGGCACGCATCTTTATCTGTCGTTTGCTTTCTTCCCCAGATACATAAAGGGTCTTGAAGGGCAATTGCAGGCTCGCTTGCAATAGCAGTGTGCTTTTCCCAATACCGGGCTCTCCGCCCAGTAATGTAAGCGAACCAGGAACCAGACCCCCACCTAATACACGGTTCAATTCTTTGTCGATCAGGTTCATTCGGAACTGTTCTCCACCATCGATCTCAGCAAGCCTGACGGGCTTGGTTCTTTTCTGCTTTTCGGAGGAATCGCCATGCCAAGGCTTTTTGTCTTCCCTGGTAACGACCTCTTCTACAATAGTGTTCCATTGCTTGCAGGCACTGCACTGGCCTTGCCATTTAGGGGATTGCGTGCCACAGTTTTGGCAAAAGAAAGCGGTTTTGGTCTTGGCCATAAAAAATCTGGTTGAGAAGCTAAAGGTAACTATTCAACCAGATAACGAAAAGAAGGGTGCTGCTATTTCTTGTTTTCTAGAAACCGAAGTCGGCTTTCAAGGCGTCCATGCGTTCTATGGCCAGGTCCTTGGTGATGAAATCGATCTCTTGCATCGTAAAGGCTTTTTCGTAGGTCTTCAGTGCTTTTTTGGGTTCTCCAAGTTGTTCGTAATATTCGGCCAAGAAGAACATTCCCATCATAGTGTCTGGAAATTCCTTTCGAGTAAGCTTGGCCAGAAACTCTAGCGACTCCAGGTCTTCCTTCTTCTTTAGTGCAGCATATATGGCCATGATGTCATTGAGTGCATAGGGCTTTCTAAAACCAAACAACGACTCTATGGTATTGTACTTCTCTTCTAGATATTCATAGACGGGACCGTCCTCATAAGTAAGGATGTTTTCTTTGAACTCTTTTTGCGTGATGGGCTCATATATCTTGAAGATGTTATCAAACGCTTTTGGAATGGCATACGATGGCATGGTGAAGTGGTCTGCCAACCGAAAGTCATCGTAATAGTAGTTCAGGAATTCGTTCTCGGCAGACTTCATGGTGGCGTCCAGTGCCGATATCCTTTTTCTATTCTCCTTTCTATCATTCTGTGCTGTGGCCAAATAATAGAATACTTTAGATTTGGCACCATACAGATTGTCGTAGATGCGTTGTTCCATGCTAGGTGCCATCTCTGGGCTCAAAGCCAAATAGCCATTGAAGACAGGTTGTTCGAAGAACATGAAATAGTTGATGAAATTCGCGGTGATACCATGACCAACGATCATCTTGAAATTGGCGATCTCGTACTTTCCTTCCAAATAGGGAACAAGTTCGAGACTGATGAAATCGAAGAAATCATTTGCCTTGTCTTTTGGAAAACCGTCCGCATCGCTATAATCGCAGTCATCGTAACGTTCTTGATTACTGTTCTGGTCGATCCCCACCACGATAGCGCTTGGCATCTTTTCGAAATACGAGTAGTACTTCACGCTAGAGACGACAGACTCGAACAGATAGTCGGCGTCTAGTACGATGAATAGCGGGTGTGGAGTGCTTTCTTCAGAATCTTCCGTGTAATTCTCAGGAATGTAATAACGCAATGTGCGGTCTTCACCAAGTTTGTACGATTCAAAAGTTTCAACCTTTGTCTGTGCCAAGGCCACAAAAGAGAATAGCATTAAGTAGGCGAACAAAATAGCTCTTTTCATGTTCAATAATATTTTACTCGATAATCGAGATTTAAATGCTTCGAGGCTTGTGCCGAAGTGTTCTAGCCGTTTCCTGAGAAGGCTTGCGGGCTTTCCGAAGGTAGTTGACTAAACAGGGGCGGCTAAAAGTAGCGTTTCTTTAAAAGAATTGACAATTAATGTTTTAAGAACGCTTGTTTCTGTTGTAAAGTGGCAAAATAAAGAAGGCTAGGGCACCGAACACTACAACCATGATCGTCTGAGCGATCCACATGATCCAACCAAAAGCATCTCCAGAAGCTTTACTGACGCCATAAAGCTCAAAGATCGTGCTTACCGCAAGCGGATAAGCTCCTATGCCGCCATTGGTGGTGCTCATGGCAAATGCGCCTCCTACAAATCCTGATAGGATGGCACCTAATGAAAGGCCTGTGGTCTCCTCAACGGTAAACTTGATCACATAGAACATGCAGATGTACATGCTCCAGATAAAGAAGGTGTGAAAGATGAACGCCCACTTTTTCTTCATGTTCACCACGCTTTTTATGCCGTCGAGCAATCCGTTCAAGAAGTCCTTTATTTTGATGACGAGAGGATTGCTTGAGCGTGTGATGATGCGAAGGCCAACGATCAATACGATGAGTGCGGCTACAATAAACCCAATGATCGTGAATGGATTGAAGTTGTTTTCCTGCAACACGGTCACAATGACATCGGTTTGCGCCAAAAAGGCAATGAAGATGACCAAGAAAAGCATGACAAGGTCGATGATGCGCTCGGCTACGATAGTGCCGAAGGCCTTCTCAAAAGGAATGTCTTCATAGGCAGAGATAGCGGTAGCCCTGAAAACCTCGCCAGAGCGTGGGATCCCCAAGTTGGCAAAGTAGGCGATCAATACGGTGAGCACGCTGTTCACAAACTTGGGCTTGTAGCCCAGAGGTTCTAGCAAAAAGCCCCAGCGATAGGCTCTGGAAAGGTGACTCATCACCCCAAAGAACAGCGAAAGCGCTACCCACCAGTAGTTGGCCTCTTTCATGTGCTTGACAATGTTCGCTCGATCTTCTGGGGTCGTGTTGTGGAAGGAGTACCAGATCAAAAAAACTCCCACAGCAAGTGGGAGCACTATTTTGAGGATCTTTTTTACTCGTTTGTTCAAGGTCAAGTAAGGGTGTTGGTCGCTTCGTTAGGGAACACCAAATTGGGTTTGAAGGTCTTGGCCTCTTCAATGTCCATCATGGCATACGAGATGAGGATCAATATATCGCCAACGGCTACTTTTCTAGCTGCAGCTCCGTTGAGTGTGATTTCGCCACTGCCTCTAACACCGGGGATCACATAGGTCTCTAGGCGCTCGCCATTGTTGTTGTTGACGATCTGCACCTTTTCACCTTGAATGATGTTAGCAGCTTCCATCAAATCTTTGTCAATGGTAATGCTTCCGATGTAATTTAGATCGGCACCGGTGACTTTTACTCTGTGAATTTTTGATTTTACTACAGTAATTAGCATGTGGCAAAGTTAGTTAATTTAGGGCTATGTTGTCTATGAGCCTAACGTCGTTTGCGTATACGGCAATAAAGGCTCGATACTTCTTGTTGGCGACTTTTCGCTTCATGGGCTTTAATGTTTTCGCATCCGCTATCTCAAAATATTCCAGTGATAGCTTCGGATGTCCTTCAAATTGATCGTTGACCCATTTCGAGACTTTACTAGCACTTTTTGTGCCAAACTTTTCCTTGGCAGCTTTTAGTGTGCTGTAGATGAAAGAGGCCTCCTGTCGTTGTTCTTTGGTAAGGCGCTGGTTCCTGGAGCTAAGTGCGAGGCCATTTACCTCACGATAGATGGGGCAGCCTACGATCTCTACATCCAGGTCAGTTATTTCTACCAGCTTTCTCACGATGGCCAATTGCTGGAAGTCCTTCTCGCCAAAGTAGGCTTTGTTGGGCAAGACGATTTCGAACAATTTTGATACGATCGTACCGACTCCATCAAAATGCCCTTTTCTATGCTTCCCCTCCATCTCGTGCTCTAGCCCGCCAAAATCGAAACGCCTGGACTCAATGCTGCCATTGTAGATGTCCTCAGCTATGGGAGCATAGACCCATACGCTCTCGCCAAGAAGCTTCAGTTTAGAGATGTCCTCTTCGAGTGTGCGAGGATATTTCTCAAGGTCTTTAGTGTTGTTGAACTGGGTGGGATTCACAAAAATGCTCACATACACCACATCGTTTTGCCTCAAAGCACGTTTCACCAAAGCCAAATGGCCCTGATGAAGCGCTCCCATGGTAGGCACAAGTCCTATAGACTTTCCTCTCGAGCCAAGAGAACGCGAATGCTCGGTAACGTCGTTTTTGTAATTGAAGACTTTCAAACGAAAAAACTAAGGCGCGCAAAAATAGTCAATTCAAGTCAATCCACATATTTTTTGTAATTTTGCATGTTTTTTATTGAAAAATTTGAAGCTGAGCATATGACGAATAAAAGGGTACTTTATGTATCATCAGAGGTAATCCCCTACTTGCCAGAGACAGAGATCTCATCGATGTCTTTCGAGGCACCGAAGATGGTCAACGATAGAGGCGGGCAGATACGGATATTCATGCCTCGGTACGGAAATATCAACGAGCGACGACATCAACTCCACGAAGTGATTCGCCTATCGGGAATGAATCTTGTGATCAACGACATGGACATGCCATTGATCATCAAAGTAGCTTCAATACCCAAAGAGCGCATTCAGGTTTACTTTATAGACAACGAAGAGTATTTCAAGAGAAAGGCAACATTTGCAGATGAAGAAGGCAACTTGTTTGATGACAACGACGAGCGTGCCATCTTTTTTGCAAAAGGTGTCGTAGAGACGGTCAAGAAGTTGAATTGGGCACCAGACATCATCCATGTGCATGGCTGGATGGCTTCCCTTCTACCTGTATATTTGAAAAAATACTATCAAGACGAGCCCCTTTTCCAAGACAGCAAAGTTGTTTTGTCCGTGTACGGGCAAGGCTATGAAGGCGCCTTGAATAAAGCGATGCACCAGAAGGTGACGTTTGACAACATAGAAGAAGGGACTGCTTCAAAATATGCAGACCCTACATACGTTAACATCATGAAGGCTGCCATAGAGAATGCTGATGCGCTTGTGGTCGGATCTGAAGAGATTCCGAAAGAATTGACCGAATCTGTAGAGAATGCCAAGGTACCTTCTCTGGGGTTCAAGAGTGCCGAAGAATTTGCGGATGCATATTATGATTTCTATAACAGCCTGATTGCCGAATAAGGCTAATTTTGTCCACAACAGATTTAGGATAATCAATGATGAAAAGAATAAAAAGCTTGGTGCTCGGGTTTGTGGTACTCTCCCTTGTAGCCTTGGTTTCGTGCGACGAAGACTTCAATGCGATTGATGCCGGTGCCATTATCGGCAACCAGAATTTTAGTGTAAGGGATACTACTTTTCCTGTCTTCGCATATAACAAGAGACTGCAAGCAGTACGAACTAACGATCTGCCTGCCTATCAATTCGGTAATTATACAGACCCTATTTACGGAAAGACCTCTGCTGCCATGGCGGCACAAGTTACCTTGCCCATCACTTTTGCAACCAATGCCACAAGAATATTTGGCCAGAAGACCCAAGAGCAGGAAGATGAGGATGCTGCAAGCGGAGAACTCGTTGGTGATGAACAAGAGCGCATCACCAGGATCTACCTCGACCTACCTTATTTTGCAGAGACTGCTGATAGGGACAATGATGGTGTTGTTGATAGCCTGGATGCAGACCCTACTGATGCAGCCAGTGATAGTGACGGAGATGGGGTCAACGATTCTGAAGAAAGAGCTGCAGGTACTGACCCTCTGAATACGGATACCGACGGTGATGATATTCCAGATGGTGATGATGATTGTATTGATAGAGATGCAGAGTTGACGGCGAGAAGTTTTGCATTGGATTCCATATATGGCAACATATCAGAGTTTACTGTGAAGGTAGCGCGATTCAATTTCTACCTTAGAGAGCTAGACCCTGAGGCAGACTTTCAAGAGAGTCAAGAATTTTTCTCCAATGCACTCGAGACCCAATTCACAGGATTCATAGGTGATGAATACTTTAGTGGCGCTAGATCGATCAGCGACCAAGAAATACTGGTCACTGAAGACATCGACGACAATGAGACCTCTAACTGTGGCGATCCCGACCCGAACAATCCACCTAGTTCCGTGACGGTTGTCAATGAAAGATTGTCTCCAAGGATACGAATAGAGATGAATCAAAAGATGGTCGATGACTTTCAGGCTGAGATCTTCGACCAAGAAGGTGCGGACTTTTTCAGGAATAACGATGACTTTACCGAGCACTTCAGAGGACTGTTCATTTCAATGGCCGAAACAGACGAGTTACTGATGCTATTGGATATGCAGCAAGCCCAGGTTGTTGTTGAATACGAATATCAAGGTATTGATGACAAAGGCACAGATGATACCGCTGACGATGTTGCGACACCGTTGACTGAATCTATTGCGTTCCCAATGCAAGGAAATATAGTAAATACCTTGACCAACAGCGATTTTCCTGAAGGTCTGATCGCTGGTGATGGTGTCAATGCCGATAGATTGTACTTAAAAGGAGGTGCGGGTACCTTTGCGGAGATCAGGCTGTTGGATGAAGATGATAGTAACCCTACCGTAGAAGGTCAGCTTAAAGCTAACCAATGGTTGATCAACGAAGCAAGCTTGATCTTTCACCTCGACCAACCGACCATAGATGCTGCCGGGGCAACATTTAACAATGCATACCGCATTTATCTTTATGATACGACTACTGAGCTACCTGTGGCAGATTATTTCTTTGACCCAACAACGGGAGTGTTGAGTACTGACGATAAAATCATTCATGGCGGCATCATAGACGAAGATTCTTCCGGAGCCACGTACAAGATCCGAATAACCCAACATGTTAACAACTTCCTTCGTAATGAAGAGGATTTCTCTAACGTTACGCTGGGTCTTGTCGTTACCCCAGATATCGATGTTAACACCAACTACAATGCAATGGTCGGTGCAGCTATGGACTCGTCCCAAGAGATGAGCATTCCGATTGCCAATATCATCAATCCGTTTGGCACAGTATTATACGGAGGTTCTGAAGATGCGCCAGAAGACAAAAGATTGCGATTAGAGATAATATATTCAGACCCAAATCAATAGATCATGTGTGGAATAGTAGGTTATTTAGGCCATAGAGAAGCGTATCCTATCATTGTCAAAGGACTAAAGCGACTTGAATATCGAGGGTATGATAGTGCCGGAATTGCACTATTTGATGGTTCAGACCTAAAAGTGGCCAAGACAAAAGGAAAAGTAGTAGACCTAGAAGAGCGAGCTGCACAAGAGATCACTAAAGATGGCACCATTGGAATAGGGCATACGAGATGGGCAACCCATGGTGTCCCCAATGACGTCAATTCCCATCCACACTATTCAAATTCTGGAGAACTGGTGATCATTCATAATGGCATCATAGAGAATTACGAGCCACTCAAGAAAGAATTGATCAACAGAGGGTATACCTTCAAGTCAGATACAGATACAGAAGTGCTTGTAAATCTCATTGAAGATGTCAAGAAGAACGAAGAAGTAAAGCTAGGCAAGGCAGTGCAGATAGCACTCAATCAAGTGGTCGGGGCCTACGCGATCGCTGTTTTCGATAAGGCAAAGCCCGATGAGATCGTAGTTGCCAGACTTGGAAGCCCGCTAGCTATTGGTATTGGAGAGAATGAGTTCTTCATCGCCTCAGATGCATCACCATTTATAGAGTACACCAACAAGACCATATACCTAGAGGATGAAGAAATGGCTGTGGTGAGGCTTGCAAAAGGCGTCAAAGTAAGAAAGATCCATGATGACTCATTGGTCGACCCGTACATACAAGAACTTCAGCTGAACCTTGAACAGATCGAAAAGGGTGGCTACGACCATTTCATGCTAAAAGAGATCTACGAGCAACCTGAAGCCATAAAAGACACCTATAGAGGAAGACTTCTGGCAGATGAGGGCATTATAAGAATGGCTGGTGTCGATGATAATATTCAAAAGTTCTTAAATGCTGATAGAATTATCGTCGTGGCCTGCGGCACATCATGGCATGCTGGATTAGTGGCAGAATACATCTTTGAGAATTTGGCCAGGGTCCCTGTAGAGGTTGAATATGCATCAGAGTTTAGATATAGGAACCCTGTAATTACAAAAAAGGATGTAGTTATTGCCATATCACAATCGGGCGAAACGGCAGATACCTTAGCAGCCATCAAGCTCGCCAAGCAAAATGGTGCGTTTGTCTTTGGGGTCTGCAATGTGGTGGGGTCATCGATTGCTCGAGAAACGGATGCTGGTGCATATACACACGCAGGTCCAGAGATCGGTGTTGCCTCGACAAAGGCATTCACGACCCAAATAACGATCTTATCATTGATTGCCTTGCGCTTAGGTGAAGCAAAGGGCACGCTTTCCAAGAGTGATTACCACTACTATCTTAGAGAGCTAGAGTTGATCCCAGAAAAAGTAGCGCAGACATTGACGGAAGCAACAAACCAGCATATCATCACTATCTCTGAGGAATACAAGGACGCCTCCAACTTTCTGTATCTAGGGCGAGGATATAACTTCCCGGTAGCATTAGAGGGCGCGTTGAAGTTGAAGGAGATATCATACATCCATGCTGAAGGATATCCTGCTGCAGAGATGAAGCATGGCCCGATCGCTTTGATCGACGAACAAATGCCAGTGGTTGTGATCGCCACCAGAAAAGGCCATTACGAAAAAGTAGTAAGTAACATTCAAGAGATAAAATCTCGAGCAGGGAAGATCATAGCTGTGGTCACCGAAGGGGATCAAGCCGTCAAAGAACTATCAGACCACGTCATTGAAGTGCCTGAAACTTTCGAGGCCTTTACTCCTTTGCTGACAACGATTCCGCTTCAACTTTTATCGTACCATATTGCCGTAATGAGGGGTTGTAATGTAGACCAACCAAGGAATTTGGCAAAATCTGTTACGGTAGAATAGAAAATAATCAATTTTCACCCCTTTTTTGTTCGAAATAGGCAAAAAAGTGTATCTTGTTCGCATTAATATAACCCTAATTTAATGATGAGAACACTTTTATCAATTTTCACCCTGCTCTGTTGTGCAGTGACCTTTGCACAATCGACGGTGACAGGGAAAGTCATGGACAATAACGGACAACCAATACCCGGCGTGAATGTTGTTGTTGACGGTACTGCAACTGGTGCCGTTACTGATTTTGATGGGCTATTCACTCTTCAGACAGACAAAACACCACCATTTACTTTAAGATTTACCAGTGTTGGATTTGAAGCACAGACCGCACAGATAACCTCCAACAATCAAAATGTTGAAGTTACTATGCAGGAAGAGGCAACCCTGTTGGATGAAATAGTGATTTCAGCTTCTCGTACTCCGGAGCGTATTCGCGAGTCGCCCGTAACGATCGAGCGCTTTGATGTCAAAGCCATCCAAAACTCAAGCGCCCCCACGTTCTACGATTCATTAGAAAACCTAAAAGGTGTTGACATGAACACCAACAGCCTTACATTCAAGAGCATCAACACTCGCGGCTTTGCCTCCTTTGCTAACACCCGTTTCGTACAGCTTGTAGATGGTATGGACAACTCATCGCCAGCATTGAACTTCCCCTTGGGGAACCTGTTAGGAATGTCTGAGCTGGATGTTAATTCGGTAGAGCTACTTCCTGGCGCATCTTCGGCTCTATATGGTGCTAACGCCTTCAACGGGATCCTTTTCATGACCAGCAAGAGCCCATTTACGCATACAGGTATAAGTACCTACCTAAAAACAGGTCTTACCTCTAGCGACAATGCAGGAGACAATGCGTTCTATGATGTTGGCGTCAGGGCAGCCCACAAGTTCAGCGAGAAGTTTGCAGCCAAGGCTTCGGTGTCTTACTTGCAAGGTACAGAGTGGTTCTCTACAGACTTCACCGATTTCAACAATCCAGGCTTTACACGAGATAACCCTAACTATGATGGGCTAAACATATATGGTGACGAAGTAGCAACTACCTTGGATTTTGATGAAATAGCTGCCGGTGCATTACCCATTCCCGCTGCTACAAACTATGGCTCGGCAACAATCTCAAGAACTGGCTATGCCGAGCAAGACCTGATGAACTACGATGCCGAAAGCGTAAAGGCAGACTTCGCATTACATTACAAGCCGTTTGGTGATGACCTAGAGTTTATCTGGAACTCAAAGATCGGTAGAGGAAACACCATTTACCAAGGTGCCAACCGCTATTCCATACAAGACTTCTTCATGCAACAGCACAAATTAGAGGTGCGAAGCGACAACTTCTTTGTGCGAGGCTACACGACTTCTGAGAAGGCAGGGAACTCATATGACACACGCTTCACGGCGATCAACGTTAACCGACGCTGGAAGAGTGATCAGCAATGGTTCACCGACTATGCAGGAGCATTTATTGGGGCACTAGCAGGTCAAGGTATTTTCAGCAACCCTACCGAAGACCAACTCGCTGCAGCTCATGCTGCAGGTAGGTCTGCAGCCGATACGGGTCGTTTTCTGCCTGGTACTCCAGAGTTCGAAAATGCCTTTAATGCCGTGACTGCCGATGGCGACCTTACCACGGGATCGAGATTCCAAGATAATTCTAGGCTATATCATGTAGATGCCAACTACAACTTTGCGCATCTTACCAAAGACTTTGCAGACATCATGATCGGTGGTTCGTACCGTCAATTTGAGTTGAACTCTGCAGGAACCATCTACACGGATACCGACGGCCCGATCAACTACAGCGAATATGGCGCCTATCTTCAGGTTCAGAAGAAGTTTGCTGACGAGCGCGTAAAGTTCACAGGCTCTGTGCGCTATGATAAGTCAGAATTCTTCGATGGTTTCTTCTCGCCACGGGCATCATTGGTGGTGGCCCTAGACGAAGAAGCTCGCCACAACATCAGAGCATCGTTCCAGACCGGTTTCAGGAATCCTGACACTCAATCATTGTTCATTGGATTGAACGCCGGTAGAGCCATCCTCGTAGGGTCGGCTCCTGATAACTTAGACCGTTACAGCATTACTTTAGACGATGTTAGTACCAACGGACAGGCCATCATTGGCAACGAAGTGACCCTGACCGGGAGACAGGCCTATGAGAATTCCTTTGATGCGGCTTCAGTACGAGCCGGTGCTCCTGTTGCTGCTGAAACGCCACTAGTGGAGCCAGAGCAAGTTACGGCATATGAGGTAGGATATCGCGGCATCTTGGGCAGCAACTTCAATATAGACCTAAGTGTATACTACAATACATACGATGACTTTCTCTCTAACCGAAACGTACTGGTACCTTACTACGGTACAGTAGGCGATAACTCATTATCGTTGCTAGCGCTTCAAAACGAAGACTTCCAGGTCTTTCAGACCTACACCAATGCAGTCTCGGATATCAGTTCATATGGTGGGGCCATCGGCATCAACACGAAGGTGCTCAATGGCTTTGACCTAGGCCTTAATTACACCTACGCCAAGCTAGATTTTGACCGCGCACCCCAAGATGCGGATTTCGAGACGAACTTCAACACCCCCGAGCACAAGGTCAAGGCCTCTTTTGGTAAGGACAACTTGTTCGAGAACTTTGGTTTTAATGTGAATTGGAGATGGAACGATGCGTTCCTTTGGGAATCAACGTTTGCTGATGGCATCATCCCTGCTAGGAACCTTATCGATGCTCAGATCAATCTCACGGTGCCTAGTATCAAGTCAATATTCAAAATAGGTGGAGCCAACATCCTAGGGCACGAGTACGTGAGTGCACCGGGAGCTGGTACCATCGGAGCACAATATTTTGTTTCTTGGACAATCAATCAATAGTGACTATAAAAATTAAAGACATGAAAAAATATATTAGTTTACTTTTTGCCTTTACGGTCACTTTTGCGATCGTGTCGTGCGAATCTGATGACGATACCTTGGTAGATCCCTTTATTCGTGATGTAGAACTTGTAAACCCTCCTGCAGTAACGATATCAAGCGGCACAGCTAATTTTTCGACTTTTGTTTCCGTGGGTAACTCCATCACCGCAGGCTTCTCTGACGGGGCATTGTTTACTACAGGGCAAGCAGTTTCGTTCCCTAATATCTTGGCACAACAGTTTGCCCAAGTTACAGACGATGGTGCGAACACTTCATTCACACAACCTTTGATGAATGACGATATAGGGGGATTGTTATTAGGTGGAACTCCTATTGCGGGTCCTCGATTGATCTTTGACGCTGTTAATCAGGCTCCTGTTCCAGTAAGTGGCACACCAACGACAGATGTGGCAACAAATGCCATTCCAGGTCAGTACAACAATTCAGGAGTCCCAGGTGCTAAGAGTTTCCATTTATTGGCACCAGGTTATGGAAATATTGCAGGACTGGCCACAATGCCAGCAACAGCCAATCCATATTTTGTAAGAATGGCTTCTGCTCCAAATGCAACTGTTCTAGGAGATGCACTGGCACAACAACCAAGCTTTTTGTCATTATGGATCGGTAATAACGATGTCTTAGGCTATGCTACCTCTGGTGGCGAAAGCGACATGATGGCCGATAACTACAATCCTATTACAGATACACCAACATTTACAGGTACTTTTGCAGCTATTACCCAGCAAATACAAGCTGCAGGTGTTGGCGGTGGTATCGTGGCAAATATCCCTAATGTTGCAGATGCACCATTCTTCACTACGGTTCCTTTTGCGCCTCTAGACCCAACAGATCCTAATTTTGGACCTCAGATTCCGACGTTGAATTCTGTGTTTGGCGCACTAAACCCAATTTTTGAGGCGGTTGACCCAAGTAGAGCAATTGTTTTTTCTGAAACAGCTGCAAGCCCAGTGGTAATTGTAGACGAGACCTTGGCAGACATCTCTGCCATCATAACAGCACAGTTGAATGCGAGCCCTACCTTCCCGATTTTCTTGCAACAATTTGGAATAACTGACCCAGCAGCAGTGCCATTAGTTGCAGCACTATTAGGAAATCTTTATGGTCAAACGCGTCAAGCTACGGCAGACGACCTATTGTTGTTAACGACAAGTTCGCTCGTTGGTACTGTGAATGCAGATGCTGCGGCATTCTTAGAGTCTCAAGGGCTGTCTCCTGAGCTAGCTGCTCAGTTCTCTACAGAAGGAATTACGCTTGGATTGGCAGATAAGTGGGTATTGCTGCCTTCAGAACAACAAGAGATCGCCGATGCTACCGTAGCATTCAATCAGGTGATCGCCGATACGGCCACTCAATTAGATTGGCCTCTGTTTGATGTGAACACCTTTTTCAACGAAGTAGCTACTAACGGATTTCAGGCTGGAAGCGCCTTTATGACTGCAGATTTTGTAACTGGAGGAACATTCTCATTAGATGGTATCCATCCATCACCAAGGGGGAATGCCGTAATTGCCAATCAAATGATCGCTCTGATCAATGCCAAATACGGTGCAAACCTGCCAGAAGTAAACCCAGTTGATTTTACAGGGATATATCTGAATTGAATACATACCAAGTATAGTAATTAAGGCCAGCGAAATTTTCGCTGGCTTTTTTGTTCAAAGATGTTTAAAAATGAAAGCGATGCATGCTACTTTTTATATTGAAAAGTATATCTTTGCACCGCTAAAAACAACGTGTTGCCGCATACACGTCTTACCGAATATAAAAACACTTAAGCAATGTCTAAAGTTATAGGAAAAGTTGCCCAGATCATCGGTCCAGTTGTGGACGTTGAATTTGCGAGCGGAAGCGAGCTTCCGAAGATATACGATTCATTAGAGATCAAGAATCAAGACGGTTCAACATTGGTGTTAGAAGTACAATCTCACATTGGTGAGGACACCGTGCGGACCATCTCTATGGACTCTACGGATGGTCTTAGCCGCGGTACTGAAGTGCTAGCTACAGGAAACCCTATCCAGATGCCTATTGGTGAAGACGTTTATGGACGCCTTTTCAACGTGATCGGCGATGCAATTGACGGACTGGGCAATCTTCCTAAAGCAGGTAACGATGGCCTTCCTATTCACCGCGAGGCACCGAAATTCGAAGACCTTTCAACGTCAACGGAAGTACTTTTCACAGGAATCAAGGTAATAGACCTTATCGAACCTTATGCAAAAGGAGGTAAGATCGGATTGTTTGGTGGTGCAGGTGTGGGTAAAACAGTCTTGATCCAGGAGTTGATCAACAACATTGCCAAAGGACATGGCGGGCTTTCTGTATTTGCTGGTGTAGGTGAGAGAACTCGTGAAGGTAACGACCTGCTGCGTGAGATGCTAGAATCTGGGATCATCAAATACGGGGATGCCTTCTTGCATTCTATGGAAGAAGGAGGTTGGGACCTGCAAAAGGTAGATAAGGCAGCCATGAAGGAGTCAAAGGCTACTTTTGTTTTTGGACAGATGAACGAACCTCCCGGAGCACGTGCTCGTGTGGCACTTTCCGGATTGACGATTGCCGAATACTTCCGTGACGGAGCAGGAGATGGCCAAGGAAAGGACGTGCTATTCTTTATTGATAATATCTTCCGTTTTACACAAGCTGGGTCAGAGGTGTCTGCACTTCTTGGACGTATGCCTTCAGCGGTCGGATACCAACCTACTTTGGCTACCGAGATGGGTGCCATGCAAGAGCGCATCACGTCTACTAAAAAAGGATCGATCACATCTGTACAAGCAGTGTATGTTCCTGCGGATGACTTGACAGACCCTGCACCTGCAACCACATTTGCTCACTTGGATGCAACAACAGTACTGTCTCGTAAGATCGCTGAGCTTGGTATATATCCTGCGGTCGACCCACTAGACTCTACATCAAGAATTCTTACTCCAGACATTCTTGGGAACGAGCATTACGATTGTGCACAACGTGTAAAAGAGTTGTTACAGCGTTATAAAGAGCTTCAAGACATCATTGCAATTCTAGGTATGGAAGAACTGTCCGAAGAAGATAAGTTGGCTGTAGGTCGCGCACGTCGTGTGCAGCGTTTCCTATCGCAGCCCTTCCACGTTGCAGAGCAGTTTACAGGAATTCCAGGTGTGTTGGTTGACATCAAGGAAACCATCAAAGGATTCAACATGATCATGGATGGCGAGTTGGACCACCTGCCGGAAGCAGCTTTCAACCTTAAAGGAAGCATCGAGGAAGCTATCGAGGCTGGTGAAAAGATGTTAGCTGAAGCATAGAACAGTAACGAGATGTGTAGTTTAGTATTGAGTGTGATCTCATGATCTAAATGCTCAATACTCAATACTTAAAACATGTATTTAGAAATAGTAACCCCAGAGGCCACACTTTTCAGTGGTGAAGTAGAATCAGTTGCAGTGCCAGGCATCAACGGCGAGTTCCAGATGCTGAAGGATCACGCCCCCATCGTATCGCTGCTTGGTCAAGGGAACGTGAAGATCCATGGTGCCATAGAACTTAGTAAGGAATTCAAAGATGAATTCACCAAAGGAGAAAACAATACAACTGTGTTGTCGATCAACAGTGGAACGCTAGAGATGAAGGACAACAAAGTTATCGTGCTTGCAGACTAAAGCATATCTTTGAGATAGGATAGAAGGAAACCCGCAACGTTTGCGGGTTTTTTCATGATGAAATCATTTCAAGGAACTATCAGCAGTTATGCTGGTTATTCCCTATTTTTGTTTAGCAAATGGCAGACAGGTTTTCATGTTAAAACAACAGTTACAATTCAAATTATCACAGAAGCTTTCTCCGCAACAGATCCAGTTGATGAAACTGATCCAGTTGCCAACCTTGGCCTTTGAGCAACGATTGAAGCAAGAACTTGAAGAGAATCCAGCGTTAGAGAGCGGTAAGGATAAGACAGATGACTATGAGGACGATTCGCTTTACGGAGAGGACGCCTATGATGACTACTCGTCTGACGATGATTCGCGTGATGATGTAAATATAGACGAGTATATCAGCGATGATGAGATCCCGAACTATCGCCTGCAAGCCAACAACTACAGTGCCGATGATGACGACAAGAAAGTGCCGTATGCTTCAGGGACTTCTTTCACGCAGTTCTTAATGAATCAGTTGAGTACGTTTCGCCTTGAAGAAGAAGAGCAAAAAATTGCAGAATTCCTAGTTGGAAGCATTGATGAGAGTGGCTATGTCCGTAGGTCGGTAACTGATATCATGGATGACCTTGCTTTTACTCAGAATGTTTTCACCACAGACGAGCGAATTAATGAAGTGTTCGAAATAATTCATGAGCTTGACCCTGCTGGGGTTGGTGCAAGAAACTTACAAGAGTGTCTTTTGATCCAGCTCAAGAGAAAGGAAAATTCTTTTGGGGTGAGGTTGGCCATGGAGATCCTTGAAAAAGCGTTCGATCAGTTTACCAAAAAACACTATAAGAAGATCCTTCAGAAGTTCGATATCGATGAGGATGCCTTAAAAGATGCCATCAGCGAGATAGAAAGGCTCAATCCTAAGCCTGGAGGAACGTATGCTGGCAGCAATAAGATCGTAGAACAGATCGTGCCTGATTATACGATTAGAATTGTTGATGGTAAGTTAGAATTGACGCTCAATGGTAGAAATGCCCCTGAGTTGCATGTGTCAAAAGAGTATAACGAAATGCTCAAAGGGTACAAGCAGAGCAAAGAGAAAAGCAAATCGCAAAAGGATGCTGTGCTGTTCATCAAGCAGAAGTTAGATGCAGCGAAGTGGTTCATAGATGCGATCAGACAACGCCAGCAGACGTTGCTTGTTACGATGAATGCCATTATGCATTATCAGGAGGAATATTTCCTCACGGGAGACGAGCGTAAGCTAAAGCCCATGATCCTGAAGGACATTGCAGATATGATCGCGATGGATGTATCAACAGTTTCGCGAGTGGCCAATAGCAAGTATGTAGACACGCCTTATGGCACCAAGCTGATAAAGGAATTCTTCTCTGAGGCAATGAAAAATGAGCAAGGCGAAGAAGTAAGTACGCGCGAGATCAAAAAGATTCTAGAAACTGTTATCGAAGAGGAAGATAAGCGCAAGCCACTCACTGATGAGAAACTGTCCAAGATCCTGAAAGACAAAGGATATCCCATTGCTCGAAGAACGGTTGCTAAATACCGCGAGCAATTAGACTACCCTGTGGCACGCTTGCGTAAGAAGATATGAATCGTTTCCTGACATTAGTCTCATATGTTTTCCATCCTGTATTCATTTCTTTGATCGGTACGATCATCTTTTATGCAGTTACTCCTAAATTCTATCCTCAAAGGCTGGTCAGAGCTGTTATCATTTCAATAACCATATTAAGTGTGATCATTCCGCTTGTCCTTTTTCATTTGTTGAAAAACCTAGGAATCATACGATCCTTTTTTTTGCCCAATGTACAAGAACGGAAAATACCTGTTCTGGCCAATGTCGTACTGATGTTGTTGATCATGGTCAGAGTGGTGCCGAAGACCTTTGCCCAGGAGCTATTCTTCTTTTTTTCGGGCATTGTAGGAACGATGATGCTTTGCTATGTAATGATCGTTTTCAAGATAAAGGCCAGCATGCATATGATGGGGGTTACTGGGTTGACGATCTTTGTGGTTGGTCTAAGCTATCACTACAAGATAAACTTGGCCTGGCTTTTGGGAGCTTTGATAATCGCCAGTGGGGCAGTCGCTACATCACGACTTCACTTCAAAGCACACACACGACATGAGGTGATCCTAGGAAGCATGGCTGGGGCAATTCCTCAACTGTTTGCGTTCCATTATTGGTTATAGAATGTAGAACATCAGGCCTATCTTGAGGTCATTGATCTGTATTGATTCGTTTTCAACAGTAAAGACGCCATCTTCAAATAGCTTGTCAAGTCCATAGTAGGCATAGAAATTCCAAGTGTGGTACCCAAAACTTACATGAACCCCATATTGGAAGCGTTGTATGTCCGAGCTACTGAATCGCTGGTTTACCGTGTCATCTTGAAATCGGAAGCTGTTAGCGAACACATAGCCCAACTTTATGCCCGAGTAAATGCGCCAAAATTCGTAGCTAGCTGTGTCAGATGTTCGCCATCTGAACTCTAACGGCATCTCTACAATATGTGAGGTGTAACGGTTCTTACTAAAATTATTAGAGCTTATCTGTTGGTATACAATGGTGTTATTGGCCTTGGAGGCAGTAAAATTCGAGAAATAGGTATTGATGTTATAACCTACGCCGATACCAAAACCAATATTTCTTCTTTTATTGATGGGAAGGTCCTTGATGAAGCCTATATGAAGCCCGTTAGATAAACTATTTTGGCTTACATCATTTGGCCTATTAAGTAACAGGTTGTATGTGATGCCTGTGTAAAATTGGTCTTCTAAGTATCTCTGGCCAAGGACATCATCAGAGTTTTCTTGAGATACTGCCATTGGTCCAATTAGAAGGAAGATCGCAAAAAGATATACGCGCATAGCGAAGCGTTTGTAACAAAGATACTAATAGCTTTTGGAGCAGTAGGTGCAAACAAAAAAGGCATTCCATGGAATGCCTTTTTCTATCTGAAAGTCTCTAAACGTACGATTACTCACTTTTCTTATTGGCAATGTAATTGATCTTCAATGCATTAACATCTCTCAATTCTTGCTTGATGTCTGAAATAAGTCCCATGTTGGTCTCACCATCTACCTTAAGGGCAGTGGTGATCTTATTTTGCTGGTCTTGTCTAAAATCAGCGCGCTCTGAAAGGATGTACTGTGCAATGTCAGTAACTTCCTTGAAAGAATCGTTTAATTGGATCTTGGCACTGCTTCCCCATTTGGCCTTGAATTGATCTAGCGGCTCTCCAGCATAGATGTAGATCACAGGGTCTTTCTTGTCTAGCGTGTGTAGCTGGTCAGCAGATGGAAGCTGTTGCTTTATCTTCAGCGTGTTGTCTTTCATCACTGTTACGGTCATGAAGAAGAACAACAGCATGAAAACGATATCAGGCAAGGCAGCCGTGTTCACAGGCGGAAGGCCCCCATCCTTTTTTTTCTTAAACTTTGACATATCTATATGTTTTTAGTTTTTCTTCGGTTCAGCTTCCGATAGCTTTTGAGGATACATTTTTTTAACACGCTCTAACCTCGGCTTGAGGCGGTCTTTAACCTCTTCTGGTGTCTTAGCGGTTGTATACTCTTCCTCGTCAGCAAGATAATCTCTGCCAGGATATAGTCTAGCATATTCGCGTGCACGAAGCTCGTTGTACGCTGCAACAAGCTCATTTTGCACTTCTATGTACGTTTTATAGCTAGTTTCCCTGTCATTTTGAAGTGAAATGATCGCTTTGTCTGGGTGGTCAGAAGACTCGGGGTCCTTCTTTCCTTTACAGTAGTTGCAATTTTCACCTTGGTCATTGGTAGAAGCTCCGTTATCTAGGAAATCCATGGCGGCCTTTCGAAGATCTGTTACCTCCATCAATTGGTCTTCTACAAGTAGCTGGTCATTTTTGTTGACCACCACAGTGAAGATGTTACGCTGTCTAATGATGGGTGGGTCCACATCTTCTGGTTGTGGTGGTGGCAACTTACGGTTGATCCCGGAATTGGTCTCAAAAGTCGTTGTCACCAAAAAGAAAATGAGGAGCAGAAACGCAATGTCTGCCATCGAACCCGCATTGATCTCTGGTATTGCTCTTTTTGGCATAACTTATATTGTTTTATCTGCTTAGTGCTCTTTTTACTCCACCCCAGGCCATAGCAGCAATGGCAACGATGGCAAGGATATAGAAGATACGCAAGCCGGCACCTACGTTCTTAGAGGTGGATTCAGCCACTTCGATGGGCTGAGGTCTTTCGGAGAATGACTTGATGAGGTCTGGGCTTGAATCTGCCAAGCCAAACCCAAGCGCTACTACAGCAGCTAACACTCCGAGTGTAATTAAGGTCTTTTTGATGTTGCCTCCAGTAAAGATGCTTATCAATCCAAAGAGGATAGCAGCAAAAGCAGCAATGGCTATCATTACATATGCCAATTGTAGCATAGGTGATATCTGCGATGGGGCATCACTGTCAGAAGCTCCCATCATTGCATATAGCACAACACCAACCACAGCCAATATAGCTGCAATGATTCCTACTATTTTACTAATTTTCATAATTATACAATAGTTTGGTTAGTGTTTACTTTTTATGTGCAGCCAATAGGTCGATCAACGAAATTGAGGCATCTTCCATGTTGTTTACGATGCTATCGATCTTTGCAATGATATAGTTGTAGAAAATTTGAAGAATGATGGCTACGATAAGACCGAATACTGTTGTCAAAAGTGCTACCTTAATGTCGCCCGCAATTAGCGAAGCATCCAAAGCACCTACAGCACTGATCTTGTCGAATGCCTGAATCATACCAATCACCGTACCCATGAAACCAAGCATGGGAGCAATAGCGATAAAGAGCGAGATCCAAGAAACGTTCTTCTCCAATTGTCCCATCTGAACCCCTCCGTAGGCTACCACTGATTTTTCAGCGATGTCCAGACCTTCCTCAGACCGATCTAGACCTTGATAGAAGATGGAAGCAACAGGACCTTTTGTGTTTCTAGCTACTTCTTTGGCAGCATCTACACCGCCGGAAGCTAGTGCGTCTTCTACGTTCTTGATCAATTTGTTGGTGTTGGTGGTGGCCATGTTCAAGTAAATGATCCTTTCGATACAAAAAGCAAGACCAAGGATAAGACATAGTAGTACGATACCCATAAAGGCAGGACCACCTTCAATGAATTTTTCTTTAAGTACTTGGTGGAATCCTTTCGACTCAGCTTCCTGAGCAAAAACAGGTGCTGCATTCAGCAACATAAATCCAGCAATCGTAAGTGTAGAGAATAATCTTTTCATTTCTGTCAAACTTAAGTTAGTTAATTGGTTTTAAAGATATAAAAAATGTCAATAAGTAATGAATTTAATTTCGCAGAGCCAAAGGGACTAAGCTTTCGTTTTCCCTATGCTCTCTTTGTGGTGTACAAGTGCAAACAAAAACAAGTTGGCAACTTCCTCAAAATTCACAAAATTTGATGTGCGCATCCTTTTCGTTGCTCTAGGGGAAGCCTCAGCTACGCTGATGTTTGCACTTGCAGAGAGGAAGGGATTCGAACCCTCGATACGGTTTTGCCGCATACACGCGTTCCAGGCGTGCGCCTTCGACCACTCGGCCACCTCTCTATCTATCTCTGAAACCTTGAAAAATAAGGAAACAGAGTCCCAAATAACAAAAAATATTCTAGCCGTGAAAATATACCCCGTTAATTTTCTGAGACCTCTCCGCGCAGTGATCGCTCAAAAGCATGCTTAAAGTTTTCACCTTCAATATTTTGGCCCAACAGGTACATGGTCTTGGCGATAGCTGCCTCGGTGGTCATGTCCTTGCCGCTGATGATGCCAAGGTCTTTTAATCGCTTGCTGGTCTCATACTGGCCAAGCACTACTCCTCCGCCTGAGCACTGTGTCACATTGATAAGGAGCTTGCCTGCCCCTGAGAGCTCTTGCAACAATGCTATGAACCAAGGACTGGTAGGTGCATTGCCCGCACCAAAAGTTTCAAATACCACAGCTTTGATAGATTCAGAGGATGTCATACAACGCAATGTCTGTTCGTTGATTCCCGGAAATAACTTGATCAGAGCGATATTGTCTTCCAACTGCGTTCTAATGATCATCGCTTGGTCTTCTGGTTTAAAAAGAGCAGCCTCATTTACCTTCAGGTGCACACCAGATTCTACCAGAGGAGGATAGTTGAATGAGGAAAAAGCTTCGAAATGCTCTGCATTGATCTTGGTAGTGCGATTGCCACGATAGAGTTTGTACTCAAAGTAGAGACCTACTTCTTGGACCAGGGGCTTGCCTTCTCTTTGCAATGATGCTATTTGTATGGAGGTGATAAGGTTTTCCTTGGCGTCTGTGCGTAGGTCGCCAATAGGCAATTGTGAGCCTGTGAAAATGACGGGCTTTGCCAAATGCTCCAGCATAAAACTCAATGCCGAAGCCGAATAACTCATCGTGTCGCTGCCATGCAATACTACAAAACCATCGAAATCATGATAGCCCTTTTCGATGATCTCTGCCAAATGTACCCAATGCTGTGGATCCATGTTAGAAGAATCTAACGGCACATCGAAAGAAACGGTTCTAATGGTACAGTGCAAATGCGTGAGCTCTGGGATTCGTTCCAATAGCTTTTCGAAATCAAAGGCCCGCAAAGCGCCTGTTTCAAAATCCTTGATCATGCCAATGGTACCACCCGTATAGATCAGTAGTATGTTAGGAATTGCCTTCAAACGAGTCTTAATTTCATGTGAATTTAAAGATAATAGAAATAAGACTTGTTTCACTACTAGAACGAAGATAATGGATAGATTCTTTCGTCTTCCGGCGTAGCGGCCCCTGGTCTGGATGTTAAATACCAAAAACCTCCTTGGAGTTTTCAGTAGTGACATGGGCGATCTCTTCTTCTGAGACACCGTAGACAGAAGAAAGCTTTTCTAAGACCTTGATGATATAGGAGGATTCGTTCCGCTTGCCGCGGAAGGGTGTCGGGGCTAGATAGGGCGAATCTGTTTCGAGCACTATATGCTTCAGGCCGACCTCATGTAAAAAACGATCGACCTTTCCGTTCTTGAAAGTTACGACACCACCGATTCCTAGTCTCATGTTAAATGAAATGGCACGTTCCGCTTGGTCTTTGGTGCCTGTAAAGCAATGGAAGATCCCGAACAGGTCGTCACCTCTTTCGTCTTCGAGTACGTCAAAGATTTCATCGAATGCGTCACGGCAATGTATGACAATGGGCAAGGTGTATTTCTTTGCCAATCGAATTTGCCTTGTAAAGGCATCTTGCTGAATCGCTAGTGTACTTTTGTCCCAATACAGGTCAATCCCAATTTCGCCTACCGCATAGAACCTTCGCTTTGCAAATTCTGCCTCTACGTGTGCCAGCTCTTCTTCGTAGTCTTCTTTGACGCTGGTAGGGTGAAGGCCCATCATCAAGAATACTTGTTCAGGATACTTCCCTTCCAAAGCATACATGCGTTGGGTGTAGCTCGAATCAATAGCCGGGATGAAGAATCGAGAGACGCCTGCCGCTTCGGCACGACGTATCATTGCCTCTTGGTCATCGTCAAACGCCTCACTGTAAAGGTGGGTATGCGTATCGGTTATTATCATGGCCGCAAAGATAAATGTTTACATTTGTACAAAATTGCATGAATGTCTTCACTAAGAAAATTTCTTCTAGACAAGGGATACACACGAGTGCCTTTAAAACGTATCAGCACCGATCATTATGAGGTCTATGCCAAGGTGAATGGTGTTGAAGGGCGTTTCATTCTGGACACAGGTGCTTCTAACACGTGCATAGGCACAGACCGTATCGACCATTTTAACCTGCAGCCAAAAGACTCGGAGATCAGAGCGGCAGGTGCAGGCGGTCGTGGTATGAGCACGCAAATAGCCAAGCGCAATAGTGTTGAGATCGGTGAGTGGAAACGACAGAAATTGGCCATCATACTCTTTAATATGATGTATGTGAATGCTGCCTTGGCAGAACGTGATGCCATTCCCGTAGATGGGATCATTGGGGCTGATGTGCTAAAGCGTGCCAAGGCGGTCATTGATTATGACAAGAATTGCGTCTATTTGAGATAAACAGGTATTTTCACCCTGTCACAGGTAATCAAGTTTACACAACTTTGTATGGTAACCAAAACCAATGGCCGTGAAAAGCAACACTACCTCCCCGAGTAAATTAAGCCACCTTTTGCCTTATACAATTTTCATCTTAATGATCTTAGGGCTTATTGTCAATTCGTTAATATTTTTTACCTTGTAACTGATTTTCACTTATTTCTCATACCAACCAATGACCTCGATTGACCCAGTTGACCTACTGGGTCAATCTTCTTAGTAAATATCCACCACTGAAAGTGATGGCTTTGATCAAGCTCTAAAAGAGCTTTCAATGAACGCCCTCTTTTCTTCTCCCCCAAGGGAGAAGTTCAGACAGATCAACTGTTCCCTTGTGGTTGACATGGATGAGCGAGCCTTAGGAGTGCTGCAGAGTCAATGAGGCTAGAATTCGACTAAAAGACGGTAAGGCCAAGGGGCGGGCTTCCATGTTCAGGCGGAAGTTTTACCAAGTTTCAATAAAAGAAGCACTCTTTCAGAAGAGTGCTTTCGTATGCATGAGCGATATGGAATTATAGCTCTAGGGCTTTCTTGATATTCCCATCCATTAATAGTTCAACAGGATTTTCAATAGCTTCCTTAACTGCGACCAAGAACCCAACAGACTCGCGACCGTCGATGATTCTATGATCATAGGACAATGCCACATACATCACTGGCGCAGCAACAATTTGGCCATCTTTTACGATGGGGCGTTCTACAATGTTGTGCATACCCAGAATTCCTGATTGGGGCGGATTGATGATCGGGGTAGAAAGCATAGACCCAAACACGCCTCCATTCGATATGGTGAAGGTGCCACCTGTCATCTCATCCACAGTAATTTGTCCATCACGTGCACGAATGGCCAGTCGCTTCACTTCAGCTTCAACACCTCTAAAAGATAAATTCTCAGCATTTCGTATCACGGGGACCATTAGCCCTTTTGGGCCAGAGACAGCAATGCTAATATCACAGAAATCGTAGGCGATCATCTCTTTGCCATCGATCATGGAATTTACTTCAGGATATTCTTGTAAAGCTCGTACCACTGCTTTGGTGAAGAACGACATGAACCCTAAACTTACACCATGCTTGGCCTTGAAGGTTTCTTTGTATTCCTTGCGAAGGGCGAATACAGCAGACATGTCGACCTCATTGAATGTGGTAAGCATAGCTGTCTCATTCTTTGCTGAGACCAATCGCTCGGCCACTTTTCTGCGGAGCATGGACATCTTCTTGCGGCTGCTTCCTCTACTGCCACCTGAGGGAGTGCCCATAGCAGGGACTGCATTTGTTGCATCTTCTTTGGTGATTCTGCCATCTCGCCCTGTACCTTGTATGTCTTTCGCCTCGATACCTTTTTCGGCCAATATCTTTTTGGCGGCTGGTGAAGCAGTGCCTGAGGCATAGGTCGTCTTTTCTTCAACCTTTGGTGCTTCGGGCTTTGGTGTTTCTTTGGTCGCTTCCTTTGGCTCTTCTTTGGCAGATGCCTCACCTCCAGCAGGTTTTTCTGCAGAGGTGTCGATCAAACAAACCACTTGGCCTACTGCAACAGCATCGCCTTCTTCAGCTTTTAGCGTAATGGTGCCACTGGCTTCGGCCGGTAGTTCAAGCGTGGCTTTGTCAGAGTCGACCTCTGCGATGGCTTGGTCTTTCTCTACATAGTCGCCATCTTGCACGAGCCATTCTGCGATTTCTACTTCGGTGATCGACTCTCCCGGTGAAGGGACTTTCATTTCTAGAACCATGATCCTATTCTTTCGTTTAAACTTTTCTTCTTACAAAATTATCTTTCGTCTTATCGAACACATATTCGATGACTTCGTTGTGGCGTCGCTTTGAACGTACAGAGCTTCCTGCGGCTGGCGCACCGTAAAATCTTCTGGACGCCACTCTGAACTGTTTGGCTTGATCAAAATGCATCAGCATATGACCCCAAGCCCCCATGTTTCGAGGTTCTTCTTGTGCCCAGACCACATCTTCAGCATTGCTGTACTTCTTGAGTGCATCGCGCATTTGCCCTGCTGGAAGTGGGAATAACTGTTCGATACGCACCAAGGCTACATCATTGCGTTGTTTTTCTTCGCGCGCGGCCAGAAGGTCATAGTAGAACTTCCCAGTACAGAATACCAAGGTCTTCACTTTTTTGGCATCAGCTTCAGCGTCATCGATCAACATTTGAAAACTGCCATTGGCCAATTCTTCTTTGGTAGAGAGTACTCTTGGGTGGCGTAGCAAACTCTTTGGCGTGAATACCACCAATGGTTTGCGATATTCCGCTTTCATCTGACGGCGCAACAGGTGAAACATGTTTGCTGGCGTGGTCACGTCGGCCACATACATATTGTCTTTGGCGCAGAGTTGCAAGTATCGCTCCATACGACCCGACGAATGCTCGGCGCCTTGGCCTTCGTACCCGTGAGGCAATAGTAGTACCAGACCATTCTGTAGCTTCCACTTGTCTTCTGCAGAAGAGAGATATTGGTCGATGATTATTTGAGCGCCATTGCTAAAGTCGCCAAACTGTGCCTCCCAGATGGTCAGTGTTTTAGGGCTGGCCATGGCATAGCCATAATCGAAGCCCATCACGGCATACTCTGAAAGTAAGGAGTTGTAGATGTGGAATTGCCCGTTTTGTTGGTCGCCCAACTCATTCAGCAATACAACTTCCTTTTCGTGCATTTCGGTCTTGATCACGGCATGGCGGTGCGAAAAGGTGCCTCGTTCTACATCTTGTCCTGTCATGCGCACATCGTACCCTTCTTCCAACAACGACCCATAGGCAAGTAATTCGCCCATGGCCCAATCGAGTTGATTGTCTTCAAAGTACATTCTATGCCGCGCTTGTATCAGTCGCTCTAACTTGCGCAAGAATTTCTTTTCGGAAGGGAGTGCGGTGATCTTCTCGGCAATACCCGTAAGCTTTTCTATGGAATAGCTTGTGTCTACGGGAAGCATCATCTTGTCTTCGGCAACACGTGTGAAGCCATTCCATTCGTCGTGCATGAATGGAGTGATGCGTGTTTTTTCTACCTTTCTAGAATCTTCTAGGTCTTCCTCTAAACTAGCCTTATAGTCTTGCTCTAGCTTGGCGACATGATCTTTATCGATAATGCCTTCGGCAATCAACTTTTCAGCATAGATATCTCTGGGATTCTTGTGCTTGGATATCGATTTATACAACAGAGGTTGTGTGAATTTCGGCTCATCACCTTCGTTGTGGCCATATTTTCTATAGCCCAACAGGTCAAGGAAGACATCGCGCTTGTAGCGCATGCGATATTCGAGTGCAAAAGTAGCAGCATGTACCACAGCTTCTGCATCATCTGCATTTATGTGAAGTACGGGCGAGAGCGTGACTTTGCCTACATCGGTGCAGTAGGTAGATGAGCGTGCGTCTAGGTAGTTTGTGGTGAATCCGATCTGGTTGTTCACTACAACATGGATCGTTCCGCCTGTGTTGTAGCCGTCCAAGCGTGCCATTTGTACGACTTCGTAGACCATGCCTTGTCCAGCAATGGCAGCATCGCCATGTACGAGGATGGGTAATACTTCTTCAATAGCTTTGTTGTGGTCGCGGTCTTGTTTGGCGCGGGCGATCCCCTCAACGATGGCGTTGACGGTCTCTAAGTGCGACGGATTGGGGGCGATGTTCATGTTGATCTCCTTGCCACTATCTGTTTTTCGCATGGACGTCCACCCCAGGTGATATTTTACGTCACCATCAAAAATGGCTTCTTCATAGTCTTTGCCGTCAAATTCGCTAAAGATGTCTTTTGGCGACTTGCCGAAGATATTGGTCAATACACTGAGTCGGCCACGGTGCGCCATACCCATTACAAACTGCTTCACACCTTTGTCGGCAGCTTTTTCGATAATGACATCCAAGGCAGGGATCAATGACTCGCCACCTTCTAGAGAGAATCGTTTCTGACCTACGTATTTGGTATGTAGGAAGCTTTCAAATGAAACTGCCTCGTTGAGCTTTTTAAGGATGTGCTTCTTTTCATCCGGAGAAAACTGTGGATGGTTATCGTTTACATTCAGCCAATTCTGTATCCACTGAATACGTTCTGGTGTGCGGATGTACATGTATTCAACCCCAATGGCATCGCAATAGATCCTTTCAAGGTGAATAATGATGTTGCTAAGCGAAGTGGCGCCAATGCCCAATATTTCGCCTGCATTGAATACGGTGCCTAGGTCTGCTTCTGAGAGCCCAAAATTCTCTAACGCCAATGTTGGTGCGTACTTTCTTCGTTCACGAACCGGATTGGTCTTTGTAAAGAGGTGACCACGCGATCGGTAACCATCAATAAGCTTTACTACCTGAAATTCTCTTTGGAGGGATTCTGGCACTGCTATGGTACCGTCTTGTGTGGCAACCTCACCGTTGATGCTGCCGTTTTCCATGCCGAAATCAAACCCTTGAAAAAAAGCCCTCCAACTGGGCTCTACGCTATCGGGGCTTATAAGATATTGGTCATACAGTTCCGCGAAATAAGCGGTATGTGCGGCATTTAAGAATGAAAATCTGTCCATTGGAGTGTTTGTCCTGCAAAACTTGCTGTAAAAATACAACAATTGTAAAAATAGGGATTCATTATATTTATCAAAATTATGCCTGTGACGAAGCTGTCTTTTTTCATGCTCATACTCTGTGGTTGCACAGCGGTATTCGCACAGCAGAGCAATGCCAGATTTTGGGATAGTGTGCGATTTGGTGGCGGTTTGGGTGTAGGTTTTGGGAACGGCACTACAGCAATCAGCCTATCGCCGAGTGCGCTCTATCAATTTGATGACCAATTTGCGCTTGGAGTTGGTTTGAACGGGTCCTATCTAAGTAGGAGCGATGAATACAATTCCTGGATTTTAGGAGGAAGTATCATAGGCCTTTTCAATCCAGTTAGGCAATTACAACTTTCGGCAGAGCTGGAGCCTGTACATGTGGATATCAACTATGATGGTCGCCTAGCTATTGAAGATGAGAATTATTGGTACACGGCATTGTTCTTAGGTGCTGGATATCGTACGGGGAATGTCACTTTTGGTATTAGGTATGATGTGCTGTATGATGAAGATGAAAGTATCTATGCCGACCCTTGGCTACCTTTTGTTCGGTTCTATTTCTAGTACTTTGTTCGAAACCACACCTTTTGCCACTCGCGTTTTAGGATTAAAAAAACCACTTTTTCAGACAACAGGAAGGTGTCATTCTCCTCTAATGCCTTCACTTGATCTTCTGATACATCTATGATGTAGAGTAAATTGAGATAGTCTGCAAACTTTTCATGGACCAAGCGGTAGATGATCTCGTGCATCCTTTTTTTTAAGTCTTCGGGCGCAGTCTCTTTGGGGAAGGTTTCGTCAATGTTGGCATACAGGAGGTCCTTGTTCAATTGAAGGACTAACTTTTCGTATAGCCTTAATGAAGTGGCTTGCCGCAGTAATTCTTGGGTAGTAGAAACCTTGTCGACCATCATCTAAAGATAATGACTATCCAACCTCAAGGACGAGAACAGACGAACATGCTTGTTAAAACTCTGCGTTGTTGGGTGTGCGTGGAAAAGGAATTACATCGCGAATATTGGTCATTCCTGTAACGAATTGAACAAGACGCTCAAAGCCAAGCCCGAACCCACTATGTGGCGCGGTCCCGAACTTTCTAAGGTCTAAGTACCACCAAAGTTCTTTTTCGTCTATGCCAAGGTCGGCGATCTTCTGTGTTAGCACATCAAAGCGCTCCTCACGTTGCGAACCTCCCACAATCTCACCAATGCCTGGGAATAGGACATCCATGGCACGAACGGTCTTGCCATCTTCGTTGAGACGCATGTAGAAGGCCTTGATCTTGGCAGGGTAATCAAATAGGATCACAGGGCATTTGAAATGCTTTTCAACCAAATAGCGCTCGTGCTCGCTCTGCAGGTCTGCTCCCCAATCATCGATGAGGTACTTGAATTTTTTCTTCTTGTTGGGTTTACAGTTTTTAAGGATGTCGATGGCCTCCGTATAGCTAACGCGCATGAAGTTGTTGTCGATAACGAAGTTGAGCTTTTCTGTGAGCGACATCTCGCTACGCTCTGCCTGTGGCTTGCTTTTTTCCTCTTGAAGAAGTCGTTGCTCTAGAAAGGCAAGGTCTTCTTTACAATGGTCCATGGTATATTTGATGACATATTTGATGAACTCTTCGGCAAGATCCATGTTGCCATCCAACTCACAAAAGGCCACTTCGGGCTCGATCATCCAGAATTCTGCCAAGTGCCTTGAAGTATTGGAGTTCTCTGCCCTAAATGTTGGGCCAAAGGTATAGACTTGACCAAGCGACATGGCAAAGACCTCGGCTTCTAACTGGCCAGACACGGTAAGGCTTGTCTCTTTTCCGAAGAAGTCTTCGCCGTAGTCTACCTGTCCGTCGTCTGTAGTTGGAGGGTTTACGGGATCTAGCGTGGTAACACGAAACATCTCTCCAGCGCCTTCAGCATCACTACCTGTGATTATCGGTGTGTTGATATAGTAGAATCCTTTTTCTTGAAAATACTTGTGTACTGCAAATGCTAGTCCAGAACGAACTCTCGTCACCGCGCCAAACGTATTGGTGCGGGGTCTAAGGTGCGCTTGCTCACGTAACTTCTCGAGTGTGTGCCGCTTGGGTTGAAGGATGGTTTTAGAGACCTCGTCAGGGTTGGCTTCACCGTAGATCACGATGTTCTTGGCAATGACCTCCACTTGTTGGCCACTTCCTTGGCTTTCGACCAGGCCTCCTTCTATGCCAATAGCGGATCCAACGGTGATCTTTTCTAGGATGCTCTCATCGAAACGTTCAAAATCTACAACACATTGGATGTTCTTGATGGTGGAGCCGTCATTTAATTGAATGAAACGATTTTGCCTAAAAGCCTTTACCCAACCTCTTACAAGGATGTCTTGTTGTAATTCTTCAAATTTCAGGAGCTCAGCAACCTTGTATGCCTTCATTTTATTAGATGTTTAACTCAAATACACACTTCAGAGAAGCTTGTTTTTTCAAGTGCCAAAGATACCTTTTTCATGGTAAAACTGTAGGAGAGGTACCAATTTAATTCTTCTTTTCGTAAGTGATCCTTTTGCCGCATCACTACATGTGGTGATATCTAAAATCACCATTTACGCTATTACATGAGAGATTCACCGTAAATACCTTTGGTGTAACTGAACAATTTGAATTAGCTCATTATTAATGAACTTAATAGGTAAGTTTGGGGGAACTTACCGCGAATTCCTGTCAATGGCTACGATTGGCAGGAATTTTTTACTGGCAGAAGATGCGTATAAACAACTGGAATTAAGGGGAAAAACACCCATCAGGTACGCATTCAACGACTCTATATTTGAGATGCTATTAATCAATAACCGCTCTCTTTTTTCGTAAGAGAGAACATTAAGTTTAGGGGTAAGTTGGGGGACTTATCTAAAAAGCCTCGCTCTTCAAAAGGCGAGGCTTCTTTTATGGTGAGACCTTTTCTTCTTGTTGCGAGACCTCCTCCTCTTGGTCTTCAGGAATGATATCAAAAGCAGGCTCTTTAAGCACATTCTTGTTGGCAATGTTACGCTCTAAGGACAGTAAGAGCGATGGCAACAACAATAGGTTGGAAAGCATGGCAAACAACAAGGTGGCCGATACAAGCCCTCCTAAAGCTACCGTGCCGCCGAAGCTAGAGATCATAAAGACCGAAAAGCCAAAGAACAGCACTATAGAGGTGTAAAACATGCTTATGCCGGTCTCACGCAAAGCAGCGTATACAGACTTTCGGATCTTCCAATGATTGGCCAGCAATTCTTGCCTGTACTTGGCCAAGAAGTGGATGGTGTCGTCAACAGAAATACCAAAGGCGACACTGAATACCAATATGGTAGATGGCTTTAGCGGGATACCAAGGAATCCCATCATCCCAGCGGTGATAAGTAGTGGCAACAAGTTTGGGATCAATGATATGAGGATCATTCTTGCGGACCTGAACATGTATGCCATGAACAACGCGATCAGAAATATTGCCAAGGAAAGCGATATGACCAGGTTGTTCACAAGGTATTTGGTGCCTTTTGAAAAGACCAAGGCCTTGCCGGTCATAGAGACATTGTATCGGTCTTCGGGAAAAAGCTTGTTGATCTTGGCCTCTAGCCCTTCCTCTATGCGCTCCATGCGATCGGTGCCAACATCTTTCATGAAGGTTGTCATGCGGGCGATCTGTCCGGTCGAGTCCACAAAGCTCTTCAAGAGGTCTGCATCGCTAGAAGACTTTTTGGCGTACGAAAGGATGAAATTATTCTCTTGCGAGCTGGGTAATTGGTAGTACTTAGGTTTTCCGTTGTAGTATGCCTGTTTGGAATACTTCACTAGATTCACTATCGAGATCGGGTCAGAAAGTTCGGGAGTCTCTTGGATGAGCTCGCCTAACTCATCCATTCGCTTTAGGGTAGAAAGCCTCATCACGCCTTTGGGACGTTTGGTGTCGATCATGACCTCTACCGGCATGATGCCATTGAATTCTTCTTCAAAAAAGAGAATGTCATCAAAGAAGGCTGCTTTTTTGGGCATGTCCTCAATGAGGCTTCCTGAGATCTTTATCTGGTAGATCCCTATCATGCTAATGATCAGCAGGGTCACTGAAATACCATAGATGGCGATCTTGTGATGTCTTACCATACGTTCCATCCAGTCTACAAAACCACCGATCCATCGCTTGTTAAGGTGTTTTAGGTGTTTGTACTTCGGCAGTGCCATGAAGCTGTATATGACCGGAATGATCAATAGTGAAAGTAGGAAGATGAACAGAATGTTGATCGAGGCAACCACACCAAACTCTTTCAATAACTTACTGTTGGTCAGGATAAAGGTGGCAAAGCCAGAAGCCGTTGTTACGTTGGTCATCAAGGTTGCATTGCCCACCTTGGAGATCACTCGCTGCAGTGAAAGTGCCTGGTTGCCGTGCTTTTTAACCTCTTGTTGGTACTTGTTTATTAGGAAGATGCAATTTGGGATCCCGATGACAATGATCAATGGCGGGATCAAAGCCGTCAAGACCGTGATCTCGTACTTCAGGAATCCTAGGGTGCCAAAAGCCCACATGACCCCAATGGTTACGACACAGATAGAAATAAAGGTGGCCCGAAACGAACGGAAGAAAAAGAAGAAGATCAACGAAGTGACAAGCAATGCAGCCCCAATGAACTTGCCGATCTCGTCAATGATATTCTGGGAGTTGAGTGTGCGAACATAGGGCATGCCCGACACACGAACATCCAGCCCTTCTTCTGCTTCAAACTCTTCTACAGCTGGGATGAATTCATCAAAGATAAAATCTTTCCGAACAGCGGTGTTCACGATCTCCTTGTCCAGGTAAACGGCTGTGCGGATCGTTTGTGTTTCTTTGTTGAAGAGCAAACTTTCGAAGAAAGGCAGTTTCTCGAACAGCTCTTCCTTTATTTGCGAGACTTCTTGTTGGGTCTCCAAAGGAGCATCGATCAGTGGCTCTAACGTGAATTGCTTTGCCTGTTTGTCTTTTGTGAGCTTTTGAAGGTTTTCTAGGGAGACCACTACATCAACTTCTGGAAAGGCATTGAAGCGTTTGCTGAGCTTGTTCCATGCATTCAATTTTTCGGGAGTGAAAAGGGTACTGTCCTTTACGGCCAATACGATCAGGTTTCCTTCCTCACCAAAAACATCAAGAAACTCGTTGTAAGCAATGTTCACTTCGTGGTCGTCGGGTAGGAGGTTGGCTTCAGTATAGGTGAATCGCATGTGTTGCCATTGATTCACCATCAAAGCTGTGATAGCCGCCAAGATCAGTAGGATAAGAATCCTGTTCCTAAGAATGATGCGGGCAACCGTTGCCCAGAATTTGGTATTTATCCAGCTTTTCATCTAATTTTTGCTCCTGCAAAGGTAGAAAAATGCCCTAAGCTATTCGATCAGGAAGTCTTTAAATTCCAAGGTTGTAATAATAGGTGAACTTGAATGAGATGTTATCTGAGGGATCCTCTAGCTGATAGGGCCCATATCGGTACATGAAGCTTAGCCCAAAGCCCTGTAGAAAACGACTCGAGAAGGTGTCTTGGAACATCCTGTTGAGTTCTAGGCCAGATTCGTAATAACCTTCCTCTAAGGTAGAGAACGGTAGTCCGTCATGCCGCGCTACATCATTGGTATTGCCAATGGCAAAACGACTCACCAATGATATATTTGGCGCCAGGCCGTTGAATATTTTGGTTCTTTTAAAAGTATGTCTTGCCTGTAACGAGGCAAACCTGTCAGAGAAGAACTCATTGAAGAACATGGTCTCAAAGCCATTTCGGCCGGCCACTGAGAAACGCTTCCAGAAGTCATCATTGTCAGGATCGTTAGGCGATAGGTGATACAACTGCTGCAGCGGGAGGTCACCGGTGGCCAACCCAAAGTTCAATAACAACTCTGTAATTGATCTTTGCCTGTTTAGATGGTGAACCACTCTGCCTTCAAGCTTGTGATAATCTAGATCACCAGCAAAGCGATCATCATATCCTTTGGTATATTGAAGAGTGAAATTTGGGAACCTGCTTTTGAATAGTGCTTGGCCCTCTTTTCCATCAGAAAAGGACCCGAAAGGAAACCATTGGGCAGATACGGATGCTTCCACCAGGTCATACGAGGAGATTCGCTCGTCTTCTAAAGCATAGGTGTATTGGTAGGTAGGTGCGATGGCTGCTTTGCTCACCCTCAGATTTGCCTGAAGCTTTGATGAGAGGTCGTGTGACAGGGAAACACTGTAACGCTCTTCCCAATGGAAGGTGATCATGTTTATAAGCCTTGGCTCGAAGAATTGGAACTGCCTACTGTCTGATAAGAATTCATAAGAACCTGTTTCGATCAAATTCCTGCTATAGCTTAGTCCAAGCCAGGTATTGGTGTCTTTGTTCAACCTGGCATATCCGCCGCCGCCGTACTTGAAACGCTTGTCCTTGATGCCATACTGCACAAAACCGTCTAATTGGTAACGGTCAGAGAATGCATTATTGGTAATAGCGCCCATACCGAATTTAAAACCTTCGAAATTGTTGTATTTCATCAAGCGCTTCAGGTCCAGGTCTATGGGACCAATGGTTAAATACCCTGATTCAAGATCGATAAGCTTTTTGTCGGCTTTCGATGTGGTGGTTGAATCACTTTCTTTGTTGGTAGGTGATTTCTGCGCTTGGGCCAACTGCGCAAACATCAAGCATAGACAAAGAAGAGCTCTTTTCAAGGAAATGGTTTATGATGTAACGAAAGTATCGAATTTTTGGTACAAAAAAAGCGACCACGAGAGGCCGCTTCCATGTTTTATGGAAAGTTTAACGCTAAACCGTCATGATCTCTTTTTCCTTCACGCCATAGATCTGGTCTACCTTTTTTATGTACGTGTCGGTGAGCTCTTGTACATCGATCTCGGCATTTTTATGCACATCTTCTGAGGTATCAACCTTTTTGGCATCGTTGTTTGCCTCTTTGCGCGCGTTGCGAATGCTCACTTTGGCATTTTCTGCCTCTGCCTTTGCTTGTTTGGCAAGTTCACGTCTGCGCTCTTCGGTCAATGGTGGCACATTGATGATGATACTCTCGCCATTGTTCATAGGGTTAAAGCCCAAATTGGCCACCATGATGGCCTTCTCGATCTCTTGCAACATACTTTTTTCCCACGGTTGAATAGCGATGGTCATCGCATCGGGCGTGCCCACGTTTGCCACTTGGTTCAATGGGGTTTGCGAGCCATAGTAATCTACCATGACATTGCTTACCATCGAAGGGCTTGCCTTGCCCGCGCGAATTTTGAGCAGATCTCGTTCAAGGTGCGAGATAGCGTTGTCCATCGCTTCTTTGGCAGTGTCTAGTATAAATTGAATTTCTTCGTTCATTTGGGTATTCGTTTGAATTCAAAAATAGCCTAACAAAAATAAAGCCACAAATGTAGAGGCTGTTTTAAAACGTGTCAATTTTTCTCGATGCTTCTTTGTTACGCCTTTGCGGCGTTAGAAGTTTGCTCAAGTGAGCTCTATCGTTACTATCGTCAATGCTGCCTTGCAAGGAACAAAAATAAACTATAAAATTCATCATAAATTTCAAAACGGCCTCTTGAGTCTCTACAAATTCACCTTGGTGCCGATCTTCTCGCCAGTGACCACTTTCATGAGATTGCTCTTTTTGTTCATGTCGAAGACAATGATCGGCAGTTCGTTCTCTTGGCTTAAGGTGAAGGCTGTAGTGTCCATGACCTTTAGCCCTTTGTTTAGTACTTCTTTGAACGAGATATCATCGAACTTGATAGCCGTTTTGTCCTTTTCTGGGTCGGCGGTGTAGATACCGTCTACGCGTGTGCCTTTGAGGATCACATCGGCATTGATCTCTATAGCGCGAAGCACTGCAGCAGAATCCGTAGTGAAGTAGGGATTGCCAGTACCACCACCGAAGATCACCACACGGCCTTTTTCAAGGTGACGAATGGCGCGACGCCGGATAAAAGGCTCGGCCACATCCTTGATCTCTAAAGCAGTTTGCAAGCGTGTATACACACCGGCATCCTCCAAAGCACTTTGTAGCGCCAATCCATTGATCACGGTGGCCAACATGCCCATATGGTCGCCTTGTACACGGTCCATGCCATTGCTGGCGCCCGCTACACCACGGAAGATGTTGCCGCCACCGATAACGATGGCGACCTCAATGCCTTTTTCTACCACGGCTTTGATCTCTTGGGCGTACTCGGCCAAGCGTCTGGGGTCGATGCCATATTGGCGCTCGCCCATCAAGGCCTCGCCGCTCAATTTTAGTAAGATTCGTTTGTATTGCATTCGTTTCTGGAAGAAGGTTGTGCAAAAGTACATGATTTTTTTAAGCCATGAAATTTGTGCTAAAGATGGGAAAACAAAAAAACCGCCTCTCATCTGTGAGAGGCGGTTTTTTTATTGATGAGATTCCTGCCTTCGCAGTAATGACATAAAGATCTATCCTAGTGCTACACGCTCAAAAGCAGTGACAGCCAGGTCGCCACCAAAAGACTTCACATGGTCAGCTACGCTGATCTTGCTGTCTTTGATAAAGGCTTGGTTTACCAAAGTGTTGTCTTTGAAGAAACGCTTTAGTTTTCCTTTGGCAATGTTATCGAGCATAGCTTCAGGCTTGCCTTCTTGACGCAATTGGTCTTTGGCGATCTCGATCTCTTTTTCAACGGTAGCTGCATCAACACCTTCTTCATTCAAAGCGATAGGCGCCATGGCAGCAGCTTGCATAGCCACATCTTTAGCAGCAACCGCTGCGTCTTCTACGTTGGCAGAAAGGCCTACCAATGTAGCGATCTTGTTGCCTGCATGGATGTACGACCCTACGAAAGGAGCCTGTAGCGTTTTAAAGCTTCCGATCTCGATCTTCTCACCAATCACACCTGTTTGCTCAGTTAGCTTGTCTTGTACGGATACACCGTTGTAATCTGCTGCTAAAAACTCGTCTTTGCTAGCATAGTTCAATGCTAGGCCGGCAAGGTCTTTCGCCAAGTTTACAAAGCTTTCATTCTTAGCGACAAAGTCGGTCTCACAGTTTAGTGAGATGATGGCACCTTTGGTAGAGTCGCCATTTACTTTGGCAATGACAGCACCTTCAGAGGATTCTCTGTCAGCACGCTTGGCAGCTACTTTTTGTCCTTTCTTGCGAAGGATCTCGATTGCCTTGTCAAAATCACCTTCAGCTTCAACAAGTGCCTTTTTGCAGTCCATCATTCCGGCACCGGTGGCTTTTCTTAGTTTATTTACTTCTGCAGCGGTAATCTTTACCATTTCAGTATAATTATAAAGGTTAAAAAATGAAAGCCGTCAAACCGAAATTCAAAAGTACTTGAAACCCGACCTAACGACTTTATCAAATGATCATGAATGCGTTTATTCTTTGGTCGATGCTTCTTCTTCGGCAGCAGGTTGTTCGACCACTGCTTCTGTAGCTTGTGCAGGTGCAGCCTCTTCAGCAGGAGCTGGTGCAGGCTTTTCGGCTTCGGCTTTTTTAGCATCTTTGTCGGCCTTGCGCTCTGCAAGACCTTCTGCAACGGCGTCAGCCATATAGCCCAAAACCTTCTCGATAGATTTTGAGGCGTCGTCATTAGACGGCACTACGAAATCAACTTGGCGCGGGTCTGAGTTGGTGTCTACCATTGCAAAGATCGGAATGTTTAATTTCTGTGCTTCTTTTACGGCAATGTGCTCACGCTTGATGTCTACTACGAACAATGCGCCAGGGAGGCGAGTCATGTCTGAGATGGACCCCAAGTTCTTTTCAAGCTTAGCTCTCAGGCGATCAACTTGCAGACGTTCTTTTTTAGAAAGCGTGTTGAAGGTCCCATCTTTCTTCATGCGATCGATAGCAGCCATTTTCTTCACGGCTTTACGGATCGTTACGAAGTTGGTCAACATTCCGCCAGGCCATCTTTCAGTGATGTATGGCATGTTCACGTTTCCTGCTTTGTCTGCAACAATGTCTTTTGCTTGCTTTTTGGTAGCAACGAATAGTATCTTTCTACCAGAGGCTGCGATCTTTTTTAGGGCAGCACCTGCCTCCTCGATCTTTGCAGCTGTTTTGTATAGGTTGATGATGTGAATCCCGTTGCGTTCCATATAGATGTATGGTGCCATGTTGGGATCCCACTTTCTCGTCAGGTGACCGAAGTGTACACCTGCGTCCAATAATTCTTTTACTTCTACTTTTGCCATTTTGTAATTAGTTTACGTTCCGTTGATTAGCAATGAGCAAGTGGTCTGCGTTTTGCTTCGCCAAGCCCATTTAGATGCTAAACTAAATCCCGATTCTCGGGATAACGACAACAATTGTTTTTGTGAAGATGCTGAAACGAGTTCAGCACACTTCGTGTTAACGCTTAGAGAACTGGAATTTCTTACGTGCTTTCTTCTGACCGAATTTCTTACGCTCTACCATACGTGGGTCTCTGGTAAGAAGTCCTTCAGGCTTCAGCGTGGTCCTGTTCTCTGCATCTAGTTCGCACAAAGCTCTCGAGATCGCCAGGCGAACAGCTTCTGCCTGCCCGGTAACACCACCACCGTACACATTTACCTTCACATCAAAGTTGCTCTCTGTGCCAGTCAATAACATAGGTTGCTTTACTTTGTACTGAAGTGTGCCCGTAGTGAAGTATTCCTCAACAGGTTTCTTGTTGACCGTGATCTCTCCTTTTCCTTCGGAAAGGTAGATACGAGCAACGGCAGTCTTTCTACGACCGATCTTGTGAATTACCTCCATTACTTGAATTCGTTTAAGTTGATCACTCTTGGTTTTTGAGCCTCATGCTCGTGCTCGGTACCTGCATATACTTTCAGGTTGCGATAGATCTGCGCACCTAGCTTGTTCTTTGGCAACATTCCTTTTACCGCCTTTTCTACCAAACGAGTAGGTTCGATCTCGAACTCGTCTCTAGCAGTACGGATTCTTTGCCCGCCTGGATAGCCTGTGTAACGAATGTATTGTTTTTCGTCCCACTTCTTCCCAGAAAGATCGATCTTCTCGGCGTTTACAACGACCACGTTGTCACCACAATCGACATGCGGAGTAAAGTTAGGTTTGTGCTTGCCACGAAGCAGCTTTGCTGCTCTGGATGCTAAGCGCCCAAGTGTTTGTCCTTCAGCATCGATCAAGACCCACTCTTTGTTTACAGTGGCCTTGTTGGCTGAAATTGTCTTGTAGCTTAATGTGTCCACACTTTTACTATTAATAATTAAACATTCCGATCCCATCCCAAAGACACTTTGGGAAATGGGGTGCAAATGTACGCTTTTCTATTTGAATTGCAAACCCTTAAAAACAAATACTTTTTAGGGTGAAAACCTTTGAAATTTAGGCAGGTGTGTTAAAGGTTGTTAATATTTTATTAAGAGTGAAAGGGAACTGTAACAGTCCCTATAATTTCATGTCATTACTGCATACAAACTAGCCAACACCATGCAATCAAGAAACATTCTAGTGATGATCGCCCTATTGTTCTTCATCAAAGCATTAGGGCAACAAGATTCCACGCAGGTCATCAAGAAAATATACACGACCAAGGCACTAGGAGCCAATGAACCCCCTACCATCGATGGTATCTTGGATGAACCCGGCTGGGGTATTGTAGAATGGGGAAGCGATTTCATAGAAAATCAACCCGACGAGAACACACCACCCAGCGAGCAGACCAAGTTCAAGATCGTATACGACCAAAGGTATCTCTATATTGCCTATCGTTGTTATGACAGTGATCCGGCAAACATCGAGAAGAGACTTTCAAGGAGAGACGGTTTTGCGGGTGATTGGGTAGAAGTGAACATCGATAGCTATAACGACAAGCGGACAGGTTTTTCCTTTACGATTACGGCTGCGGGCGTAAAGGGAGATGAATTCATTTCAGAGAACGGAAGTAACTGGGACGGTAGCTGGAATCCTATTTGGTACACAGCTACCAATATTGATGACGAAGGATGGACAGCAGAGGTGAAGATCCCCTTTAGCCAATTGCGCTTTGGGAAGGTGAAAGAACAAGTTTGGGGTTTGCAGGTGAATCGTCGTTATTTCAGAAATGAGGAGCGATCGGTATGGCAGCGCATTCCGCAGGATGCTCCCGGTTGGGTCAGTGAGTTTGGCGAACTTAGGGGATTGATCGATATCGAACCTCAAAAACAGTTAGAGATCCAACCTTATGTGGTGACCTCTGCCGAGACTTTTGAAAAAGAGGTTGGAAACCCTTTTCGAGATTCTGGGAACGATGAAACGTTGGCAGGCGGCATCGATGGAAAAATTGGCATCACCAACGACCTGACATTAGACTTCACCATAAATCCAGATTTCGGACAGGTCGAAGCAGATCCTTCGGCGATCGCGTTAGATGGCTTTCAGATCTTCTTTCGGGAGCAACGCCCTTTCTTTGTAGAGAATGCCAATATCTTCAACTATCAGTTTTCCCGTTCAGAATCAGGGAATACCTTTGGCTTTGACAATCTGTTCTATTCTAGACGAATCGGTAGGAACCCAAATGGCTTTCCTGACCTAGGCGATAACGAATATGCCGATGTGCCAGAGAACACCACCATTTTGGGTGCCGCGAAGTTTAGCGGTAAGACAAAGAATGGTTGGTCTATCGGGTTTTTAGAAAGTGTCACCGCAAAAGAAGAAGCTGAGATCGTCAATGTAGACCCGGATAGCAATCAGGTCACGGATACGCGCGAAGAAGTTGTAGAGCCTCTTGCCAACTACATGGTAGCGCGCGCGCAAAAGGATTTCAATGACCGTAACTCTTTTATCGGAGGGATCTTCACGGCGGCCAATCGCGCCAATCTTCCTGACAATTTGAACTTTTTGCACGAGTCTGCCTATTCTGGAGGGCTAGATTTCCAACATCAATGGAAAGACCGCACCTATTACGTGCGGGGTAATATGGTGATGAGCCACATCACAGGAAGTAAGGAGGCCATCGAAGCTACGCAAGCAAGCAATGAGCACCGCTTTGACCGAGTGGATGCCAGCCATGTTGAAGTGGATCCCGATCGAACCTCGTTGACAGGTACTGGCGGTAACGTACAAGTTGGTAAAGGTGGTGGTGGTCACTGGCGCTTTGAAACAGGGTTGACCTGGCGTTCTCCAGAATTAGAATTGAATGACCTTGGCTTTCAACAGCGGGCCGACGACATTCGACACAATGCTTGGGGGGCTTACCGGATCTTGAAACCCACCAAACTCTTTAGGAACTGGCAGGTGAACTATAACCATTGGTTGGCTTGGGATTTCGAAGGGAACAACAACTTGGTAGGCTTTAATGTGAATACGTGGGCGAACTTCATAAACAACTGGTTTGGAAATGTCGGGATGAACATCACACCGAGAAACTACTCTAACTTTGCCTTGCGAGGTGGGCCTAGATTACGCAATACGGGAGATTTCAACTATTGGAACAATGTGGGTACTGACAATCGTAAAAAAGTACGTTTCAATTTAAGCAATGGTGGTGGCAAGGCCTTCGACAATTCGCGTAGCTTCTTTAGGATTGGTGGCGGCGTCAGTTACCAACCTACGAACGCGCTGCGCATTTCCTTCAATCCATCGTACAATGTGAACAATGACAATCTACAGTGGTTTGGCAATTTCGAGCTTGATAATGGCGAAGCACGATATATGAACGCAACCATCGACCAACGCACGCTGAGTGCTTCATTACGTGTGAATTACAACATCAACCCGAATATGACGCTTCAGTATTGGGGGCAACCGTTCATTTCAAGAGGCAGGTATTCGAACTTCAAATATATCACGGACCCTACTGCTTCTCGGTTCGAGGATCGTTTTGCTCAATACACGGAAGCAGAACTTACCTATGATGGTATCAATGATGAGTTTCTCGTGGATGAAAACTTAGATGCTGCTACCGATTTCACTTTTGGGAATCCTGATTTTTCCTTCGTACAATGGCGCTCTAACCTGGTGTTTCGGTGGGAATACATTCCGGGGTCGGAGCTATTCTTGGTATGGTCACAAGGTTTGTCTGCAAGTGGGGACCCAGGAGAAGAACTCTTCAGTGATTTGAGGACGCAGATCAACGACAGCAAATCAGACAATATCTTTTTGATCAAGGCAACGTATCGGTTTATTTTGTGACACTTCCCGTCATTTGCTATGCAAATGCCCACCCTCCTCGAGGAGGGAGTTCTTATGGGTCTGTCCCCTCGAGGGGACTTACAGGGGTGTTCTAATCAGCGTTCAACTCTTCAACTTTATTTTGTATGACAAATATCACGTTACATAGGTTATTCTTCACCTCAGCATCAGAAAATCTCAAGAAGTTGACGCCATGTTCTTCTAATTTTCCTTGTCTTTTAGCATCATAATCATATTTGTGATCATGACTACTTCCATCTATTTCTATGGCAAGTCCGATCTCATGGCAGTAGAAATCTACAATATAGTGTAGCATAGGTACTTGTCGATGAAATTGTACCGCTAACGCTCTCTTCTTGATTTTTTGCCATAACAATATCTCAGATAGTGTGCTATTGTTTCTTAAGTGGCGAGCATATTCTCGTAAATGTGGTTCGTATGGGATGATTCTGTTCTTCATTATTCTTTGTGCTACTGAAACACCTCCCGTCATTTGCTATGCAAATGCCACCCTCCTCGAGGAGGGAATCGAAGAGAGAGTGTACCTTTGAGGTGAGGCAACGTATCGGTTTATTCTTTAATGCGCCTCCAACCAGTTGTCACCAATGCCCATCTCTACATCTAGTGGTACGGCAAGTTTGTAGGCGCTCTCCATCTCGGATCGGATGATGGGCTTGATGATTTCAAGCTCATGTTTATGAGCATCGAAGACTAATTCGTCATGTACTTGAAGTAGCATTCTCGATCGGAAGCCCTCCTCTTGGAAGCGCTTGTGAATGTTGCTCATCGCGATCTTGATGATGTCAGCAGCACTTCCTTGGATAGGCGCGTTCACGGCATTTCGCTCTGCCGCACCACGCACCACAGCATTTCGGCTGTTGATATCTTTCAGATAGCGCCTTCTGCCCAAAACCGTTTCCACATAACCGTTCTCACGTGCAAAATCCACTTGATCGGCCATGTATTGCTTCAGTTTTGGGTAGGTTTGGTAGTAGGTGTCGATCAACTCTTTGGCTTCGCTTCGCGAAAGGTCTGTCTGGTTGCTCAATCCAAAAGCTGAAACACCATAGATGATCCCGAAGTTCACGGTCTTTGCATTGCTTCGTTGTTCGCGTGTCACCTTCTCAAGGGGAACCTTGAAAACTCTGGCTGCAGTCGAGGCATGAATGTCCTCACCATTTCGAAACGCTTGGATCATCGTTTCCTCTTCGCTTAAGGCCGCAATGATACGCAATTCGATCTGCGAATAGTCGGCAGCCAAGAGCACATGGTCTTTATCGCGTGGTACAAAAGCTTTTCGTACTTGGCGGCCTCTTTCTGTCCGGATCGGGATATTCTGAAGATTTGGATTGTTAGAACTCAGTCGTCCCGTGGCTGCTACGGCTTGGCTGTACACTGTGTGAATATGATGCGTTTTCGGGTGTAATTCATTCGGAAGCGCATCTACATATGTACTCTGTAACTTTTTATACTGGCGCCATTCTAGAATATCTGCCACGATCTGGTGGTCTTTCGCCAAGTATGAAAGTACATCTTCGGCAGTGGAATATTGCCCAGTCTTGGTTTTTTTGGGCTTGTCCACCAACTTCAATTTGTCAAACAAGATCGGGCCTAGCTGCTTGGGTGAGGCTAGGTTGAAAGTCTCGCCTGCTTGCTCATAGATGCCTTTTTCCAAACGATCGATGTCTTCGGTGAGCGCTTCAGAAAGTGTGGCAAGATATGACTTGTCTAGATTGATGCCCTCAACTTCCATGGCAGTTAGTACTGAGACCAACGGCATTTCTACCTCGTTGAACAATTTGGTGAGGTTGCCGACTTCCATCTCCTTTTCAAAATGGACCTTCAATTGTAGGGTGATGTCTGAGTCCTCTACAGCATACTCGGTCTGCTTTTCAACGGGTACAACACGCATCGATAACTGGTTCTTCCCTTTCTTTCCGATCAAACTTTCGATGGAGACGGGCTGATAATTGAGATAGGTCTCCGCCAATACGTCCATATTATGGCGCATGTCCGGATTGATGAGGTAGTGCGCGATCATGGTGTCGAAAAGCTTCCCTTTTACGGGCATGTTGTAGTTAGAGAGCACTTTGAGGTCATACTTGATGTTCTGACCGATCTTTTCAATACCTTGATTCTCGAAGAAAGGGCGAAACTCTTCAAGCAGCTGTTGTGTCTCAGTTTGATCTTCGGGAAAGGCCACATAGTAGCCTTTGCCAATTTCCCACGAAAAGGCAATGCCCACCAACTCGGCTTCCAACGATTTGATGCTCGTAGTTTCGGTGTCAAAGCATACGCTGGTTTGCTGCATAAGCTTTTCGAGCAACAATTTCCGCGAAAGCGAGGTGTTGACAGATTGATAGAAGTGTGGTGTGTCCTCTATGGTCTTGAAACCCTTGACCTCGATCTCTGCGGGTGCGGCCACCGAACCTGTTCCCGGCTGCGCAAACAGGTCGAACTGTGTGCCCGACATGGGCTGGGGTTTCTTGGCCACTGGTGAAGAAGATGAGGCCTCCTGCTGTTCGGGCTCTTGTGCGAAGGTCTTTAAGAAATTCTCTGTGAGCCTTCTGAACTCTAGCTCTTGAAACAGCTCTTTTACCTTGTCAAAATCGGGAGCGTTCAGCTCAAAATCCTCTTCATGGAACTCAACGGGTACATCTAGGATGATACGGGCCAACTTCTTAGAAAGCAGTCCTTGTTCGGCATGGGCTTCTACCTTCTCCTTCATCTTGCCTTTTAATTGGTCTGTGTTGGCTAGCAAGCCTTCTAAGCTTCCAAATTCTTTCAGGAACTTTTTTGCTGTCTTTTCGCCAACACCTGGCAAACCGGGGATGTTATCGATAGAATCTCCCATCATTCCTAGGAAATCGATGACCTGTTCGGGGCGTTCCACCTCAAACTTGGCCTGTACTTCAGGGATTCCCCAGATCTCGATTCCGTTGCCTTGCCGGGATGGCTTGTACATGAAGATGTTTTCAGAGACCAACTGGGCAAAGTCTTTATCGGGTGTTACCATGTAGGTCTTGTAGCCTTGTTTTTCCGCTTGCTTGGCCAGAGTGCCGATGATGTCATCTGCCTCGTACCCTTCTTTGACAAGGACGGGAATGTGCATGGCCTTCAATATTTTCTCAATGTAAGGAACCGCAATTTTGATGGCCTCTGGTGTTTCATCGCGATTGGCCTTGTAGGCTTGGAACATCTCCAAGCGGTCTACGCTTCCACCCTTGTCAAAACAAACCGCCAAGTGATCGGGCCGTTCGCGCTTGATCACATCCAACAATGAGTTCATAAAACCCATGATGGCACTGGTGTCCATTCCTTTGGAATTGATACGAGGATTCTTTATGAAAGCATAATATCCGCGAAAGATCAACGCATATGCGTCAAGCAAGAAGAGGCGTTTTTGGTCGGCCATGGTATTGTGGTTTGTTGAAAATGCCCTAGGCAAGAAATCAAAACTACGAAGATTATTTTCTATTTGAAAAACCAGTGCGCCTATTACTTTTCCGTTAATTTTACCTTAAAGCTTCGACCAATTGGCAGGCGAGAGATACTTTTGTTACAATTTTGAAGAAAGCAGGCGATGTCACGATTTTTGATATTTCTTACACTATTCTATTTAACGTTCACCTTCTACGGTTTTCAGGCCTTTAAGACAGTAGTGAAAAGCCCTTGGCTGCAAGTGTTGTACTGGCTGCTATTTGTAGCTGCGTTGGCCAACGCATTTATAGCTTTCAGTGGCTATGACCGTTCAGGGCCGCCCAATGGTCATGTGGCTGTATCGGGAGGCATATTGCTGGCCTTTTTCGTCTTTGGAATGTTCTCAGGAGCATTCATGCTGATCGAAGATGTGATCCGTGCCTTTGTGTGGGGATACAACAAAGCGAGTGGTGCCACGACAGACAGTGGAAGTTTTTTGCCCTCGCGGAGAAGATTCTTGAGCCTTACAGCCCTTGGCATTGCTGCCATTCCATTTGCTTCACTGCTCTATGGCATGTACAAAGGGAAGTACAATTACAAAGTATTGAAGTACGCCTTGCATTTCGAAGATCTTCCCGATGCTTTTGACGGTTACAAGATCACGCAGATCTCAGACATTCACTCCGGAAGTTTTGATAACCCAAGCATGGTCTCGTATGCGGTAGACCTGGTGAATGAACAAGCATCTGACACGATTCTCTTCACAGGAGACCTGGTGAACAATGTAGCTGCAGAAATGGATCCGTGGAAAGACACCTTTGCCAAGTTGAGGGCCAAAGATGGGGTATACTCTGTTTTAGGAAATCATGACTATGGTGATTATCAAGACTGGAAAGGCGATAGCGAAGCGAAGGCTCGCAATCTGGGACGCCTTAAGGAAATTCAAAAAGAAATGGGCTTTGACCTATTGTTGAATGAAGCTCGTTTTATTGAAAAGGATGGTGAGCGATTGGCATTGATCGGTGTAGAGAATTGGGGAGCTGGCTTTAAAAAGGCAGGCGACCTTGATAAGGCGATCGAGGAAGTAGACAAGGATGACTTCAAAATCTTGATGAGCCATGACCCTTCGCATTGGGAGTTAGAAGTGGTAGACCATGACATGCACTTCCATCTTACGCTGAGCGGTCATACACATGGGATGCAGTTTGGTATTGAGATACCGGGTATTGTGAAATGGAGCCCAGTGAAGTGGCGCTACAAGTACTGGGCGGGAGTTTACGAGCAGGTAGGGCAATATATTAACGTGAACCGAGGTTTTGGTTATATCGGTTACCCAGGACGTGTAGGCATTTGGCCAGAGATCACGGTGATCGAATTGAGAAAAGGTGCCAAGCCAGCTTAGTTGCAAGAAAATGTTACATTTGTAAGAGACTATTAGCCATAACCATAGAAAGCAATGTCAAAGTTTGGTGAATTGATTAGCGGCGAAGCGCCGATACTCCTGGACTTCTACACAGATTGGAACGAGCCTTCCACTGCCATGCATCCTGTGCTAAGAGACGTGGCGGCAGCCGTTGGCGATAAAGGCAAGATCATTAAAATCGACGTTGATAAAAACCAAGAACTTGCTGAAGCGCTGCGCATCAAAGGGCTTCCTACGATGATGATCTACAAGAATGGCGAAATGGTCTGGCGCCAGAGTGGTGAATTGGATGCCAGTACACTTATCGGGTTGATGCAAGAGTATCAGCGGTGATCGCTTTGAACCCAAATCCTTTTTCCTTATAGAATGCTAAGGTCTTTGGAAGTGCATAAAGCATTTTCTCAGATGCTTTTACGCTGTCATGGAACACGACAATACTGCCGCTTTGGGCGTTGTCGATCACATGGTCTAGGCAAACTTCTGGACTTATCGTAGGCTCCCAGTCATAGGACACCACATCCCACATGACAATGTCATAGCCTTGCTTTTGGAGCATTCGCCCCTGCAGTGGGCCAATCCTACCATAGGGTGGTCGGAAAAGTTTTAATGATGGTTGGTAGCTGGTGGTTGGTTTGAGGTTTCTCGTACCTTCTTTCTGACCTCTGACCTCTGACCCCTGACCTCTTGCTTCTTGAATCTCCTTTTCCGCCAATAAGGTATTTTCAATATACACTTCGTTATCCGTCTCCCAACCCTTCAGATGGTTGTATGTATGGTTTCCGATGGAATGCCCTTCGGCAATTACCTTTTGAAAGATCTTAGGATGCTTCTTTACATTTTCACCAATGCAGAAAAAGGTGGCCTTTGCATCAAAATCCGAGAGAATATCGAGTGTTTTTTCTGTGATCACAGGCGTAGGCCCATCATCTAAGGTGATGTAAAGTGTTTTTTCATCTTCGTTTACATTCCAGATGTAACTTGAAAACGCCTTTTTTAGCAACCAAGGTGTTTTAGGTAATACAAATCCCATGACTATGGTGTTGGCAGTGAATCTTCCTCGGCACCAAAGACCTTCTCAAAAGCTTTGATGTCACTGTTGAAACGTTTTGCCTGATCCTTGGCATAGGCCGAGTCGTCATAGGCGACCACACGATCGACCAACCCGCGATAGCTTTCGATCTCTCTTAGAATATTACTGCTATACTGTATCTGTTGCTGTGGATCTAGATTGCTCAAGAAATCTAGTCGCTCCTTGTACTGAGATGAAATATTTTCATAGAGGGCTCTTGCTTTTTCTGGCTTTTCAGCAAGATAGTAGGCGGTAACGTGATCCTCTAAGAACGTATAATAGTCATAGTTGCCAAACAGGTGTTTGATAGGTTTAGAGACTTTGGCATAAGTATCTAGTTCTTCGCTAAGCAGTTCTTTGTCTTGATTGGCGATCAACACATCAATGAGGCCCAAGTATCTTGCGGCATCGGTTACCACTTCTTCGCCAACCAGTCTTTGTGTGTTCTTGTCCAGGCTTCCGTAATAGGCTAGTTTCTCATAGTGCTTCTTGGCAACTTCTTTGTATAGGTTTTGTGCTTTCTCCGTTTCACCTAGATTATAGTAACCGATGATGAAGGGCTCTACCAACGTATAGTAACCATAGTATTCTACGGGCATTTTTTCCACGGCGAGGTCTATCACTTTCTTGGCCTTGTCGTTTTTGCCTTCTTGCATCAAGGTTTCGGCCAGGCGTGCAAGGTTGCCACGATACGAGATGCTGTTCTTGCGTGTCTCGGGATCATGATAGATGTCTGGACTCTCAGAATTGCCCCAATCCCACTTCATCACAATATCGTACATGGAATCAGAGTCAATACGCCCCATTTCATATGGATTGTTCTTGTCTACAGGCGTTTTGATAGGGACAAGTTTGTACGTGAGGCCATCCAATTGTAAATGATCTTTCATCCAAATGTATTCCTCAGATGAATAGCTGCCTCCCGTGAAATAGATAGGACGTTTCCAATCGTTATTGGCGATGATATCTAGCATCATCAGGCGATTCTTGGTGATGATCGACTTAGGCAGGTCGATGTCGATGTGGTCAACGATCTTGTGAGCATCCTTTTCATCTACGATACCATACTTCAATACGTTTTCTTTGTTGACGGGTATGCGGATCTTATTGGTCGGGTAAAAGATGAGATTTTGATAACTCTCTGGATATGCGTTAGGGTTGTCGCCCATTCTGCGTATTAGCGTGCCGTAGCGATTCCTGGGGTTGTCGTCTGTTATCCAGTCCATGAACTGTTTGATGTCCCAACGCAAGCTGTCTAAGCCTTTTATAGGTTCGTACTTGATGTAGTCGTTGACACCCCAGGCATATTGATAATGCTGTAATTGCGACGGAACCGCTTCGCTCTCATAGGTCTTTCGCTTCATCTGGTCGATGTACCAATCAGTGGCCAATAAGCTAGTGTTGATGGTTCGTACATCGGTGCGATAGCCTTCAATATCCTGTGCATACCAGAGTGCAAATGTATCATTATCGCCAATGGTGAAGATAATGGCATCTTCTTGACACGAATCTAAATATGCTTTTGCCATGGATTGGGCGGTATATCGGTCAGAGCGGTCATGGTCGTCCCAATTTTGATAGCCCATGAGAAGTGGAACGGCAAGAAGCGCAACGATAGTTATCGCCGGCGCGGTGATCTTTGGAGAAAGAAGGCCCTTTAGCTCTGCATACAATGCATACACGCCAAGGCCTATGAAGATAGAGAATGCATAAAAAGAGCCAACGAGCGCGTAATCACGCTCGCGGGGCTCAAAAGGCCTTTCATTTAGATAGACCTTCAAGGCAAGCCCTGTGAATAAGAATAAGACCAATAAGACCCAAAACCATTTCACATTGTTCTTAAAAGCGAAAACGAGCCCGAAAAGACCAAGCAGCAACGGCAAGAAGAAGTAGGTGTTTCGCGCTTTGTTGTTCTTCATGTCTGAAGAGATATCACTTTGATTTCCAAGTCGCCAATTGTCGACAAAGGGAATCCCGCTGAGCCAGTTTCCGTTGAGCAGGTCCCAATTTCCTTGTACATCGTTTTGCCTTCCTGTGAAATTCCACATGAAATAACGCCAGTACATGTAATTCATCTGATAGCCGAACAGGTAGGATATGTTCTGGAAGAATGATGGTCTTTCTATGGCGAGGTCGGTACTATGCTTTCTTAGGAACTTGTGGTATCCCTCTTCATCCACATCGCCATTGGCGTAGTCGCGCTTTAATTGCCTTATTTGTGCCTTGAGCACATCGTATTCTTGATACACGTACTCGTATTGCTCTTCCGAAAGGCCATATTGCTGCAATCGTGCTTCTAAGAATTGCGTCCTGGAGATGATATTAAAATCCAAAACGCCACCATAGCGCATATAGTTGGCGGCGTGCTCTGTACTCCACATTCTAGGAAGAATGCCCAAATGGTCGCTGTTGGGGGCCACCCGTGCATTCTTGTAATTGTTTACGACCACATATTTTCCCTTGTCAAGATCTCGCTCGTACTTAGGTTTATCGTCCATGTATGGATTGCGCGCGTCTTGACCCGCGTACATGTCAGAGAACATCGGGCCATAGAACAAGTGTGTCTCCGGATATTGTTCTAGATTGTAATAAGCCAATAGAAGACGGGCATCTGTGGGGGCATTTTCGTTGATGGTAGTATTTGCATTCGCCCGAATCGGGATCATGATCCAGCTCGAAAAGCCAACAAGCACAAAAAGCACACAGAGGGTAATGGTGTTCAGGTGTACATATTGCTTCTTTCGCGTGTAGCGGAGTAAGAAGTAGAATGCTGCAATGATCGACAAGCCGGCAATAATGGTCCCTGAGTTGAAAGGAAGCCCGACGGAATTCACGAAAAACACTTCCGAATACCCGAAGAATTTCAAAGTGGAAGGCAGCAACAACTTGAAGATGAACAACAATACGGCAATAGAGACCACATTTGCTATGATGAAGTTCTTGATGGTGACCTCCTCATAGTTCTTAAAGAAATAGATCATTCCGATCGCGGGGATGGTCAGTAATCCCATGAAGTGCACGCCAAATGAAAGTCCGATGGTAAAAGCGATCAGCACCAACCAGCGATTGCCACGGGGCTCATGCATTTCCTGTTGCCAGCGCAATGCCATATAGAACATGGCCGAGAGGATCAGCATGGCCATGGCATAGACCTCGGCCTCCACAGCGTTGAACCAAAAGCTGTCTGAAAATGTGAATACCAAGCTGCCTACCAGCGCGCTACCAAAAATGGCGATAGTTTGTGAGCCGCTAGGCGTATCGTCTTCACTGATGAATTTTTTGGCCAGAATGGTGATCGACCAGAACATGAATAGAATCGTGAATGCACTAGAGAATACGGACATGTAATTGACCATCAAGGCCACTTGTTCAGGTGATGAGGCGAACATGGCAAAGAAAGCGCCCATCATCTGAAACAAAGGTGCTCCTGGCGGGTGGCCTACTTGCAGTTTGGCTGAGGTGGCGATATATTCACCACAATCCCAGAAACTGGCGGTAGGTTCAACCGTAAGTCCATAAGTGATTAGTGCTATGGCAAAGGTTCCCCATCCTAGGATCAGGTTCCAGTTCTTGAAGTTAGATGCTGTCATGTGGGCGTTCTAATCTGTTGCTGGCGAAGTTAATGAATCTCACCAGTATGCTGTGATTTTTTTTAAAACGTTAACAAGGTGGGGATATTTCGTGTTTTGGGGTTTTTGAAGTGAAACACCTATGCGCCATTTACGATTACAAAGTGAAATGATAGAAATGGGTGTTCCATGTGACCAATGCAAGACAATAAATATTATCACATGAAATTGTTTGCGCAAGTCAAAGAATGTCTTAAATTTGCACCCGCCTTATCACTGATGGAGGCGTTGTGGTGGATCAGGACCGCAATTACAGGATGGCCTATGGTGTAATTGGCAACACTACTGATTTTGGTTCAGTCATTCTAGGTTCGAGTCCTAGTAGGCCAACAAAGAAAAGCCCTCAGCAAATGTTGAGGTTTTTTATTGCCTTTTCAGCAATTCAGACCCTATCCTCTCAACAATCCCCACCATGAGGGCATTGCCCATAAAAAAGGCGCGTTTGGTGTCGCTGATGCCTTCTAGCTTGGTGTGGTTGTCCGGGAACATGTTCAGGCGTTCTAGTTCAACAGGCGTCAGTCTTCTAAGCCCATGTTTGGTTTGAACCACATGCTTGAAGCGCGATGCCGATCTGCCGCCCTCACCAGTGATGATGGTACGCGAAGGTTTGTCTAACGGTTCAGGGAAATGCATAGCACCCTCAGAATAATGGTATTCGAAACCATTGGCGCTTCTTCGAGTTTCTTTCTTGGCACCTTTCAGGTATTCCCACTTTTCTAGCTCCTCGGGTCTCAGATAAAATTCTTCGGCGACCCTTTCTTTTTCTAGAACATCTTTCAGTGTCGCTACGTTGCCCACATATTGCGCTTTGGTTTTAAGCGTGGTCGCCTTTCCACAGGCAAACACCCCAGAGTTTTCGAAAGGAGAAAGCATCCCGTCTTTGTTGAAGTCCTCACTGAGCGTAACAAGGTTGTCTGTGATTTCGAAGGAAGAAAGACTTTTCTGGTCAGCAACAGTGGCCGGGAAACTTCGCGCAAAAATTCCTTTGTCCAACACCCAGTTCAATGCTTCGTTTTTAACCAAGTTCTTGTAGGTCGAGGACCTTTTGTGATATCCCATGATAAAGACCCTTCTGCGACGCTGCGGCATGCCGTAATCGCCAGCATTGATCACACGCCACTCGACGGCATAGCCTAGGTCGTCTAAGCTTTTCAAGATGATGGCAAAGTCACGCCCGCGTTGCTTCGCAGGCGATTTCAACAAGCGGTCTACATTTTCAAGGAAAAGGTATTTGGGTTTCATTTTCTTTTCCGAAAGAATACGATGAATAGACCACCAAAGCACTCCTTTTTTGCCGATCAAGCCTTTTGAATTCTTGAGTGTTGTTGCCACCGAATAATCTTGGCAAGGAAAACCACCGACCAGCATATCATGGTCTGGGATGTCCGAAGTAGGAACTTCGACAATATCTGTGTTGGAATGGTTGTGGCTGCCAAACCTTGCCTCGTACACTAGAGAGGCATGCTGCCGCTTGGTGGAAGGTTCCCATTGGTTGCTCCAGACGACATTGAAGATCCTATGGGGGATCTTCTTATTGGCATTCTCAAGACCAAGCCTAAAACCTCCTACACCAGCAAATAATTCAATGACATCAATAGACTGCTTCACATGAAAAGTTTACCCAAAGATAAGTTACATAGACTTGGGACCAAAATAGAGGTTCATATCTTCAATGTGAGCACAGGTCGTGTAGCGTGGTTTACCAGGTCTTCACTCAAACTCCCGTTAAAGAAATGGGCAAGTCCCTTTCGCCCGTGTGTGCTGATGCCAATACAATCGGCAGTGATGGCATTGCAGAAGTTGATGATGCCGTGTTCCACAGTGTCATCATTATAGATGATGACATTGAACCGATCTTTATCGTATCCGCTGAGGAAATTGTCGATCTTCGCTTCCGCTTCATGCGTTGACACAAACTGATTGGGCGTGTTGATATAGAGCAAGTGGATCTTTGCGTTGAAAGAGTTTGCAAAATCTAGCGCCTTTTCAAAGGGCTTCTTACATTTTTCATTAAAGTCAGAGGCAAAGACGAATCTGTTCACATCAAAATCACCCATGTCCTTTTTAATGACAAGTACGGGAACTTGAGAGTTTCGCACCACCTTCTCGGTGTTAGAGCCAATAAAGATCTCGGCAAGTCCCGAAGCACCAGCAGACCCCATTACCACGAGGTCTACATCGTATTTTGCCACGGCATCGATCACGCCCTGGTAGGTTTCATGCGATTCTACGACCTCTTCAACCTCGATGCCTTCCAAATAGGGCTTGTCCATGATTTCTTCAAATTGCTTATGGGCCAACTTCATAAAGTAGATGGCCTCGGGCAAATTAGAGCTGCTTTCGCCAGTGGCTAGATGCATCGGCAGTTCGAGCATGTGAAGTACATAAAGCTTGGCGTCGTATTTTCTTGAGAGGTCGGCAGCTACCTTTAGTGCATATTCAGCTTTTTCGGAAAAATCAGTTGGCACGAGGATGTTGTTGATCATCAGAAGTTTGATTTGGTTGCTTACTACAATTTACGAAGAAAAAATGTGTCTTGCCAAGATTAAGATGATATTTAAAAAAAATGTATATTTGCAGCGCAGTAAGGAAATTGTATCAATGAGGGGACTTCGAGTCCCCTCATTTCATAACAAGTATTGATGTTTGAAGAGAAAGTAGCAGTATTGTTAGACGAGGCATTAGAAGAAAACCAAGCCCTTTTCTTGATCGACTTTAAAGTGACTCCTGACAACAAGATCACAGTTACCATAGATGGCGATAATGGGGTCTCGGTGCAAGACTGCATGAATGTAAGTAGACATATCGAGCACAGCCTTGATCGCGAAGAAACTGATTTTGCCTTGGAGGTCTCTTCAGCAGGAGCCACAGCACCATTGCAACACCAAAGGCAGTTCAAGAAGAACCTTGGTAGAAGATTGCAGGTGAGAACGAATGGTGAAAAGATCGAAGGCATGTTAGAAAGCGCTGATGATACGGCGATCATACTTTCTTGGAAAGCCCGCGAACCAAAACCTATTGGAAAAGGAAAGGTTACTGTCGAGAAAAAGCAGACCATCGCTTATCAAGACATCGAAGAAGCAAAAGTGAAAATAGTATTTTAATTAAAAGGACGAATGGAAAATCTTGCATTGATTGAATCGTTTTCAGAGTTCAAAGACGATAAGCTGATCGATCGTGTGACACTTATGGCAATTCTGGAAGACGTCTTCAGAAACGCATTGAAAAAGAAGTATGGGTCGGATGATAACTTTGACATTATCATCAACCCTGATAAAGGTGACTTGGAAATATGGAGAAACCGCGTAGTGGTTGCCGACGGTGAGGTTGAAGACGATAACCAAGAGATATCGTTGAGCGAGGCACAAAAGATAGAGCCCGACTTCGAGGTGGGCGAGGATGTTTCTGAAGAAGTGAAGCTTGCCCAATTGGGAAGAAGAGCGATCTTGGCACTCCGTCAGAACCTCATCTCAAGAATTCACGAGCACGACAATACCAACATCTACAAGCATTTCAAAGAGTTAGAAGGAGACATCTACACGGCAGAAGTGCATCACATTCGCCACAGGGCAGTGATCTTGCTCGATGATGAAGGTAACGAGATCCTATTGCCAAAAGACAGGCAGATCCCTTCAGACTTTTTCAGAAAAGGCGAGAATGTTCGAGGCGTGATCGAGACGGTTGAGTTAAAAGGCAATAAGCCCATGATCATCATGTCGCGTACCTCTCCTCAGTTTTTGGAGAAACTTTTCGAACAGGAGATCCCAGAAGTTTTTGATGGGTTGATCACAGTGAAGAAAGTAGTGAGGATTCCTGGAGAAAAGGCAAAAGTAGCAGTAGACTCGTACGATGACCGTATCGACCCTGTCGGAGCCTGCGTAGGGATGAAGGGTTCAAGGATCCACGGGATCGTTAGAGAACTCGGCAACGAGAACATAGATGTGATCAATTTCACCAACAATCCCCAACTATTCGTAACAAGAGCCCTAAGCCCAGCACGTATCACTTCCATCAAGTTGGATGACGAAAAGAAAAGGGCCGAAGTGATCCTCAAGCCAGAAGAGGTCTCAAAGGCCATTGGCAAAGGAGGACATAACATCAGACTAGCAGGGCAGTTAACAGGCTACGAGATCGATGTGTTCCGCGAAGGTGTAGAAGAAGATGTTGAATTGACAGAGTTCTCCGACGAGATCGAAGATTGGGTCATTGCCGAATTCAAGAAGATCGGTCTTGACACTGCAAAGAGTGTGCTTGAACAAGATCCTCTGGATCTAGTGAAACGTACGGACCTAGAAGAGGAAACAGTAGACGAAGTGGTTCGTATCCTAAAAGAAGAATTCGAAGATTAAAATATCGAAAAATAATTAAGTTAAATTAGCCAGTAACTGATATATGGCCGAAAACAAAACAATGAGACTCAACAAAGTGCTACGCGAACTCAACATTTCGTTAGATCGTGCGGTAGAGTTTCTGCATCAAAAAGGACACGATGTAGAAGCAAGACCTACCACAAAGATCAGTGAAGAGGTGTACAGAGTGCTGCATGATGAGTTTCAAACCGATAAAAGCAAAAAGGTAGCTTCGCTAGAGGTCAGTGAGGAAAAGAGGAAAGAAAAAGAGGCGCTGCGAGAACAACTCGAAAAAGAACACGAGGCAAAGAAGGTGGAAGAAAAGCCAGCCGAAGTGATCAAGGCCAAAGCTTCTTTAGAAGGGCCAAGACAGATCGGCAAGATCGATCTCGACCCTAAAAAGTCAAAAGAAAAGCCTAAGCCTGCCACTCCAAAAGGACCAGTAGAAAAAGTAAAAGAAGAAACGCCTAAGGCAGAAGAGAAGCCTGCCTCTGAGAAGCTCAAGACGCAGTATCAAAAACTTTCAGGGCCCAAGATGACAGGCGAAAAGATCGACCTCGCCAAATTCCAAAAACCAAAGAAGACCAAAGAAGAGAAGGAAAAGGAACAAGAAGGCAGAAGGAAACGTAGGCGAATCAGTAAGAGCCCGGTTTCCGGAAATGATTCTTCTAACAGGCAAGGCGACAGATCTGGTGATCGAAGAAGAGGAGGTAAGAAGCGCGGACCTGTGGTTAACAAGATAGAGCCTACTGACGAAGAGATCCAAAAGCAAGTAAGAGAAACACTCGAAAAGCTTCAGGGCAAGTCATCTAAGTCAAAAGCTGCAAAGTATCGTCGAGAGAAAAGAGATACACACAGGCAAAAGACAGAAGAGGACCTTGCGGCCATGGAAGCTGAGAGCAAGGTGCTAAAGGCCACAGAGTTCGTCACCGTTTCTGAGGTGGCCACCATGATGGACGTTCCCGTGACTCAAATCATTTCAGCATGCATGTCACTAGGGATGATGGTAACGATGAATCAGCGTCTCGATGCAGAAACGCTTACCATTGTAGCTGAAGAATTCGGATATCAAGTAGAATTTGTCACTGCTGATATCGAAGAATCCATTCAAGAGGAAGAAGATGCTCCAGAAGATCTAAAGCCACGCGCACCCATCGTTACCGTCATGGGGCACGTTGACCACGGAAAGACATCGCTGCTCGACTATGTGCGTGAAGCCAATGTGATCGCTGGTGAATCCGGAGGAATCACACAGCACATTGGCGCGTACGGTGTTACTTTAGATGAGGGTCAGAAGATCACGTTCCTCGATACACCTGGTCACGAAGCCTTTACAGCCATGCGAGCTCGTGGCGCACAAGTTACCGACATCGCTGTTATTGTAATTGCCGCTGATGATGATGTGATGCCGCAGACCAAAGAAGCGATCAGCCACGCACAAGCTGCAGGCGTTCCTATTGTCTTTGCGATCAATAAAGTTGATAAGCCCACGGCAAATCCAGACAAAGTGAAAGAAAGTTTGGCCAGCATGAATCTGCTGGTGGAAGATTGGGGCGGAAAGATCCAATCACACGACATATCGGCCAAGACAGGCCAGGGAGTGAAAGAGCTGTTAGAAAAAGTATTGCTCGAAGCAGAGCTACTAGAATTGCAAGCAAACCCTGACAAAGTTGCCAATGGAACGGTCGTAGAGGCATTTCTCGATAAAGGACGTGGTTATGTGTCAACAATTTTGGTGCAGGCAGGTACGTTGAAGATTGGCGATTATGTACTGGCTGGAAAGAACAGCGGAAAGATCAAGGCCATGTTCGATGAACGTGGAAAAGCAGTCAAACAAGCAGGGCCTGCAACACCAGTCTCTATTTTAGGATTAGATGGCGCGCCTCAAGCAGGTGATAAATTTAATGTGTTTGCAGATGAGCGCGAGGCCAAGCAAATTGCTGCCAAGCGAACCCAATTGCAACGCGAGCTCAATGTTCGTACCCAAAAGCACATCACGCTCGACGAGATTGGTCGTCGTATCGCATTAGGCGATTTCCAAGAGTTGAATATCATCCTTAAAGGTGACGTTGATGGTTCAGTTGAAGCATTGACAGACTCCTTCCAGAAATTGTCTACAGACGAGATCCAAGTGAACATCATTCATAAAGGTGTAGGCGCGATCACAGAATCTGATGTCTTGTTGGCAAGTGCTTCAGACGCGATCGTGATCGGCTTTAACGTCCGTCCTATGGGCAATGCGCGCCAAGTGGCCGAAAAAGAAGAGATCGATATCCGCACGTACTCCATCATTTACGACGCGATCAACGATCTTAAGGATGCGATGGAAGGCATGCTTTCGCCCGAGATGAAAGAAGAGATCACAGGCAATGCAGAGATTCGTGAGACCTTCAAGATCTCCAAGATCGGTACGATCGCAGGTTGTATGGTCACTGACGGGAAGATCTTCCGCAACTCTGGTATTCGACTCATTCGCGATGGCGTGGTGATCTTTACAGGGGAATTGGCGTCTCTGAAGCGTTTCAAAGATGACGTCAAGGAAGTTTCTAAGGGCTATGATTGCGGTATGCAGATCAAAGGTTACAACGATGTTAGAGAAGGTGACATTATAGAAGGTTTCCAAGAAGTGGCGGTGAAAAAGACGCTGAATTAAGTGGGAAACATCTTCCGAAAAAGTTTTAGAACCTATAAATCAAACAGTTAAGCGATGCATTTGCATCGCTTTTCTTTTTTAGGCGTACCTTTAAATGTAACCATAAATCAACCTTTCAACCATGAAAAAATCACTCTTTTCACTGCTTCTCATCGGAAGCTTTTTTTGTTCGAACGAAGCGCGATCCCAGGAGGCTATCCTTGGAGAAGTCCGTATGTTCGCAGGTAATTTTGCCCCTCGTGGCTGGGCTAGATGTGATGGGCAATTGTTAGACATCGCTTCCAATTCTGCTCTTTTTTCACTCTTGGGAACTGCCTACGGCGGTGATGGCCGCACCACTTTTGGACTTCCTGACCTTCGTGGTCGAGTGCCAATGAATTGGGGGCAAGGGCCAGGCTTGTCTAGTTACAGTTGGGGTCAGCAAGGAGGTACAGAATCAAATATACTCACCGTGAATCAGTTGCCTTCACATTCGCACGAGGTCAATGCCGTATTGGCAGATGGCAATCAAGCTACTCCTTTTAGGAACTTGCCTGCAGGAACCAAGTTGCTCGACCCAGAATACTCAGACGCTACACCTGATACGACTATGAGCCCGTCAATGATCGGCAATACTGGAGGAAACCAATCAGTGGAAAATAGGCAGCCCTACGTGACGGTCACATTCATCATTGCAACCCAAGGGATATTCCCATCACGCAACTAGAGCTATGAAAACCTTATTAGCTACAATCGTAGTCACTGCATGCTCCTCAATGATGTCTGCACAGATCACTTTCAATGCATGTCACCCATTGTTAGAAGATCAAGACTACACAATAAACAATGTGGGCACCGATGCTACGGGACGAAGCATCTTTGAGGCAACACCTATAACAGGAGACCAGCCATGTAGCGGAATCGGTGTGTGCGAGCTGCGTTTTGCATGGAATGATGGCGCCAGCCAATGGGAGATCTTAGCGGATGATGGTAACGGAGATTTTAGCGGCACTTTTCTGCTGTACAGCAATTCTGAGGCATCAACTCCCAACCCACCAAGTTTAAACCTTGGTGTATGGGTGGAAAATTCAGCGGTGACGAACGATACTTGTGCCGGTGATCTCAACACAGGCAATGCAACACTGACCGGAGATGTGCAAGACGATACCTTTGGCCTTGAAGCATTCGGAATTGATGGAGAGGTTGCACTGTACCCCAACCCCATGATAAACAGGTTGAATGTACGTTTGAAGAACAGCGTTACCAGTGAAGTTGCGTTGACCATATACACCTTAGCGGGTACTCAGGTCAAAAGCTTTTCAACTTTTGAAGACAAAGCTTTCGATGTCAGCGATATGGCTTCTGGGATTTACTTTATAAAACTTCAAATAGAAGACCAAGGCCATACGGTCAAATTCATAAAGCGCTAACATAAAAGGCTCGGAAATTCCGAGCCTTTTTAAGTCATTGTCCTTTCTTAGTTAGGATTTTCTTCTTTTTTGCGGCGCAAGGATAAAAGCATTGGGAAATTTCTTCTTTACCTCAATAAGTCTGCGGTCTGCCTCAAGCCTAGTTCTGAAGTTGCCTACCCATACTTTGTAGTTAGGAGTTTCGAATTTCAAATTGCAGCTCCACCCGGGGAACTTCTCTTTAAAAGCAGCCTCACGGCCTCTGGCCTGACCAGCCGTACCACTGTATATCTGAATGCGATACACGTTCTCTGCTTTTCTATTCGCCTCTTTCTTAAGTGCTACAAGACGGTCTGCTTTTGGGTCTATGTCAACAGTGACAGTGCCTTTTTGTGCTTCCAAAAAGTGCGATGCCCCGACAAAGAGAAAAAATAGTAGAATTGTTCTGAAATTAGCTAAATATCTCATAATGAAGTTATTCTTTTACAAATATAAAATAGTAGAACTGAAACCGTTTATATTTATTATTTAGAATTGTTATAAATTATATATTAACACCTTTCTAACATTTCCAAAATGATGCCTAAGTTGTATTTTTGCTCTTCGAAAAAAGCCACATATTCTGGTTGTATAGATTGAAAAAATCATGCCAGAAAGGTCAGATGTAAATTTTCATTTCTGTATGAATAAGGTGAATCACCGACATTCGATTTTGACTTTTAAAAGTATTCTTTTAGCATTTCTGCTAACATTGTCAACATCTATTTTTGCTCAAGATGAAACTGTAGAAGCCAATGCGGGTGATGGTGATCCCGTGAAAGGGAAATCGTTATTCAACGCAAATTGTGCAGCTTGTCACAAGCTCAACAAGAAAATGACAGGCCCTGCCTTGGCTAACGTAGAGGCTCGTTTGGCTGAAGAACAAGGCTTGGACCGCGAATGGCTAGATGCCTGGATCCGGAATAGTGCCGGGCTAATTGCCACAGGTGATGCATATGCCAATCAGATCTACAACGAGTACAATCAGGCGGCAATGACTGCCTTTCCGCAGTTGAGCGACCAAGATATTTCTGACATCCTCGCGTACACAGCTGCACCACCTCCTGCACCGCCGATTGCAGCCACTGATGCAACTGCTGCCCAGTCGGAAGGAACAAGTGGAATTTCAAACAACCTCATACTTGGCGCGCTAGTGCTAGTGCTAGGATTGCTCATTTATGCGCTATTCACGGTAACACGTTTGCTAAAACGAGTAGCTGAAGCAAACGGTGTTGAAGCTGAAATGCCCAAAAGCATGCCACTCTGGAAAGCCTTTGTCAAGAATGAGTTTTTGATGTTGGTCTCTGCCATTTTCTTACTGCTTGCTGCTGGTTATTTCGGTTATGGATATTTGATGCAGGTTGGTGTGGATCAAGGGTACGAGCCTGTGCAGCCTATCCATTACTCGCACAAGATTCACGCAGGAGACAATAAGATCGAATGCAAATATTGTCACTCGTCTGCGCGCGTGTCAAAGCACTCTGGGATTCCTTCTTTGAATGTTTGCATGAACTGCCACAAGAACATTGCAGAGTATGCAGGAGAAGAAGACCTCGAGAATGGATATACACAAGAGTTTTACACGAACGAGATCAAAAAGCTATACAAGGCCGTGGGTTGGGACGAGGAAAATCAACGCTACACAGGGGAAACACAACCTGTCGAGTGGGTTCGAATTCACAACCTTCCCGATTTCGTATATTTCAACCACTCGCAGCACGTAGAAGTGGCAGGTGTAGAATGTCAGACATGTCACGGTCCCGTCGAAGAGATGGAGATCATGTATCAGTATTCTCCGCTTACGATGGGTTGGTGTATCAACTGCCACAGAGAGACCGATGTGAATCTCAAGGACAATGAGTATTACGCCAAAATACACGAAGAACTCTCAAAGAAATATGGTGTAGAGAAGCTTACGGCAGCACAGATGGGTGGTTTAGAATGTGGTAAGTGCCACTATTAATAGAATTAGAAGTTAACTCTAAATATTGCATGGCATCAAACAAGAAATACTGGAAGAACGTCGAAGAATTAGACGCCAACAATCCAGTTGTTGAGACGCTACGACAGAACGAATTCGTCGAGGAAATCCCTGTTGATGATTTTTTGGGCGACAAAGAAACCCTCGAAGATTCATCGACCACCCGTAGAGACTTCTTGAAGTACGTAGGATTTAGTACAGCAGCAGCAACATTGGCTGCCTGCGAAGGTCCGGTCAATAAGTCGATTCCTTACGTGGTACAACCAACGGAGATCATTCCTGGAGTGCCCAACTATTATGCGACAGCGATTGCTGACGGGTACGATTTTGCTAACATTCTTATCAAGACACGCGAAGGGCGTCCGATCAAAGTAGAGAATAATACGGATGCTAAGCATAACAACCACGCAAATGCCAGAGTGCATGCGTCCGTGTTGTCTATGTACGACAATACAAGAGTTCAAGGACCTAAGACAGTAGGTGAGTATATTTCTTGGGATAGATTGGACCGAGAAGTGGGCACCAAATTAACAGCATTGCAAAGTGCAGGAAAAGAAGTGGTGCTATTGACACAAACCTTTGCAAGCCCTACTACCTCAAAGCTGATCTCAGCATTCAAGCAGCAATACTCAAACGTAAGACATGTGGTATACGATGCCATCTCTTGCTCAGCAGCATTAGATGCTTTTGAAGCAAAGTATGGCACACGCGGCATGGCCGATTACGATTTTGCAAAAGCTGAACTGATCGTTTCCATAGGAGCTGACTTCCTAGCAGACTGGCAAGGTGGCGGTTTTGATGGCAGCTATGCCAAAGGAAGAATCCCTAAAGGCGAGCATGGCCATGCGAAGATGTCGCGACACATTCAGTTTGAATCCAATATGACGCTTTCGGGTGCTAATGCAGACAAACGTATTTCGTTGACTCCTTCACAGCAAAAAGTTGCCTTGGCGACCCTTTATGGGGAATTGAATGGAACTTCCATTGCAGGGAGTCTTCCAGAAAATGTCAAGGCTGCCATAAAAGATGCTGCCAAAGAAATCAAAAAGGCAGGTTCAAAAGCAGTTGTTGTTACCGGGGTCAATGACGTAGATGCACAATCATTGGTGCTAGAGGTCAATGAAAAACTAGCAAGTGAGGCATTCATCACCGACATGCCGATACTTACACGTCAAGGAAGCGATAAGGCGATCAAGCAATTTTTAAGCGATATTGCTTCCGGAAAAGTAGGCGGTGTGATCATGGCAGGTGTCAACCCTGGGTATACGTTGCCAAATGCTACCGAGTTTGTAGAAAAATTGGCAGGCCTAGACCTTTCGGTAGCTTTCACAATGAAAGAGGACGAAACAGCCTTGGCCTCTCAATACATCGCAGCCACACCACACTATCTTGAATCTTGGGGCGATGTGGAGATGAAAAAAGGCATGTATAGCCTTGTTCAGCCGACCATTCGCCCACTGTTCGATACGCGTCAGTTTCAGGATGCGTTGTTGAAATGGATGGGGAACGATAGTTCTTATTATGAATATTTGAAGGAGAACTGGGAGTCTTCAATTCTTAATGGTGAAAAATGGGTGAAGGCCGCACAAGACGGATTCTTTTATGGTGAAGGAAGTACTGCAGCTACTACACCAGAAGCAGCTCCTGCAGAAGATGTGGTCGAGGAAGAAACCGCTACCACTGACGAGGCACCTGCATCTGATGCAAGCAGTGCTGCTCAGAAACTAGCAAGAGCTTCTTCCAGCGGAATAGAATTAACACTATATCCCAAAATAGGGATGGGCGATGGCCAACAGTCTAGCAACCCATGGCTGCAAGAATTCCCGGACCCGATATCTCGTATCACTTGGGACAACTATCTAACGGTTTCTGAAGCAGATGCCAAAGAATGGGGTCTGTATCTAGACAGAAGTAATTTCTTTGTCACAAGAAGAAATAGTGCAGATGGTGGTCTAAACGGTAAGTATGCTACGATTACAGTGAATGGCACATCGGTTACGGCTCCTGTGATCGTTCAACCAGGCCAAGCACAGGGCACGGTAGGCTTGTCATTTGGTTATGGGAAAAAGGCTGGCATGAAAGCAGTGATGCAAACAGGTGTAAATGCCTATCCGCTATATAAAGATTTCAATGATGTGCATACAGTTGACATAGCCGAGGCATCTGACGTACATGAGTTTGCGGCAATTCAATTACAGAATACGTTGATGGGGCGTGGTGATATTGTGAAAGAGACCACACTCGAGATCTTCAATACACGCAAAAGGAACCAATACGGTGACTTTGTCTTCAACGAAAAGCCTCATGTGTCGAAAGACCATGAGATGATATCGGCAAGTTCCCCTGAAGCTGACCTGTGGGATAGCTTTGATCGTTCCATAGGGCATCACTTCAACCTATCGATCGATCTGAATGCTTGTACAGGTTGCGGTGCTTGTGTCATTGCGTGTCATGCAGAGAACAATGTGCCAGTAGTAGGTAAGGAAGAGATACGAAAGTCTCGTGATATGCATTGGCTGCGTATCGACCGTTATTACTCTTCTGAGGCTACCTTCGGACAAGACGATCAATTCAAAGACGAGATCAGTGGACTTACAGGAGAAACAGGCTCGTTGCAAGGATTTGGTAGGTTGGAAGATTCAGCAGCCAATCCGCAAGTAGTGTTCCAGCCAATTATGTGCCAGCACTGTAACCACGCACCATGTGAGACAGTTTGCCCAGTGGCAGCTACTTCGCACGGACGTCAAGGTCAGAATCACATGGCATACAACCGTTGTGTAGGGACACGCTATTGTGCGAACAACTGTCCGTATAAAGTACGTCGTTTCAACTGGTTCCTATATAACAATAACGATGAGTTCGATTACAATATGAACAACGACCTAGGTCGTATGGTATTGAATCCAGATGTTGTGGTACGTTCTCGTGGTGTCATGGAAAAATGCTCGATGTGTATCCAGAAGACACAAAGAACGATCCTGGACGCCAAACGAGAAGGCCGTCCGGTGAAAGACGGAGAATTCCAAACAGCATGTTCTGAAGCCTGTGGTAGTGGAGCAATGGTGTTTGGCGACATCAATGATTCGGAGAGCGAGATCACCAAGTTGAAGGATGATGATCGCGCCTATCATTTGCTAGAACATGTGGGAACACAACCCAATGTGGTATACCAAGTGAAAGTGAGAAATACAAAAGAAGCATAACCAAGCAATAACGAAGAAAGCTAATTATGGGTTCGCATTACGAAGCACCAATAAGAAAACCCTTAGTAACAGGAGAAAAGAGTTACCACGATGTGACACTAGACATCGTTGCTCCTGTTGAAGGAAGAGCCAACAAGCAATGGTGGATAGTGTTTTCCATCGCCTTGGCCGCATTTCTTTGGGGCTTAGGCTGTATCATTTATACAATTGCTACAGGTATTGGGGTTTGGGGCTTGAACCGAACTGTTAACTGGTCATGGGATATTACCAACTTCGTATGGTGGGTAGGTATCGGCCACGCCGGAACATTGATCTCTGCGGTGCTACTCCTCTTCCGTCAGAAGTGGAGAATGGCAATTAACCGTTCTGCGGAGGCAATGACGATCTTCTCGGTAATACAAGCTGGGCTGTTCCCGATCATTCACATGGGACGTCCTTGGCTGGCATATTGGGTGTTACCGATCCCGAACCAATTCGGGTCGCTTTGGGTGAACTTCAACTCACCACTTCTGTGGGACGTATTCGCGATATCAACCTATCTTTCGGTATCTCTCGTATTCTGGTGGACAGGACTGCTGCCAGATTTCGCGATGATCCGCGACCGTGCGGTGAAACCCTTCCAGAAAAAGGTATATGGCATTTTAAGTTTTGGTTGGTCTGGTCGTGCAAAAGACTGGCAACGCTTTGAAGAAGTATCACTCGTATTGGCAGGTTTAGCCACACCACTGGTGCTTTCTGTACACACCATCGTATCTTTCGACTTTGCAACATCAGTGATTCCCGGATGGCACACCACGATCTTCCCGCCATACTTCGTTGCTGGGGCGATCTTTTCAGGGTTTGCCATGGTGAACACGCTTCTTATCATCATGCGTAAGGTGGTGAATATGGAAGATTACATCACTGTACAACATATCGAGTTGATGAACATCGTGATCATGATCACAGGGTCTATTGTAGGATGCGCCTATATCACAGAGTTATTCATCGCTTGGTATTCTGGCGTTGAGTACGAACAGTATGCCTTCTTGAATAGGGCAACAGGCCCTTACGCTTGGGCATATTGGGCGATGATGACATGCAATGTGTTCTCGCCTCAATTCATGTGGTTCAAGAAGTTGCGAACCAGTATCGTGTTCTCGTTCATCATCTCTATCGTAGTGAATATAGGAATGTGGTTTGAGCGTTTCGTGATCATCGTGACCTCGCTTCACAGAGATTACCTGCCATCCTCATGGACAATGTTCTCACCCTCCTTTGTTGATATTGGAATTTTCATAGGAACCATAGGATTCTTCTTCGTATTGTTCCTTTTATACGCACGAACATTCCCAGTGATCGCACAGGCAGAGGTGAAGACAATATTGAAGTCATCAGGAGAAAGATATAAGGGCTTGCGCGAATCAGGCGAAAGCCTCGTAGGAACAGGAGCAGACAAACGTACCAGCATTGCGGCGGTTGTTATTCCTTCAGAAGAAGTAGATCCCGAAATGTCTAACGAAAACGAAGAAGAGTAGCCATGGCAACAGTAGTTCATGCATTATACAACGATGATGATGTGCTGATGAAGGCCGTAAAGGAAACTCGCGCCGCGCATCATCATATCGAAGAAGTGTATACCCCATTCCCAGTACACGGGCTAGACAAAGCCATGGGATTACCCCATACACGCCTTGCGATCATGTCATTCATCTATGGCTGTATTGGGCTTACAGTAGCCATCGTCATGATGAATTACATCATGATAGAAGATTGGCCGCAAGACATAGGAGGCAAGCCGAGTTTCAGTTATCTAGAGAACATGCCTGCTTTTGTGCCGATCATGTTCGAGCTCACAGTATTTTTCGCTGCCCACCTCATGGTAATTACATTTTACTTGCGAAGCAAGATGTGGCCATTCAAGAAAGCGGAGAATCCAGATGTGCGTACTACGGACGACCTCTTTCTAATGGAAGTCGCTACCCATGGTGACAATGTGCAACAGGTAGTGGATTTCTTGAAAGAAACGGGAGCCATTGAAATTAAAATAGAAGAAAAGGAAGACCACCATTGAATATGAGAAAGCTCTTCAACATACTACTGGTAATCGGCTTGGTGGCATCTGTCACAGGGTGTTTCGACAAGGCAAAGCCCAACTACCAATATTTTCCTAACATGTATGAGCCAGTTGGCTACGAAGCATATCAAAAGACCGACGCCTTCAGAAGCGGCGGTGAAGCCCAGTTACCTGCTGAAGGCTCTGTTGCGCGTGGATTTCTTCCATATGAATATCCAGATACCAATGAGGGATATGATTTGGCCAGATCCAGCCTTATCAACCCATTGGATTCTATCTGGACAGAAGACGACATGGCCACTGGAAAAGAATTGTACGGGATCTATTGTGCAATTTGTCATGGCAACAAGGGAGATGGTCAAGGGACCCTAATGAAGCGTGAAAAGTTTTTGGGGATTCCCAACTACAAAGATCGCGATATCACCGAGGGAAGCATCTATCATGTGCTCATGTACGGAAGGAATGCTATGGGCTCGCATGCAAATCAGGTAAATGAGAAAGAACGTTGGCAGATTGCACGATACGTGATGAAATTAAGAGAAGACCTGGAATAAATTTAGACAAGGAAGATTTACAGATATGTACACATTCTCAAATAGACTAAAGATTTTTTCACTTGCAGCTGTTGTTTCGGGCATTTTGTTGTTTGGAATAGGATACATGTCAAATCCGCATTCTATTGAAGACATCAAAGCAATGGAAGCATCGCATGACAGCCATGGTGAAACTGCGCATGCAAGTGAAGCAGGTCATGGCGAAGTCGTCACTCATGCTGATGATGCGCACCACGGCGACGCACATTATGAGCATGTACTAGGCCAATATCATAACAAGCCTTGGGCTGCCATCTATGTTGCTGCATTCTTCTTTTTCATGATCTCTTTGGGTGTCTTGGCATTCTATGGGGTACAACGTGCCGCACAGGCTGGCTGGTCGCCAGTGTTATTCAGAGTTATGGAAGGCATTACAGGATATCTGTTGCCAGGCTCGTTGATCGTTTTGTTGCTGCTCGTACTTTCGGGAATGCACTTGAATCATTTGTTCCATTGGATGGACCCAAGTTTGCAAGACCCCGCCAGCGAGCATTATGACAAGCTAACAGTAGGGAAAAGCGGATATCTCAATGTACCCTTTTGGTTGACCAGAGCTGTGATCTACATTGCTGGCTGGAATATATACCGCTTCATCTCAAGACGATTGTCGGTCAAGCAAGACGATGCCAGTGACCCGGTTTCGATCCATAAAAAACTTTTCCGTTGGTCAGCAGGATTCTTGGTGTTCTTCCTAGTATCTGAATCCATGATGTCCTGGGATTGGATCATGTCAGTAGACCATCATTGGTTCAGTACCTTGTTTGGTTGGTACGTCTTTGCCAGCTTGTTCGTTTCAGGAATTACGGTGATCGCACTTGTTGCCATTTACTTGAAGTCTAGAGGATATTTAGAGTATGTGAACGATAGCCACATTCATGACCTTGCTAAGTTCATGTTTGGGATCAGTATTTTCTGGACCTATCTATGGTTCTCGCAATTCATGCTGATCTGGTATTCAAACATTCCAGAGGAGGTTACTTACTTCGTAACTCGGATCGAAGATTACAAACTTCCGTTCTTTGGAATGCTGGCGATGAATTTCATCTTCCCACTATTGATACTGATAAACAGTGATTACAAGCGATTGGACTGGATCATCGTGATGGCGGGGATCATAATATTGGCAGGTCATTATATCGATGTTTTCAATATGATCATGCCAGCAACAGTTGGTAGCGTTTGGTCTATCGGTTGGATGGAAGTAGGAGCTGTGCTGTTCTTTGGCGGGCTATTCACATTTATAGTTTTCCGAGAGTTGACAAAAGCACCGCTATTGGCAAAAGGAGACCCTTATGTCGAGGAAAGCAAGCAGTTCCATTATTAATTTGAAAAAGGAAGTTAAGAGAGCGAATTTTTGATATGACTACTTTATTAAGCCTTGCAGTCTTACTACTCATAGGGATAGCCGTATGGCAGATCTCCAAGATATTCGAGCTGACTCAGATTCAGAGCGAAGGTTATGACCCAGCAACATCCGAGATTGCCAACGATAAGGATAACAACACACAAGGAAACTTGATGTTTGCCTTCCTAGTGTTCATCTATTTGTTGACCATATATTCATTCTGGGCATGGGGCGACGTACTGTTGCCAGAAGCTGCCTCAGAACACGGAGACGACTATGACAACTTGATGCTTATCTCGTTTGTGCTCATCTTTTTTGTGCAGACAGTGACCCAAGCGCTCCTACATTACTTTGCCTACAAGTACAAAGGGAAAAAAGGCCAAAAGGCACTCTTTTATGCAGATAACGACAAACTAGAATTCATCTGGACCATCATTCCTGTGATCACGCTCGCAGGGCTTATCCTATATGGCCTGTACACCTGGACGAACATCATGAATATTGATGAGGACGATGACCCTATGGTCGTTGAACTCTATGCGCAACAATTCAATTGGAAAGCAAGATATGCCGGCGCAGACAACGTCTTGGGTGATGCAAATGTTCGTTTGATAAATATTGACGAAGCCAACATCCTTGGTGTAGACGAATCAGATCCCAATGCCCAAGACGATATCATTACCACAGAGCTTCACTTGCCTGTCGGGAAACAAGTGCTATTCAAGATGCGATCACAAGATGTGCTTCACTCCGCATACATGCCCTTCTTTAGAGCACAGATGAACTGTGTGCCCGGGATGGTAACACAATTCTCTTTTACGCCTATAAAGACAACTGAAGAAATGCGTCAAGACCCAGATGTCGTAGCAAAGGTGAAGAAGATAAACAAGCTGAGGGCTGAAAGGAGCAAGAAGCTCGTGGCTGACGGTGAAGGGGCGCTAGAACCTTATGAGTTTGACTATCTATTGCTTTGTAACAAGATCTGCGGAAAATCGCATTACAACATGCAAATGAAGATCATTGTAGAAAGCGAGGAAGAATATCAGAAGTGGCTTTCAGAGCAGAGGAAATTTGCCGAGTCACTTGTGAAGTCGTAAATTATATTGGCTACAGAAAAAGAAAAAGAATAAAGAAATTGAAAGACTATGGCAGCAACTGCACATGCACATGTTGACGACCACGCCCACGATGAGCATCATCATCACAAGGAGACCTTCATAACCAAATACATCTTTAGCCAAGACCACAAGATGATCGCCAAGCAGTATCTGATCACGGGCCTGATTATGGGGGCTATCGGTATTTTCATGTCGATCCTTTTCCGTATTCAATTGGCATGGCCAGAACAATCGTTCACAATTTTCGAGATGTTCTTGGGCAAATGGGCACCTGAAGGTGTTATGGATGCTGACGTGTATCTGGCATTAGTTACCATTCATGGTACCATCATGGTATTCTTTGTACTAACTGCTGGCTTGAGCGGAACCTTCAGTAACTTGTTGATCCCCCTTCAGATCGGTGCCCGAGATATGGCATCAGGACTCCTGAACATGATATCGTACTGGTTGTTCTTCGTGTCTAGTGTGATCATGACACTCTCATTGTTCGTTGAAGCCGGCCCTGCAGCCGCAGGTTGGACGATATACCCACCGCTTAGCGCCTTGCCACAAGCACAACCTGGGTCTGGAATGGGAATGACACTTTGGTTGGTTTCTATGGCCATATTCATCGCCTCATCACTTTTAGGGTCGTTAAACTATATCGTCACCGTTTTGAATTTGCGTACCAAAGGAATGTCCATGACTAGACTTCCGCTTACCATTTGGGCATTCTTCGTAACGGCAATTATCGGTGTGGTCTCGTTTCCCGTGCTTCTCTCAGCAGCACTGTTATTGATCATGGACAGAAGCTTTGGAACCTCCTTCTTTTTGAGCGACATCTTCATCCAAGGAGAAGTGCTACACTATCAAGGCGGATCTCCAGTATTGTTCGAACACTTGTTCTGGTTTTTAGGACATCCCGAAGTATATATCGTATTGCTTCCAGCATTGGGGATCACATCAGAGATCATCTCGACCAATGCACGAAAGCCAATTTTTGGATATCGGGCAATGGTAGCATCCATATTAGCCATTGCGTTCCTTTCGACCATTGTATGGGGACACCACATGTTCATCTCAGGGATGAATCCATTCTTAGGTTCGGTATTTACCTTTACGACCCTTTTGATTGCGATTCCGTCTGCAGTAAAAGCGTTTAATTACATAACTACGCTCTGGAAAGGAAATCTTCAGATGAACCCTGCCATGCTATTTTCTATCGGCTTGGTCTCTACGTTCATTACTGGAGGTCTAACGGGGATTATCCTTGGTGACAGTGCGCTAGATATCAATGTGCATGACACCTATTTTGTTGTGGCACACTTCCACTTGGTAATGGGTATTTCGGCATTGTACGGATTATTTGCTGGTGTATACCATTGGTTCCCTAAAATGTTCCAAGGACGTATGATGAACAAAAACTTGGGATACATACATTTCTGGGTCACAGCGATCGGCGCATACGGAATCTTTTATCCGATGCACTTTGTAGGGATGGCAGGATTGCCAAGACGTTATTATACCAATACCTACTTCCCATATTTTGATGACCTGGCCGATGTCAATGTAGTGATCACTTTATTTGCCATTGTTACTGCTGCTGTTCAGCTGGTGTTTGTATATAACTTTATCCACAGTATCTTCTATGGAAAAAGAGGGCCAAAGAATCCATGGAGATCTAACACCTTAGAATGGACTGCCGAGGTGAAGCATATCCACGGAAACTGGGACGGCCCAATTCCAGAAGTACACCGTTGGGCTTATGATTACAGCAAGCCAGGTCATGAAGATGATTTTGTGCCACAGAATGTTCCACTGAAAGAAGGAGAAGAAGAGCTAAATCATTGACGAATTCTTCGGAAAGAATATAGAAAGCCTTTCGATATCGAAAGGCTTTTTCTTTTGGCTATATTTGTGGAAACGGCAACATCATTTTGAACGAAAATCTCAATCCTTCCAACGAACACTTTTCTTCCGAAGAGCTAGATATCGAAAAAGCACTTCGCCCGCTGACCTTTGAAGATTTCACAGGCCAAGATCAAGTATTGGAAAATTTGAGAGTGTTCGTGCAGGCAGCAAACCTACGTGAAGAGGCACTCGACCATACATTATTTCATGGCCCTCCAGGGCTTGGGAAGACCACGCTGGCTCACATCTTGGCCAACGAGTTAGGTGTTGGGATCAAAGTCACTTCGGGCCCAGTACTAGACAAGCCTGGCGATCTGGCGGGCCTGTTGACCAATTTAGAAGAACGTGATGTACTGTTCATTGACGAGATTCATCGCTTGAGCCCAATTGTCGAAGAATACCTCTACTCGGCGATGGAAGACTACAAGATCGATATCATGATCGAATCGGGCCCTAATGCTCGTACTGTGCAGATCAATCTGAATCCGTTCACATTAGTTGGCGCCACAACGCGATCAGGGTTGCTTACGGCACCGATGCGTGCGCGTTTTGGGATCACTTCACGATTGCACTATTATACTACCGAATTGTTGACGACCATCGTCCAGCGAAGTGCACATATCTTACGAGTTCCTATTTCTATGGAAGCTGCCATAGAGATCGCAGGCCGTAGCCGTGGAACACCAAGAATTGCCAACGCACTACTTCGTAGAGTCAGGGATTTTGCTCAAATAAAGGGAGACGGTAATATCGATATTGAGATTGCAAGGTTTGGACTCAAGGCGTTGAATGTAGATGCTCATGGACTCGATGAGATGGACAACAAGATCCTGTCCACGATCATCGATAAATTCAAAGGAGGTCCAGTAGGGATCACTACATTGGCAACAGCTGTCTCAGAAAGTGCTGAGACTATCGAAGAAGTGTATGAGCCCTTTCTGATCCAACAAGGTTTCATTCTGCGTACACCTAGAGGGCGCGAGGTCACAGAACTTGCCTATAAGCACTTAGGGAGGGTCAAAGGAGGCTCGCAAGGCGGATTGTTTTGACCTCCAAGAAAAAACATACCCAACTGATCAAGACCGAGGCCAAACGTCTTGGCTTTCTTTCTTGCGGGATGTCGAAAGCTGAGTTTCTTGAGGAAGAAGCACCTCGTCTGGAAGCATGGCTCAATGACAACATGCACGGCGAGATGAGGTATATGGAAAATCATTTCGACAAACGGCTAGACCCTACAAAATTGGTGGAGGGCTCCAAGAGTGTGATCTCTCTACTTTTGAACTATTTCCCTTCGGAGACGCAAACAGATTCCGAAACTCCCAAAATATCAAAGTATGCTTACGGAATCGATTATCATTTTGTGATCAAAGACAAGCTAAAACAGTTGCTTCAGTTCATACAGGAAGAAATTGGCGAGGTGCATGGTCGTGCTTTCGTAGATTCGGCTCCGGTATTGGACAAGGCTTGGGCAGCCAAAAGTGGCTTGGGTTGGATGGGTAAACATAGCAATCTGCTCACCAAACAACTGGGCTCGTTCTATTTTGTTGCCGAATTGATCGTCGACTTAGACCTGGAATACGACACCCCGGTCACGGACCATTGCGGTAGTTGTACTGCTTGTATCGATGCATGTCCTACCGAGGCCATCGTACGACCCTATGTGGTAGATGGAAGCAAGTGCATCTCTTATTTTACCATAGAGTTGAAAAACAGCATTCCCACAGAATTTAAAGGAAAGCTCGACAACTGGATGTTTGGTTGTGATGTGTGCCAAGATGTATGTCCATGGAATCGTTTCTCTAAACCTCATAATGAACCGCTATTCGACCCGCATCCCGATTTGCTTACCATGTCAAAGAAGGATTGGGAAGAGATCACCGAAGAGGTATTCAGTACAATATTCGAACGATCGGCCATAAAACGTACAAAGTTTGCTGGCCTAAAGAGAAATATCGATTTTTTGCAGCCTGATTAGACAGCTTTTGTAGAAGCACGTTGTATCAATTTGGTCGGTAATTGAACATGAAAATATTCAACGGGCTTTTTCTCTTTGCGAGTGGCGATCTCTTTCAGCAAAAGGGAAACAGCTTCTCTCCCCATTTGCACAGCAGATTGGTCTGTTGTGGTGATTCCGGGAATGACTACTTGCGAAATTGGCGAATTGCTGAAGCCCACCACCGATACTTGTTCTGGTACTTTGATGCCATTCCTGTTTAGGTGAAGTAGAACACCAGTGGCCACATGGTCGGTTATGGTGAAGAACGCATCGATGTCTGTATGCTCCTTTAAGGCTTTTTGTGCATATTTCTTCCCGTCTTCCACACTGTAGCCATCACATAGGTACACGAGTCCAGGGTCGTAGGTAATGCCGTTTTCTTCTAACACTTTTACATACCCCTCGTGTCGGTCGGCTGCGTTAGGAGCGCCCAAAGGCCCTCGAAGATGTGCTATTTTTTTACAACCAGAGTCAATAAGCAATTTTACAGCTTCGTAAGCGGCCTTGCGGTCATCAATGGTAACTTTTGAACAATTGACCGTTGGTGTCACCTTGTCAAAAAGCACCAAAGGCATTTCTTTTTTTAATAGGTTTTCCAGGTGCTCATAGGTCTCGGTCTCATCGGCAATTGCTAAGAGGATGCCATCAACACGCTTGTCTACTAACATCTCTAGCTGCTTTTTTTCGATGAGGTTGGATTCACTAGACTGCAGTGTGATGACAAGATATCCGTTTTCTTCAGCTTCAGAGACAACGCCCTTTACCACATTAGAGAAGAACGTATGTACGATCTCAGGGATCACCAGCCCTATGGTCTTGGTCTCTTGGTTCTTAAGGTTTAGGGCGATCGCGTTAGGCTTGTAGTTAAGATTCTCTGCAAGCATCATCACAGAGCGTCGCGTTTCTTCACTTACATCTTTATAACCCTTTAGTGCTTTCGATACTGTTGTTACAGAGATCCCAAGAATTTTGGCAATGTCTTTAAGGGTAACTTCCTTCATGGAGATTCAAAATATTAACAGCAATCGTTTTCGTAAGCGGCTAAACTACTCAAAAAAACCAATTATTTTTTTAAAACGCCTTAAAAATGTATATTCGATAATCTGAGGGTTGTATTTTTACCAATTGTGCAATGCTATTTGTTTTTTGGTGAAAATTCAATTTTTAGTAGGTAACCAACACTAACTAATCCAAACACACATGGAAACATTACATGGAATTGACATTGCGGTCATTGTCATATACCTCGTCGGAATTATAGTCTACGGTATTTCAAAATCAAAAAGAGGTAGTTCTGAAGATTATTTCTTAGGTGGCCGCACCATGACTTGGCCTATCGTTGGTATTGCGTTATTCTCGGCTAACATCTCAAGCTCAACACTTGTTGGTCTAGCTTCTGATGCATACCAGACAGACGTAAGTGTATACAATTACGAATGGTTTGCCGTTGTAGTATTGATATTTTTTGCCATATTCTTCTTGCCGTTCTATTTGCGGTCGGGTGTGTACACCATGCCTGAATTCTTAGAAAGAAGATACGATAGCCGCTCTCGGTATTATTTCTCGTTCATCACCGTGGTAGGTAATGTGCTGGTGGATACGGCTGCAGGATTGTATGTGGGGAAGATCGTGCTTACACTGCTATTTCCTGGCTTAGATTCAACATTGATATTGATCATATTGGCAGTTGCGGCGGCGGCTTATACGATTCCTGGTGGTCTGAACTCTGTGATACAGACAGAGGTGATACAAGCAATCCTGCTCATAGTAGGCTCTTGCTTGCTTACATACTTTGCCTTCGACCAACTTGGTGGCGGATGGGGCACTATGATGGACAAGCTAGATGCAATGCTTGCCAATGGCGAGGTGAATTTCGACAACAAAATTGCTGAAGGACAATATGTGCCAACAAATGCCGACGAGGTGTTTAGCCTTATCCGTCCCTCAAATGATAAAATTCCATGGTGGTCTTTGCTAACGGGCGTACCTCTGTTAGGGTTTTACTTCTGGGCAAATAATCAATTCATGGTACAGCGGGTGTTGGGTGCGAAAGATCTGAATCACGGGCGTTGGGGCGCGTTATTTGCGGGCTTGCTAAAGCTACCTGTGATCTTGATCATGGTAGTGCCAGGCGTATTGGCGTTGATCCTTTTCAAAGGGTTGGACATCTCTTCGTTGAATTATCAACTCACAGACGGATCGGTTTGCAATGACCTCTCAGACTGTCCGAACCTTACCTATCCGGTGCTACTGTTCCAGCTATTGCCCACGGGTGTCCTCGGCTTGGTGGTTGCAGGATTGATGGCAGCCATGATGTCTTCGGTATCGGCCACATTCAACTCTGCCTCTACACTAGTTACGATGGACTTTGTGAACCAACTTCGCCCTGGGCTTACCAGCAAACAGTTGGTGCGAGTAGGGCAGATCACTACGGTCATTCTCGTGGTGTTGGCCATCCTTTGGGTGCCGTTCATCGAAACCGTAAGTGATTCACTCTGGGAATACTTGCAAACGGTAATAGCCTACACGAGCCCACCAGCAGTGGCCACATTCTTGCTAGGGATGTTCTGGAAACGTGCTAACGGCACGGGATCCATAGTTAGCTTGCTACTCGGGTTTTTCTTGGCCATATTCACCATCTTATCGCAAGTATACGGATGGATCGAGCCTTTAAATGAGATCCATTTCTTGGCCAAGGCCACCATACTGTTCTTGATCTGTCTGCTAGTGCACGTGGTAGTGAGCTCGGTTACAGCGCCACCACCGGCAGAGAAGGTAGCTGAGTATACCTACAAGAAGCAGATGTTTGCAGAAGAGACCGAAGCGTTGAAGGCCTTGCCTTGGTATAAGAACTACAGAAAGTTGGCGATCGTTCTATTGATCGTTACGGCCATTGTCGTTGGATTCTTCTGGTGATCTCATCTAGCACAGTCGTATATGAAGGATCTAGGTATCAAGATATCGCTGTTTCTCAACTACTTCGTATTTGCCATTCTTTTGAATAGCGTTGGGATACTGATTCGAAAATCACAAGAAGTATATGCTGTATCAGAATTAGCAGCTAGCTCTTTGGAGTTTTTTAAGGACATGACAATAGCCGTTGCGTCCTTTGTTATGGGCTCGCTGCTCATGAAGATAGGCTTCAAAAGGGGAATACTTGCTGCATTGACACTTGTTCTTATTGGATGTCTGGCTATGTATTTTGGAGATGGGTTTGGATACGTTCAACTTTTATTTGCATGTACTGGTATTTCTTTTGCAATCGTAAAAGTTAGTGTTTACGCGATCATGGGAAAGATTTCATCCGACGAGAATTCGCTGAAAAGTAATCTGAGTTCAATTGAAGCATTCTTCATGATCGGTATCGCTACTGCATATTTCCTATTTCCTTTGTTCTATAGTGATTCTGACGCAAGTTCGTGGCTTAGAATATATTTGGTCTTGGCTGGATTGATCTTAGTCACAATTCTAATTGTACTCTTTTCTGATTTGGATACGATTCAGCAAGACATTCAAAATGTTAGTCTAAAAGACAGCTTAAGAAAGATTTTTGGTCTAATGAAATTACCAATTGTGGCAGTTTTTGCCGTTAGTGCGTTTTTTTATGTAATGACTGAACAAGGGATAATGTCATGGTTGCCAAGTTTTAATGAAAAAGTATTGCATCTATCCCCAAAGATGAGTGATACTATGGCTGTTATTTTAGCCTTGAGTATTGCGCTCGGTAGATATTTAACCAGCTTTTTGGTAAAAAGATCGTCATGGTTATTGATCATTATACCTAGTATTATTCTGGCTGCTTTGCTGCTGATTCTGGTCTTGCCCAAAGCTCAAGGACTGGAAGTGCAACGTATTAGTGAGTTCTCGCAAATGCCTGTGGTCGCTTTTGTTTTTCCACTGATAGGATTATTCTTAGCTCCTATTTATCCATTGATCAATAGTGTGGTTCTAGGAGCGACAGATAAGTCACTGCACACGCCAATGTCTGGCTTACTTACTTTTTTCTCTGCATTGGGAGGGACATTGGGATCTTTCATGGTTGCTTACCTGTTCAGGACGATTGGAGGAGACAAAGCGTTCTATTTTGCATTGATACCAATGGCTATTCTTACAGGAACCATATTCTTGTTGAATAGGATCTCCTCTAAAAGATAGAGATATGAATCCTTACCAAAGAGCTATTGGGCTACTAAAAAATGTATCCACCGAAAAAGGTTTCCTGGCCAGTGCCAACGACATTACCAACTACAGAAGGGTGTGGGCACGCGATGGGGTGATCTGTAGCTTGGCCGCATTGTTAGATGGCGACGAAGCATTAGTGCAGACGGCAGCGGCCACACTTGTTACCTTGGCCGACCACCAGCACCAGCTAGGCAACATCCCTTCCAACGTATTGTTCGAAAAACCACAGACCTTACTGAGCTTTGGCGGATTGGCAGGCAGAGTCGATACGGTCTCATGGTTCATCATCGGGGTGTGCAACTATGTGCTATTGACCAACGATATCAATTTTGCGGAGATACATAAAGAACATCTCAACAAAGGACTCAGCCTCATGGAAGCATGGGAATTCAACAACAATCATCTCATGTATGTGCCACGTTCTGGCAATTGGGCAGACGAGTATATCACAGAAGGTTACATTTTATATGACCAACTGTTGCGCCTTTGGGCTTTGCGATGCTATCAACAAGTATTCCCCTCACAGCAAATAGAAGACAAGATCGAGGACATAGAACAGAAGGTACTGGATAACTACCGAAAGAAGGAAACAATAGACAACCCATACCATCCCAGGGCATACAGGCGATTGCGGCAAGAGGGATACTGGGTCGCTTCCTTCAGCCCTTCAGGATATCAGGAACAGTTTGATGCACTGGCTAATGCTTTAAGTATATTGCTGGGTCTGGACAATGAAAATAATTTTTCAAGCGAAGTGATCTCCTATGCCGAAACGCTTCGTGCATCCTTAAAACTGAATCTTTTGCCTGCCTTCTGGCCTCCTATCACTGAAGAAGATGCGGATTGGAGTCTGTTGGAGAACAATTGCAAGTACGAGTTCAGAAATATTCCCTACGAATTTCACAACGGTGGTACTTGGCAGATGGTCAATGGCTTTTATGGGGCCGGATTGTGTGCCTATGGCAAGACAGAGGCCGCAAAAGAAGTACTTCAACAGATACATCGACTCAACCAAGCGGAAGACTGGGCATTCTATGAAAACTTCAATACCAAGACAGGAGGAGCGACCGGTGTGCCGCATTGCGCGTGGAGCGCAGCAGGGGCCGTGATCCTTCAACAATACCTCAACGGCAAAAAATTAATGATATGACCGATAATCAAATAGATATATTGTGTGTGGGAGAGATCCTGATCGATTTTATTGGACATCAGATGGACAAGCCCATTCACGGGACCAAAGACTATCATCGCTATCTTGGTGGCTCACCTACCAACGTGGCCATGAATATGGCCAGGTTAGGGATGCAAACCTCGATGGTCGCATCAGTAGGCAAAGATGGTTTCGGAGTATATGTAAAGGACAAATTGAAGCTGGCAGGCATCAATACTTCCTACCTGCGAAGCCTACAGAGTACACCTACTTCTGTCATTTTTGTGTCCAGAACAACGGGCACCCCAGACTTCATACCATACCGAGAAGCAGATTGCCAGATCGTTTCGGACCAACTACCCGACGAGTTGCTACAACGTACCAAGATCTTCCATACCTCTTGTTTTGCACTTAGCAGAGAACCAGCGAGAAGTACAATTTTGGCAAAAGCAAAAAAGATCAAAGAGATGGGCGGCAAAGTAAGCATCGACATCAATTATTCGGAGCGTATCTGGCCCGATAGGACCATGGCCATAGAAGCGATCAGGTCGTATTGCCAATTAGATCCTTTGGTAAAGATCAGCGAGGATGATATGGCCAGACTCTTCAACAAGCAACCCACGCATCAGGAGATCTTCGATTTTTTTCACGGTATTGGGGTGCATGTTGTTTGCCTTACCTTAGGGAGTCAAGGGGTCAAGCTCTCGCAAAAGGGAAGAGAGCAGATCACGCTTCCTGCTGTGAAGATCGAAAAGGTAATGGATGCAACAGGCGCAGGTGATGCCTTCTGGTCTGGATTCCTGTTTGCGTACTTGAGAGAGAAACCCATGGAAAAATGCTTGAAAACAGCATTGATGCTGGCGGCATTAAAGCTTCAAAACGTAGGTCGCTTGCCCGAAAACGTTGACGTGCTATCAGAATTGTTGAAGATAGGTTAGCAATCCTGTGGTAATACATCAAACCTTCCTACCTTTGTTCACGCAATAACCAACTCATCATGGCCAAAGACAAATTTCGCCGCGAGGCACTCATCTACCACGCCAAACCGCAACCCGGCAAGATAAAGATCGTTCCCACCAAGCGCTATGCGACCCAGAGAGACCTTTCACTTGCATATTCTCCGGGGGTGGCAGCACCTTGTTTGGAGATTGAAAAAGATAAGAGCAACGTATATAAGTATACTGCCAAAGGAAACATTGTTGCAGTCATCAGTAACGGAACGGCTGTGCTGGGATTGGGAGATATTGGTCCAGAGGCGTCCAAGCCAGTAATGGAAGGAAAAAGCTTGCTCTTCAAGATCTTTGCGGATATTGATGGAATGGACATCGAGGTGGATACCAAAGACGTAGATGCCTTTATTGAGACAGTGAAGAACATTGCACCTACATTTGGTGGCATCAACCTAGAAGATATCAAGGCTCCCGAAGCTTTTGAGATAGAGCGTAGGCTAAAAGAAGAGCTAGACATCCCTGTGATGCACGATGATCAGCACGGTACGGCCATAATCTCGGCAGCAGCATTGCTAAATGCATTGGAAATAGCCGACAAAAAGATCGAAGAAGTGAAGATCGTAGTAAGTGGCGCAGGTGCAGCAGCAGTTTCCTGTACACGACTTTATAAGGCCTTTGGTGCGAACGGGAAGAACATTGTGATGCTTGATAGCAAAGGGGTCATCCGAAGTGATCGCGAGAATTTGACACCTCAAAAAGCTGAGTTTGCCTCCGATAGAAAGATAGATACCTTAGAGGAAGCTATGGTGGATGCAGATGTGTTCATTGGCCTTTCCATAGCAGATATCGTGTCACCCGAAATGTTGACCTCCATGGCAAAGGACCCGATCGTTTTTGCCATGGCCAATCCAGATCCTGAGATAAGCTATAACCTGGCATGTAAGACACGTGGCGACTTGATCATGGCCACGGGCCGATCAGACCATCCTAACCAAGTGAATAACGTACTTGGATTTCCGTTCATCTTTAGAGGCGCATTGGATGTGAGAGCAACAGCTATCAATGAAGAGATGAAAATGGCCGCGGTACGTGCATTGGCCGAATTGGCAAAGCAGAATGTGCCCGAACAGGTAAACATTGCCTATGGCGAAACACGTTTGGCCTTTGGTAAGGATTACATCATTCCGAAACCATTCGACCCAAGGCTTATTGCCGAAATACCTCCGGCTGTTGCTAAAGCAGCAATGGACTCAGGAGTTGCTACCGAACCAATAGAGGATTGGGATAAGTATAAGGAAGAGTTGCTGCAGCGACTTGGTGCAGACAATAAGATCGTTCGCCTGATACACAACCGCGCAAAGACCGACCCAAAGCGAGTTGTCTTTGCTGAGGCCGACCAGCTGGATGTGTTGAAAGCTGCACAGTTTGTCCATGAAGAAGGTATTGCTTATCCAATACTTTTAGGGCGCGAAGAGCGTATCAAAGCGTTGATGGAAGAAATAGACTTTTCCGGAGATTGCCCGATATTAGACCCTAAAACAGACAAACAGCAAGAGAAAAAGGACCAGTATGCTCAAATATATTGGCAATCCAGAAAGCGCCGTGGTGTTACCTTGTATGATGCGCAAAGCAAAATGCGCGAACGCAATTACTTCGGGGCTATGATGGTAAATTCGGGAGATGCAGATGCCATGATCTCTGGATACTCTCGAAATTACCCAACCGTGGTCAAGCCATTGCTAGAACTCATAGGCAAAGCACCAGGAGTCAATAAAGTAGCCACGGCAAACCTAATGATCACAGAACAAGGCCCCTTATTTCTGGCAGATACCTCGATCAACATAGACCCATCTTCAAAAGAGTTAGCTAAGATCGCCCACATGGCGTCGTCGGTGGTTCGCATGTTTGGTGTAGAGCCCGTAGTGGCAATGCTCTCGTATGCTAACTTCGGGTCATCAGATAGTGAAAGGGCCAGCAAGGTAAGAGGTGCCGTATCGTATCTGCATAGATATTACCCCGACCTTTTGGTAGATGGTGAGTTACAGGCAGATTTTGCCCTGAACGGAAAAATGCAGCGCGAGATATTCCCACATTCTAAGCTAGCTGGCAGAAAAGTGAATACCCTTATCTTCCCAAATTTGGATGCAGCCAACATCACCTACAAACTTATGAAAGAGCTCAACAAAGCTGACTCTATTGGCCCTATAATGTTAGGAATGAACAAGGCCGTACACGTACTACAATTGGGAGCAAGTGTCGATGAGATCATCAATATGACTGCTGTTGCTGTGATCGACGCCCAAAAAAGGGCAAAAGTTAAGGAATCGATTTAGTGGAAATCACTACATTTACGCCTTAACTTTCTTTTTGTAGATGATCACGCACATCCAGGGAAGACTTGTTGAAAAAAATCCAACTGAGGTAGTCATTGATTGCAATGGTGTAGGCTATTGGGTCAACATTTCCTTGAACACCTTTTCGCAGATAGGAAACGAAGAAAATGTCAAGCTTTTCACGCACTTGCTCGTCAGGGAAGATTCGCACACACTTTATGGGTTTAAGCAACGCTCAGAAAGAGAGATGTTCCGTTTGCTGATCTCTGTTTCGGGTGTTGGGGCTAGTACAGCTAGGACAATGTTGTCCTCACTGGCGCCTGCCGAGATCCGAGATGCCATCGTTGCAGAAGACGTGGCTACGATACAAAGCGTGAAAGGCATCGGAGGAAAAACTGCCCAACGCGTCATCTTAGACCTCCGTGACAAGGTGTTAAAGATCTACGATTTGGATGAAATTCCTGTAAAGGCAAGCAATACCAATAAGGATGAGGCGTTATCTGCATTAGAAGTGCTCGGATTCAACAAAAAGCAATCCGAAAAAGTGGTAGACAAGATCCTTAAAGACACCCCAGAAGCAGCCGTTGAAGACATCATAAAGGGTGCGCTTAAAAATCTATGATTTAAGTTTGAAGACAACTAACTGCGCTATAAACAAAATACTTAGAATACCTAGCCTCATCCTGCTGATGATGAGCACTACACTAGTGCTTGCCCAAGAAGAGACCCCGCAGGATTCCACCAAAACAGGTGCTGTTCTCGGTTCTGTGAAACTGAAAGACCCCGCTAGCATCGTTTCAAAATACGAATACGACCCATCGCTAGATAAATATATCTATACAGAGAAGGTGGGCGAGTTCGATATCAAGTACCCTTTGATACTTTCACCAGAAGAATTTCAAGACTTGATCCTGAAAGAGAACATGCAAGCCTATTTCAAAGAAAAGGTCGATGCCATCTCCGGGAAAAAGTCAGGTACCGAACAACAACAGAAGAATTTGCTCCCCGAATTCTATGTGAACTCGGGATTTTTTGAGACGATCTTCGGTGGAAACACGATCGAGGTGATTCCACAAGGGTCAGTGGCCATCGACCTGGGAGTCCGTTTCACGAAGAACGACAATCCCTCACTCTCTCCAAGAAACCGTACCAACCTGGGCTTCGATTTCGATCAACGGATCAGCCTGAGCCTTTTGGGTAAAGTAGGCGAGCGCTTGCAAGTAACTGCCAATTACGATACAGAATCCACATTCCAGTTTCAGAACCTATTGAAGTTGGAATACACACCGACCGAAGATGATATCCTACAAAAGATAGAGATCGGTAATGTGGCGATGCCCATCAATAGCTCATTGATCACCGGGGCACAGAGCTTGTTTGGCGTGAAAACACAATTTCAATTTGGCAATACAACGATCACAGGGGTTTTTTCAGAACAAAGGTCAGATACGCGTTCTGTCACAGCGCAAGGCGGTGGCACACTTGAAGAGTTTGAGCTTTTCGCTTTGGATTATGACGAGGACCGCCACTTTTTCTTGGCGCAATATTTCAGAGACATTTATGACAATTCCTTAGAGTTCTATCCGTATATCAACTCTCCCATTCAGATCACCCGTATCGAAGTATGGGTCACCAACCGTGGTGCTGGCACGCAGAACATACGCAATATCGTGGCACTACAGGATCTGGGTGAGGCTGACCCAGCTAACACAGACTACGATGTGCAAGTGGCAGGCTTCACCACGGCAGGCTCCACCAATGCCTTCCCCGATAATGGAAACAATATCATGAATCCAGAGTTGGTAGCTACTGGAGGCGGATTATTTAACCAAAGCATAAGGGATATCGCCACTGTGGCAAACGGTTTTGACCAAGGCATCCCAAGAGAAGGCTTTGACTATGCAGTGATGGAATCTGCGAGAAAGCTAGAACAAGGCAGAGACTACACATTGAATACGCAGTTAGGATATATTTCTTTGAACCAACGCTTGCAAAATGATGAGGTGATCGCAGTGGCATTCCAATACACAGCAGGAGGTCGGGTCTTTCAAGTTGGGGAGTTTGCGAATGATGGTGTCAATGCTACCGAAACAGAGACGAACCCAAGTGGTGAGGTTACGCAGATCAACAATCAGGCACTGGTGATGAAGATGTTAAAAAGTAGTATTACTAGCGTTGAGCGCCCCGTATGGGACCTGATGATGAAGAACATCTATGCCATTCCCGGAGGGTTTCAATTGAGTCAAGAAGATTTCAGGTTGAATATCCTCTATTCAGACCCTTCACCCATCAACTACATAACTCCCGTCGGAAACACGAACTTTGCTGAGACTTCTAGAATACAAGCCGATGAACCATTGCTCGTAGGATTTAATATGGATAGATTAAATATCTATAATGACCCGCAGCAAGGGGGTGATGGCTTCTTCGATTTCATCCCAGGGATCACAGTAGACCAGCAAAACGGATTGATCATTTTCACCGCTGTGGAACCCTTTGGTGAATATCTCTTCGATCAGCTGTCTACCAACCCAAATGCTCCACCAGAAAATTATGATTTCCCAGAAACCGGAACAGGTGATCCCTACAATGATAACCAGACCCAGTATGTCTTTCGCAACATGTATGCATTGACAAAGGCCGCTGCCCTGGAAGACAGCGAGCAGAACAAATTCCAGCTGAAAGGTCGTTTCAAATCTACAGGCGGTCAAGGCATTCCGATTGGTGCTTTCAATGTGCCTAGGGGCTCAGTGCGCGTTACCGCTGGCGGTCGTGTGTTACAAGAGGGAGTCGATTATACGGTGAATTATCAGATAGGACGCGTGATCATCATTGATGAGGCCCTCAAAGCATCTAACATCCCTATTGAAGTCTCCGTAGAGAACCAATCCATCTTCGGGCAACAGAACAAGCGCTTTTCGGGTATTGATGTCGAACATCGATTCAATGACAACTTCATTATCGGGGCTACTTTCCTAAACCTCAATGAGCGTCCACTGACACAAAAGGCCAATTATGGAGTAGAGCCGGTGAACAATACCATGTGGGGCCTTCGTGGAAATTATTCAACTGAGGTGCCTTTTCTGACCAGAATGGTCAACAAGTTACCGAACATAGATACCGATGTACCCTCTAACGTGTCCATACGAGGTGAATTCGCCTATCTACAAGCAGGAACGTCCAAGAATGCAGATTTTCAAGGCGAGGCAACCTCTTATGTAGATGATTTTGAAGGTTCGCAGACCACTATCGACATGAAGGCTCCTTTGTCTTGGACATTAGCCTCTGTGCCTGAAGAAGTGCCTGGTGGTGAATTGAATAATGGCGACTTGGGTGTTGGGTTCAATAGAGCAAAACTGGCCTGGTATACCATCGACCCCGTTTTCTATTCCGGGCAACGGCCTTCCGGGATTTCAGATGATGACATCTCTACGAACGAAACGCGAAGGATCTTCATTAACGAGATCTTTCCACAGCAGGATATTGTTCAGGGGCAGACCACGATCCAGAATACATTGGACCTAGCGTATTATCCAGAAGAAAGGGGACCATACAACAACAACACGCAAACTCAGTTTGACGCAAACCCCGAGCAGCATTGGGGCGGTATCATGCGTTCCATACAGTCTACCAACTTTGAGCAGGCCAATGTAGAGTTTATTCAATTTTGGCTATTAGATACATTCGCAGATAACCAAGCGCCCACGAACGATCTGGGGGACCTGGTGATCAACCTTGGTAATATCTCTGAAGATGTGCTCAAGGATGGCCGTAAGCAGTATGAGAACGGTCTGCCCGGAGTTAACAATGACAACAATGTGTTGACCCAAGAGACCGCTTGGGGCGTGGTGCCTTCTTCACAATCGTTGACCTATGCATTTGATGCCGACACGGCTAACCGTGATGTGCAGGATGTGGGCTTTGATGGGCTGAATGATGCCAGAGAAGCCTTGATCTACGATCAAGGACCTGCCGAAGACCCAGCTTCTGATAACTACGAATTCTATGTGCAGGCACAGGGCGATATCTTAACGCGCTACAAGAATTTCAATGGTAACGATGGCAACTCCCCTGTTGATGTAGGTAATGAAAACCGTGGTAGTACGCAGCAGCCAGATGCCGAAGATGTAAATCGTGACCAGACCATGAACACGATCAACAACTATTTCGGATATCGCATTCCGATAAGGAAGGACCTGACCATAAACGATCCTTTCGTGTATGATATACGGGAACTTGGGCAGCCCATAGATCTTCCTAATGGGCAATCCTTAGAAAATGTGCGTTGGATCCAATTCAGGATTCCAGTGAGCCCAGATTTTTATGAGAACAACCCAGACCCAGTACTTTCCTCATTGTTCGAGAACCCTAACAACATCCAAGACCTTCGGTCGGTTCGCTTTATGCGAATGTACTTGGAAGGTTTTAGCCAACCTGTAGTGATGCGTTTTGGTACTTTAGACCTGGTTCGTGGAGATTGGCGTCAATACCGGCAAACACTTCAAGAGGATGAAGACGACCCTTCTAATGACCCAACGACCATAGAGGTAGGTGCTGTGAACATCCTGAACAACGAGCAACGTACGCCCATTCCTTATGTGTTGCCACCAGGCATACAGAGAGAACAATTGAACAATAACAACACCATTGTTAACCTCAATGAACAATCGTTGACCCTAACGGTCAGTGACCTAGAGCCTACAGATTCGCGTGGGGTGTTCAAGAACATCGATATCGACATGCGTCGTTACAAGAGCTTGCGAATGTTCTTGCATGCCGAAGCACTCGAAAATGGCAATACGGCAAACGGTGCTCTAGCAGGATTCTTACGAATAGGGATAGACCTCAATAGAAATTATTACCAGATAGAAGTGCCACTTTCGGTCTCAGCTGTCGGATCATCGACACCTGAAACCGTGTGGCCTCCCGAAAATAACATGGACTTCGATCTGTCTGTATTGTCTAGGATAAAGGCTGAAACGCTCGCATCAGGGCCCACCGAGCCGATCTATTTCTTGCTAGACGACACGGGCAGCTTGGTCACAGACGGCGATGGATCTCCAATTCAAACATCAGGTACCGACCCAATACCTATAGGTCAGAAACGAATTTCCATCTCTGGCAACCCTACGCTTGGAAGTATCCGAAACCTGATGGTAGGGATTAAAAGCAACGTTGGTGAGAATGGTCTTCCGGTTAATGGAGAAGTATGGTTTAATGAATTGCGCCTAGCAAATCTAGAGAGTCAAGGTGGTTGGGCCAGCATTGCTGCAGTAGATGCAAACATTGCCGATTTTGCCAACGTGTCTGCCACAGGAAGAATGAGTACTATAGGTTTTGGTGCCATCAACCAAACTCCAAATGAACGCGCCTTGGAAGATGTTCAGCAGTACGATGTAGTGACCAATGTGAATTTAGGACAACTCTTGCCAAAACGCTGGGGCGTACAATTGCCATTCAATTACAGCACAGGAGAAGAATTGATCACGCCAGAGTACGACCCGTTCTACGAAGACCTTCGATTAGACGACCAGCTAAATGCAGCCGAAACATCACAAGCGCGCGACTCTATAGAAAGGGTCGCCACCGATTACACCAAGCGTAAGAGTATCAACTTTATTGGTGTTCGCAAGAATCGTTCGCCGGATCAGAAACAGCGTTTTTATGATGTAGAGAATTTTGATTTCTCCTATTCCTACAATGAAACACAACGACGCAATTATGAATTAAAGAATCGTTCAGACCAAAATGTGCGCGTAGGTGCCAATTACGGGTATAGCTTTCAGCCTAAATACTTTCAGCCACTGAAAAATGTAAAATTTCTAAGCGGAAGCAAGTACTTGTCTTGGTTAAGCGACCTTAATTTTAACTTGTTGCCAAGCTCGGTGACAACTTCGGCAAACTTCAATAGGAGCTTCAACTCGCAGACGTATCGCGACGTTGGGCTTCCTGAAGGGTCTGTGGTCCCGGAGTTGCAACAACGCAACTTCTTGTTCGATTGGTCGTATGCTTTGACACACAATCTTACACGTTCGCTAAGAATGAATTTCACTGCGTCTAATAACAACATTGTGCGCAATTACTTTGATGAGGGAGGCAATGTAGACCTGGACCTAGGTATTTGGGACGGTTTCTGGGATGTGGGCGATGCCAACAATCACTTTCAGTCATTGGGCCTTACCTACGAGTTGCCGATCAGCAAGATACCTGCTTTTAGTTTCTTGAGCGCTACGTACAACTATACGGGTGACTTTTCATGGCAGAGGGGATCAAATGCTTTGGCAGATGTACCTGCGGTAGATGCCGATGGCAATGTTACGCAACGTCTGGGCATTGTGAATACGGTTCAGAATGCCAATACGCATTCATTGAACACTACCTTGACCATGGATAGGCTTTATAAGTATTTGGGGCTGGAGAAAAAGGTGAAGAAGAAAGGTAGAGCAGCTCCGCGTGCTGCTGGTTTGCCACAAGTAGGAGGGACACCCCAAGAAGAAGGCAAAAAGAAGAAGAGGCCGAAGACTGTCAAAGATGATCTTGGCACCAAATTGTATAACACGGCCATCGGATTGATCACTTCCGTAAAGCAAATACAGATAAACTATGCAGAGAACAATGGCACCGTGTTGCCAGGGTACCTCCCAAGTATTGGTTTTGTCGGTACGCTAAGGCCAACGGTTGGCTTTGTCTTTGGCAGCCAGTCAGATGTGCGTTTTGAAGCTGCCCGACAAGGCTGGCTAACGACCTTCCCAGATTTCAACCAGCAGTTTACCCAAGTGCACAACACGCAATTAGATGTCAATGCAAACGTGGATCTATTGAAGGACCTGACCATTGACCTGAATGCAAACAGAACACTATCCGAGAACTTCCAAGAGAATTTCGAAGTTCGGGATAATAACAATGATGGTGTGCTGGATTATAACCCATTGATCGGCAATACCTTCGGGAACTTTGGGATTTCTACGTTACTGTTAGGGACCACTTTTAGCCAAAGTGACGAAGAGACTTCGGCCGCTTTCGATGAGTTTAGAGACAATCGATTGATCATTGCCCAACGCTTGGCAGCTCGTGATGGCATAACGGAGGTAAACCCAGAGAATGGATTCCCAGAAGGTTATGGCCCTAACAACCAATCGGTGCTGTTGCCTGCATTTTTAGCCGCATATCAAGGAAAAGATGCAAGCAGCGTGAACCTAGGAGCCTTTAGGGATGTGCCCGTGCCAAATTGGACCATGAAGTACACAGGCCTGATGAACTTAAAATGGTTCAAGAAGCACTTTGACCGTTTCTCGTTGGCACATGGATATCGTGCTAGCTATACGATCAACTCGTTCAATACAAACCTAGAATTCCTGAATCCTACGTTCACCAACAATGATGGAAGGCCAGTCGATGCTGAAGGAAATCTGCTGAACGAGACACTTTTCTCAAACATAAACCTGGTAGAGCAGTTCAATCCGTTGATCAAAGTAGACCTAGAGATGAAGAACTCGGTCAAGGTTGTTGCCGAGGTCAGAAGAGATAGGGCATTATCGCTCAGCCTTGATAACAACCTGCTGACTGAGACCAGTGGGGACGAATATATCTTAGGGCTTGGGTATCGACTAAAAGACGTTAGGCTTAAGACCCGTTTGGCTGGTAGGCCAACAACGCTCAAGGGCGATATCAATTTTAGGGCAGACCTTTCCTTACGAGATAACGTAACGGTGATCAGAAGCTTGGATGTGCTTAACAATCAAGTAACGGCAGGCCAAAAGTTATGGGGGCTTAAGTTAACGGCAGATTATGCATTGACCAAGAACTTGCAGGCGCAGTTCTTCTACGACCATACATTCTCGGAGTTTGCCATTTCAACAGCATTTCCGCAGACAACCATTCGCTCCGGATTTACACTGCGATACAACTTTGGGAATTGATCATTTTCACTTTCAACATATAGTGTAAAAAGTTACCTTTGAATACCAATTTTCAATAGTTTATATCAATGAATATCCCATCAGAATTAAAGTACAGCAAAGATCATGAATGGATCAGTATTGACGGTGATGTAGCTACCATAGGCATTACCGACTTTGCGCAAAGTGAACTAGGAGATATTGTTTACGTCGAAGTAGAGACGGTAGACGAAACCCTTGATGCCGAAGAAGTATTTGGCACCGTTGAAGCTGTAAAGACCGTATCAGACCTTTTCATGCCTGTGTCTGGCGAAGTTGTCGCATTCAACGAAACGCTAGAAGACGAGCCTGAAAAGGTGAATAGCGATCCCTATGGTGATGGCTGGATCATTAAAGTGAAGATCTCAGACCCAAGCCAATTGAACGACCTATTGGATGAAGAAGGATATAAGGAACTTATCGGGGCTTGACCACCGTATCTTTTTATTTATTGCGCTGGCCTATACAGCGCTGGCCACATTTTTAAGCTTAGGGTCGCCAGGTGATGTGCCCATTGCTGATGGCCAACAACTGGATAAAGTGGCACATTTTTTAGCATACTTTGTGTTCACTGCCATATGGTTTTTCTATTTCTATAGAATAAACAATCCAAGACCCTTGCTGTTTGCTCTGGTGTTTGCAATAGTCTACGGAATCTTAATGGAAATGCTACAAGGGATGATGAATGTTGGGCGTACAGCAGACCTGTACGACTCCTTGGCCAATACCTTAGGAGCATTGACTGCAGTTTTTCTAGTAAATATGTTAAGAAAACGCGTTAAAAACCAATGATCGCTTGTAGATTTTAGCAATAAATGGTTATTTTAGCGTATACTAAAACCTATTCTCATGGAACCAAAGAAAAGTTCAAAAGCCGACCTTAGCAAAAACATAGGACTCTATTTTGCCATAGGCTTGTTCTTAGTAACAGGTCTCACATACATGGCAATGGAGTGGAAGAGTTATGATAAAAGTGATTATGAGTTCCAGGCATTAGCTGAAGATGATGAGTTTGAAGAGGAGGTTCCGATCACAGAACAGTTGAACACACCACCGCCACCGCCACCGCCACCAGCACCTGAGATCATCGAGGTTGTTGAGGACGAAGAAGAGGTGGAAGAAACCGTTATAGAATCTACTGAGACAAATCAAGAGGAAGAGATCGTTGAGGTAGAAGATGTCGAAGTGGAAGAAGAGATAGAAGATGTGGATGTTCCTTTTGCAGTAATCGAAGACGCTCCTGTTTTTCCAGGTTGTGAAGGGGTATCCAAGTCGCAAAGAAAGAAATGCTTCAACGAAAAGATGCAAAAGCATATCCGCAAGCACTTCCGTTATCCTGAGATTGCCCAAGAGATGGGCGTTCAAGGCAGGGTGTATGTGCAGTTCACCATCCAAAAAGATGGAAGTATAGGAAATGTGCGCATGCGTGGGCCAGACAAGAATCTAGAGAAAGAAGCTTCTCGCATTATCAGCAAGCTACCAAAAATGACTCCTGGAAAGCAAAGAGGTAGGGCAGTACGTGTACCATTTAGTATTCCGATCACGTTCAAGCTTCAGTAAAAATTAACACGATACATGTAGAGGATCCTGAGCAATATGCTCAGGATCTTTCTTTTTGGTATGTTTCTTGTGCGTTTTCATAGGTAACATTAAAACCATTACTTATGAAAACAAAGAAAGACCCGAGGGTGGATCTCGATCGCGGAAAAGGGCTCTATTTTGCCTTTGGCCTTTTTCTCATCACTGGCTTGGTCTGGATGGCCTTGGAATGGAAGACATTTGAAACAGGGTCACTCAGGTATGACCCCCCAAAAGATTATGCGGATATTCCCGAAGTAGAGCCGCCGATACTAATTCCACCAAAGCCTGAGGCACCACCACCTCTCATTATCGATCCCGAGTTTAAACCAGTAGACAATAATGAGGATGTAGAAGAAACCATATTTGACAATACAGACCCTGTAGATGAGATCCCAGAGGTCGACAACATTGTTGTTTTAGACCCTCTAGATGAAGTGCCGGATGAAGTACCTTTCATACTTATCGAAGACGCACCTATCTTTCCAGGATGTGAAAGAGTATCTAAAGGAGAACGCAAAGCGTGCTTCCAAGAACAGATGCGAAAGCACATTCGCCGTCACTTCCGCTATCCAGAACTCGAGCAGGAAATGGGCGTACAGGGAAAAGTGCATGTGCAGTTCATAATTCAGAAGGACGGAAGTATAGGAGATATGCGTATGCGCGGACCAACTAAGAATCTAGAGAAAGAAGCAGGGCGTATCATAGGCAAACTCCCGAAAATGACGCCAGGCATGCAAAGAGGAACACCTGTAAAGGTGCCTTTTAGTATCCCGATCACTTTTAGGTTAGATCAGTAGAAAATAGGAGATCCCGAGCGAGCGCTCGGGATCTCCTATGCTTTTTCGTGTCATTGATGTCCTGTGAAGATTGAAGCCAGTATGATGAATGACAACTCCTTAAAAGTACACAACAAATTTATGGATTAACACAACTACGCAGTAGCACTTTGGGACCTCTTTGCCTTAAAATCCCTATCTTTCGCCCCAAACAATGCTATATTGAAGATAACTTAGGCCTTTATGAAGCAGATCTTGTCATGGGTTGCATTGCTTTGCTCCACAATACTCTACGCCCAGCAGACCTACGAAAACTATAACAAATACCCCGTTTTCCCCGAATGCGAAAGTGTAGACATTCGGCAATTGCCTGATTGTTTTCAGACGACACTTAATACGCTTATCTTTGAGAACTTCCAGCTACCTCAAGTTGTTGCTGATGAAAATTACCAAGGGCAAATGGTCGCTTTGTTTGAGGTAGATGCGCAAGGCGAATTCAAACTATTGTATGTCGATGCAGTATACGACGCCTTGAAAGAGGAAGCGAAGCGTGTATTCGAAGAATTACCTGCCATACAACCACCCACATACAATGGCCGCGCTACGTATATGCAATTTACCTTACCAGTTCCTATTCCGCTGAATGAAGAAATGACACTTTCCAGAGTCGGCGAACAGCAGCAGGTAACTGAAGCCGAAAATATAACAAGAGTCAACGAAGCAGAAATAAAGAAAGAGTTTGACAAGGTGACCCAAGAAGGTCCAGGTTTTGAGAACCTAGAAGAGCAAAGCCAACTGAACATTCCGTTCTCACACGATCGTTATGCACAGTTCGACCGTTCGCTGAATCTCGTAGGAAGTAACAACCACACGGCATCTAAACCATTGTTGTATGGCGAAGTGTCGAAATATTTCGACCTAGAAGAACAACGGAAGAGCCTCTACAAGGATAAAACCTCTTGGACAGGCAGAAAGCTCTGGAATGAGCACATGGTCACCGTCAATAAAAAAGACTATTGGTTTACCATCGACCCAATTCTCGATCTGCAGCTAGGCACCGAAACCGATAGCGATGTTGTCGATTACACCTATAACAACACACGTGGCTTTCAGGTACAAGGTGGTATCGGAAAGAAATTCAACTTCTATGCGACCGTGTTTGAGAGTCAAGCGCGTTTTGCCGAATATGTCAATCGCTATGCTGAGCGTATCCGACCAGCTGGCGGCAACCCAGCGGTAGTGCCCGGTAGAGGTATCGGTAAGCGTTTCAAAGACGATGCCTATGATTATCCCGTGGCAGAAGCATATCTGTCGTATTCACCATCTAGGATCTTCAACTTTCAATTTGGACATGGTAACAACTTCATTGGCGACGGGTATCGTTCTTTGCTGTTGAGCGATGTGGCAAGCCCACATCCTTTCCTAAAGATAAACACCCAATTCTGGAAGATAAAGTATACAAACACCTGGATGTGGCTCCGCGACATACGGCCAGAAGCATTGGATGGTTCTGGAGCTTTCCTGACAAAATATATGGCCAATCATTATCTGAGTTGGAATGTGACCAAGCGTTTTAACCTTGGCTTGTTCGAATCCGTGATATGGACAGACGATAATGGGCGCGGTTTTGATGTCAACTACCTGAATCCCGTCATCTTTTACCGTGCTATCGAATTTTCTACAGGCTCAAGGGCTGGTAATGCCATCGTGGGAGCCAGTGCCAAGTATAAGTTCAATGATCGTTTCAACATGTATTCGCAGTTCATCCTGGACGAGTTCTCGCTAGAAGATATTCGAGATGGCAACCAGAGTTTCAAGAACAAGTTTGGCTATCAGATCGGCGCCAAGTACTACCATGCTTTTGGGGTGAAGAATTTGTTGCTCCAAGCCGAATATAATCATGTGCGACCCTACACCTATTCGCACAATACCATTGTGCTTAACTACGGAAACACCAACCAGTCGATGGCGCACCTTTGGGGTGCCAACTTTGAAGAGCTGATCGGGATCGCAC
>JANQRC010000039.1 GCA_028284745.1 Flavobacteriaceae bacterium
TGAGCACAGCAATTGCCGTACCCCAAACCAATCACAAAGCCGTATGATGGTTCCCAAATTACCCGGGTCTTGCAAGTCGTCTAAGGCGACCATCAACCCTTCTTCGATTTGACCCTCATGTTCAGGAATGTAAAAGACGGCTAGTGCCGCATGAGGTGTCTTCAAAAGACTCAGACGGTGCAGTTCAGCAGTGGTGACCTCAACAAGTTTTTCGTCTAAGCCTGTGAAGATCGCCGGGTCTGTCGCATAAAGTTTGTGCAGCTCAAATCCAGCGGCCAACAATTCAGAGATCACCTTAACACCTTCAGCAATAAAGAGCCCTTCCTTTTTTCGGTACTTTTTTTGCTGTAAACTTTTCACAAGTTTTATCTGGTTTTTGCCAACCATGCAAATAACGTATTTTTGAAATCACAAAAAGCAGCTGCTTGAGAGCAACCTTCGCAAAAATATCATTATTTCTAGTTATCACATTTTTAAGTTCATGCAACGCTGTTAAAAAGGTGGCCGAAGACCAACTTCTACTTACGGATGTCACCATCAACGAAAATGGAAAGCGGAATAATCAAGAAGAGGTGCGAGCCACCATCATACAAAAACCCAATGCCAAGGCTTTGGGCATTCCTCTGAGGCTTCACTTGTACAATATGGCAAAAGAAGACCCAGACTCTAGCTACAGCGCGTGGTTGAAGAAAAAGCCCAAGCGAGAAGCCAGGTTAAATAGGTTCTTGTCAAAGAAACAAACCAAGAGGCTTGGGGAGTCCTTCCTTGTAAAGGGGCTAAGCAACTTTCTGAAAGAAACGGGAGAGCCGCCAGTGATCATCGACCGACGAAAGACGAATAGATCACTACGGATCCTAGAGAATCACTACCAGTCAAATGGTTTCTTCAATGCAAAGACCCATGCCAAGGTGATTCCTTCAGAAAAAAGACCACTGAGAGCCTCCATTGTCTACGATGTGATCACCGGAAACCCTTACTATGTAGATTCGGTCGCAACCAGAATTGCCTCTCCGGAATTAGATTCTATACTGAAGAGCAGCAAGGAACCCATGCTCATCAAACAAGGAAAGCAATTCAATTTTGATGACTTCAGCAACGAGCGGGATCGGTTGACCACCCTTTTTAGAAACAATGGCGTCTATAATTTTCAAAAAAGCTCCATCGTTTTTGATATTGACCGCGATACTGTTAGTGGAAACTACAAACTGCCCACAACAATCATCGTCAACGACCTTCAAATACGGGAACGAGACTCTGTTGCTACCATACCTTATAAGATTCACACTGTAGAGAAAGTGAACGTATACACAGACGACTCTTTTGCAAATCAACAGTCTAAATACACCGACTCTGTTTCCTTTAACGATGTCACCATCTACTCGAAAGGCAAGTTGCGATACCGCCCAAAAGCACTGACTGATGCTGTTTTTATCACCAAAGGTAATGTCTATAGAGACCTAGACCGTACGCGTACCAACCGTACGCTCAATAGCCTAAGGACCTTTAAGTTCCCGAACATCAGTTATCAATATCTTGATACTGCAAAGACCGCATTGGCAGCCAACATATACCTGACCCCGCAGAAACGATTTTCTCTGGGCTTTGATGTAGACCTCACACAATCTAACATCCAGGCATTTGGTATTTCGTTGAGTACTTCCGTATTAGCCAGGAATATTTTCAGAGGTGCCGAGACCCTAGAGTTCTCACTCAGCGGAACACTTGGTGCATCGAAGGACATCAATCGCTCTGAGAGTCAATTTTTCGACCTATTAGAAGGTGGTGCAGACCTTAGGATCAACTTTCCTAGAATTTTCTTCCCGTTTAACACGAACAGGATCGTACCAAAATACATGCAACCAACTACCGTAGCGGCCATCGGCACCAACCTTCAACAAAACATAGGTCTGGACAAGCAGAATTTTACAGCTTTGATACAATATCAATGGTTACCCAGCAAACGTAACAAGAGTGTGTTGGAGTTGATGAGTGTTGAGTTTGTGAACAATCGAAACCCCAACAACTACTTCAATATATACACCAACTCCTTTAACGACCTGAATCAGATAGCCATCAATGCTCAAGAAATAGCGGCAGGTGAACAGCTTGGCATCCCAGAACAGGCAGATGACTTTTTGGCCCAGGCCATTGCAACTGGAAACCCGCTTGGACTAAGCAGTACAGACCTGAGTGATGCCAGGGCTATCAATGAGCGAAAGGACAGACTCACTGAGAACAACCTTATTTTTGCTTCGAACTATACCTTCACGCACAATAACCGAGAAGGCATCACCGACCTGAGTTTCTCGCAGTTCAGAACAAAAATAGAGTTTGCGGGCAATGCACTTTCGGCCATGGCCGACCTGTTCGATCTTGAAGAAGACGAAGGTGGCCAGCGACGTATCTTTGACGTCGCCTATTCCCAGTACATAAAAACAGAGCTAGACTACATAAAGCACTGGAGGGTGGGCAGACAGCAGAGTTTAGCATTCAGAAGCTTCATGGGCATTGCCATACCTTATGGAAATGCAGAAAGTATTCCCTTTAACCGAAGTTATTTTGCTGGAGGTGCCAATGACAATCGCGGTTGGTCGCCATATAGTTTAGGCCCAGGAAGTAGTGGTGGCCTTAACGAGTTCAACGAAGCCAATTTAAAGATCGCCTTGAACCTAGAATATCGTTTTGACCTCTTTGGAAACCTTGAAGGAGCATTTTTTGCCGATGGCGGAAATATCTGGCATGTCTTTGATACTGTCGAAGATCCTGCTTTTCAGTTCTCCGAGCTCTCCGATCTTGGCGAAATTGCCATAGGAAGTGGATTTGGACTTCGTTATGATTTTGACTTCTTCGTGTTTCGTCTAGATACGGGATTCAAAACCTATGACCCCGGATTGCCAGAAGGCAGTCGCTGGTTTACAAACTTCAACTTCGGAAATGCCGTTTTCAATATAGGGATCAACTATCCTTTCTAACACTACAAGAAGTAGTTTTTAACGATAACGTTTGCGATATGGACAACCATCTAAAAAGGTATGGGAGGGCCTCTTTGATAACTCATAATTTTATTACTTTTGTCGACCAGACCAAACGACTAAAACGATATCAATGGATCATCAAATAAAACCTGGTGTGGCCACAGGAGACGAAGTGCAGGCGATCTTCGATCACGCAAAAGAGAATGGCTATGCCCTTCCCGCAGTTAACGTAGTAGGTTCTAACAGCATCAATGGTGTTCTCGAAACCGCAGCTGAGCTAAATGCTCCGGTGATCGTCCAATTTTCTAATGGAGGTGCACAATTCAATGCTGGGAAAGGTCTTTCCAATGATGGACAGCAAGCAGCTATCTCAGGTGCCATTGCAGGCGCAAAACATGTACATCAACTCGCCGAAGCCTATGGCGCCACGGTTATTCTTCATACAGACCACTGCGCAAAGAAATTGCTGCCATGGATAGACGGTCTATTAGATGCTAGCGAGAAACACTTTACAGAAACTGGCAAACCATTGTTCAGCTCGCACATGATCGACCTCTCCGAAGAACCCCTAGAGGAGAATATTGCCATCTGTAAAGAATACTTGAAGCGTATGAGCAAAATGGGCATGACGCTAGAGATCGAATTAGGAATCACTGGTGGCGAAGAAGATGGTGTAGACAACACCGACGTTGACGAGTCTAGACTTTACACGCAACCTGAGCACGTGGCGTACTCATACGAGCAATTGATGGAAGTAAGCCCACGTTTTACCGTGGCAGCCGCATTCGGAAATGTACATGGAGTCTACAAACCTGGAAATGTGAAACTTACACCAAAGATCTTAAAAAATTCACAGGAGCATATTTCTGAAAAATTCAATGTACCTCACAATACCATAGATTTTGTGTTTCACGGCGGATCGGGCTCTACAGAAGCAGAGATCCAAGAATCTATCGGTTATGGTGTGATCAAGATGAATATTGACACAGACCTTCAATATGCGTTCATGGAAGGTATCAGAGATTACATGTCAGAGAAAAATGCGTATCTTCAGACTCAGATAGGCAACCCTGATGGCGCTGACCAGCCTAACAAAAAGTATTACGACCCACGTAAATGGCTTCGTGAAGGTGAGCAGACATTCAAGGAAAGGCTTAAAAAAGCTTTTGCCGATCTCAACAACGTGAACACACTTTAATGATCAATAACCAATTTCCCCTAACCAAAGACTATGGCTTGGTTCAAAAGAAAAGCTAAAGGGATACAGACCTCCACAGAGGAAAAAAAGGACACTCCTGTTGGCCTTTGGTACAAATCGCCCACAGGAAAAATCGTGGACTCGGAAGAACTCGCCGAGAATTTCTTTGTGAGTCCCGAGGATGACTACCATGTCCGTATCGGAAGTAAAGAATACTTCGAGATCCTGTTTGACGACAATACATTTGAAGAGCTAGATGAAAAACTAAGTTCTAAAGACCCTCTCAAATTTCAAGACACCAAGAAATATACCGACCGTCTGAAAGCTGCACAAGAAAAGACAAACCTCAAAGATGCCGTACGCACGGCTGTTGGGAAGTCCAAGGGTGAGAAGATCGTGATCGCCTGTATGGACTTTAGCTTTATCGGTGGCTCTATGGGATCCGTAGTTGGTGAAAAGATCGCCCGTGCTGCAGATCATGCATTGAAGCATGAGCTCCCTTTCATGATCATATCGAAATCTGGTGGCGCTCGTATGATGGAAGCCGCCTTGTCATTGATGCAATTGGCAAAGACCTCTTCTAAACTTGCCCAACTTGCCGAGGCAAAGATTCCGTACATATCACTTTGTACGGACCCGACCACGGGTGGAACAACAGCTTCTTTTGCAATGCTCGGTGATGTCAATATTGCCGAACCTGGAGCCTTGATCGGTTTTGCTGGGCCTAGAGTAGTGAGAGACACCACAGGAAAAGACCTCCCAGAAGGATTTCAAACTGCTGAGTTCGTTTTAGAGCACGGTTTCCTGGATTTCATTTCACATCGAAAAAACCTGAAGAACAAAATAAACCTGTATCTGGACCTTATTCTCAACCGCCCACTGCGAACATAAAATAGCAAAGCTCCTACCCTTTCAGAAGGGCTTTTCTATTGTAACCAAACAAAAACCGGCTTAGCGCCTCCAACCTTATCCCCAGGTCGGTCCCAAGGTTTAAAATTGCCAGAGAAAATATTTTCAACAATTAAAATTCCAAGTGTCAAAAAAGCACTATATTTGCGGCCTGAATGCACAAGCACTCAGGTACATAAAGATCATTTAAATAATATTGGCATGTATTTAACGAAAGAAGTAAAAGAAGAGATTTTCAAAAAGCACGGGAAGTCTGAGAAGGACTCAGGCTCACCAGAAGGGCAGATCGCACTGTTCACACATCGTATCAACCACCTTACTGAGCACTTGAAGAAAAACCGCAAGGATTACAACACAGAGCGCTCATTGATCAGAATGGTAGGCAAGCGTAAAGGATTGCTAGATTATTTGAAGAAGAAAGATATCGAAAGATATCGTGCGATCATCAAAGAACTAGGTATTAGAAAATAATTCCATAGGGGCTTCATGCCCCTTTTTATTTGCATATAGAAAGAGCAGTTTTAGTTTTTCATTGGGCACAACAACCACAACAACACAACACCCATTTTTAACTGAAAACTAAAATTTATGATTCCACAAGTTCTTAAAGAGGTCATCGACCTAGGTGACGGGCGCCAGATAACGCTCGAAACAGGAAAACTGGCCAAACAAGCACACGGCTCTGTCGTTGTGCAGATGGGCAATACCATGTTGTTATGTACTGTTGTATCTAACTACGATGCCAGCCCGGTAGATTTTTTACCCCTTACTGTTGACTATCGCGAAAAGTTCGCAGCAGCAGGCCGTTATCCTGGCGGCTTCTTCAAAAGGGAAGCACGGCCAAGTACAGACGAGATCCTCGTAATGCGTCTAGTAGACCGTTGCTTGCGCCCACTTTTCCCAAAAGATTATCATGCTGAGACACAGGTAATGATCCAACTGATGTCGCACGACGAAAATGTGATGCCAGACGCACTAGCTGGCCTCGCTGCCTCTGCGGCTATACAGTTATCAGACATTCCTTTTGAATATCCCATCTCAGAAGTACGTGTTGTGAGGGTAAATGGCAACTACATCATCAATCCAAGCTACGAACAACAAGCGCAGGCCGATATTGACCTTATGGTTGGCGCCTCGGAAGATTCTGTGACCATGGTAGAAGGCGAGATGAAGGAAGTCTCTGAGGAAGAAATGGCCGAAGCCATCAAAGTTGCACACGAGGCCATCAAGATACAGATCGCCGCCCAAGTACGCTTAGCCGAAGCTTTTGGCAAAAAGGAAACCCGTGAGTATGAAGGCGAGGAGGAAAACGAAGAACTTGCTCAGAAGATCCATGACAT
>JANQRC010000045.1 GCA_028284745.1 Flavobacteriaceae bacterium
TATTGTTCTTGTTATCGCTATTCAATTGGACCACCACCACTTCCACATTCATCAGGTCTAGAGTATGAGAATGTCCTGCTCCTTTGGGCGGTGGGGTCGCCTCCTGTAAGGATGCTGGCATTTCATACTAAAAGTATTGAAAATAATACGGTACTTTTCTTACAGAACATTGTCTGGCTGTAGGGAACAGGACCCAGACATAGGGCATGGCCTCATTAACCCATTGGTTGCCAGCATCTTTTGATCGTTGATAACTTTTCTTATCGAGGCCGAAGATTTCTTCTACCGATATGAGCCATTCCTTCACAGGTACAATGGTACGTCAATTCCTTGACCCGGAAGTTCCTGACATGGCCATGAACCGCTGCAACGACAGCAACAAACGTTTGAGAGACCCTTTGGGAATGACCTTCTCCTTTATACGGACATCCAGCATGTCCTGTTCGCACAAGGCCATCACCCTGTCTGTACGTTCTGGAGGCTTCCTGCAGAGAAGTGACACGGAAAAGCCCCCTGCAACTTCTTGTAGCAGAGGGATCTCTTTAAAGCTATAAGTGCCCAGTAGGGCCTGGCTAGGTCGTCACCTCCTCCAGCTCGGTGCCATCGCTGCTGATGTTCGCGATGAAGCTGCCCAGCCTGCCTAGACGCATAAAACTATCACATATGCGAACGCATATTCTGCTTTCTACGCTTCAACTGTCTGTCAAGGTCTTTGATCGTTTCTACGACCGCATGCTCAAAAGATGCTTCGTTTGATGACGCAAAGATCCTTGGGCCTGGCGCACTGAGCTCTATCTCGCATATCTTCCCCTTGGGCGAAGGGCCGTTCTCTTTTTTTATTTTCACTTCTGCTTTTATCAACCAGTCATATTTTTTGGTCAGATGTGCGATCTTTTCCTTGATGAAGCCCTCAAATGATTCGCTGGTGGGCATATTGACAAATTGAATACGTGTTTGCATACGATCGAAATTTAGTTCTACAATAAATCAGCTAATCCTTAGCTTACTTTAAAAGTAGCCCTATGCACCCGTCAAGAAAATGACAATTGTCAGAAAGGCGCATTCAACTATTTTATCATTTCTCTTTTGAAAGCTATCTTTGCCAAAATCTTTGCGTTGAGCATTTCTTCCATTACGCAAGCTTATGCACAGTCTTCTCAGCAGAGAAAACTGCAGGAGGCTATTGCCAATTCTCAAAGTAAGATACAGATGAAAGGCCTTGTAGGGTCTTCATTCTCGCTAACCATCTCTGAGGCATTTAAAACCACGCAAACTCCTTTTCTGTTGATCCTCGATGACAAAGAAGAGGCCGCCTATTATTTGAACGACCTTGAGCAACTGGTAGGCGAGCAAGCCGTGCTCTTCTATCCGGGAAGCTACCGCAGGCCTTATCAGATCGAAGAGACCGACAATGCCAATGTCTTGCTTCGGGCCGAGGTGCTAAACCGCATCAATTCCCGAAAGAAACCGGCCATCGTCGTTACGTATCCTGATGCGCTTTTCGAGAAGGTGGTGACCAAGCGCGAATTAGAACGCAATACGTTAACGCTATCCGTAAGCGATTCGCTTTCGTTGGATTTCGTGAACGAAGTGCTGTTCGAGTACCAGTTCAAACGTGTAGACTTTGTGTCTGAACCCGGCGAATTCTCAGTGCGTGGTGGTATTGTAGATGTATTCTCCTTTTCGAATGACGAACCTTATCGCATCGAGTTCTTTGGAGATGAGATAGACTCCATTCGCACCTTTGATGTAGAGACCCAGCTTTCGGTAGATGCGGTAAAGAAGATTGCGATCATGCCCAATGTGGCCAACAAGTTTTTAGAAGAAAAGCGAGAGAGTTTTTTGAAGTACGTTTCCTCCAAGACCGTCATCTTTGCCAAAAATATCGGCCTGCTCTTCAATAGCGTCGACGTACTGTACATGAAGGCGGGTGAGGCTTTTCAAAAACTATCTACAACGATGTCGCATGCGGCGCCTTCAGCACTATTTTGTGATGCAGCCCTTCTAAGGAAGCAACTGCTGGAACATGCCGTGATAGAGGTTGGCAGTCAGTCTTTTCTGGAACCAACTGTGGTGCTGGAGCATCAGACAGAACCGCAACCCAGCTTTAACAAACAATTCGACCTACTGATAGATAACCTCAACGAGAATCATGAGCGCGGGTTCACGAACTATATCTTTTGCGCTACCCAGCAACAGGCACAACGGTTCACAGATATTTTTGAGGATGTAGAAGAACAAGTGCATTACAAAGCGGTGGTCTGTTCGCTATATCAAGGTTTTATAGATCACAACCTGAAGGTCGCCGTGTACACGGACCACCAGATCTTTGAACGTTACCACAAGTTTCGTCTCAAGAATGGATATGCCAAGAAGCAGGCCATCACGCTAAAAGAGCTCAACAACCTCGCGATAGGTGATCATGTGACCCATATCGATCATGGTATCGGTAAATTTGGCGGTTTGCAGAAGATCGATGTGGAAGGCAAGAAGCAAGAGGCCATTAAGCTGATCTATGGCGACCGTGATATCTTGTATGTGAGCATTCATTCACTGCACAAGATCACCAAGTACAACGGCAAGGATGGCAAGCCGCCCAAGATCTACAAGTTGGGAAGCACAGCGTGGAAGGCACTGAAGAAGAAGACCAAGAAAAAAGTAAAGGAGATCGCCTTCAGCCTGATTCAACTCTATGCGAAGCGGAAGCTGCGAAAAGGAGTGGTCTATGCGCCCGACAGCTATTTGCAGCACGAGTTAGAAGCTTCTTTCCTTTACGAAGACACGCCTGATCAAAGCAAGGCTACCGAAGACATCAAACGCGACATGGAAAGCGAACGCCCTATGGACCGTTTGGTCTGTGGTGATGTTGGTTTCGGAAAGACCGAAGTGGCTATCCGTGCCGCCTTCAAGGCGGTTGACAACGGAAAACAGGTAGCGGTATTAGTACCGACCACCATACTTGCCTTTCAGCATTATAAGACCTTTGGAAAAAGACTTGAGGGTTTCCCCGTTGCTGTTGATTATATCAACCGCTTTCGCTCGGCCAAACAAAAACGTGAAACACTGCAAGCCTTGGCCAAAGGGCAAGTAGACATTATCATCGGCACACACCAATTGGTAAATAAAAATGTACAGTTCAAAGACTTGGGGCTGTTGATCATCGACGAGGAACAAAAGTTTGGCGTAGCCGTGAAGGACAAGTTGAAGACCCTCAAGGAAAATGTAGACACACTGACCTTGACGGCAACTCCGATTCCGCGAACGCTCCAGTTTAGCCTTATGGCAGCACGTGACCTTTCTACCATCAATACCCCGCCGCCCAATCGTTATCCGATCGAGACGAATGTTATTCGTTTTAACGAAGGAATGATCAGAGATGCCATCACGTATGAGATACAGCGAGGAGGGCAAGCATTCTTCGTGCACAATCGCATTGAGAACATCAAGGAAGTGGCTGGCATGATCCAACGTCTAGTACCCGATGCAAAAATTGGCATAGGCCATGGGCAAATGGAAGGTCAGAAACTAGAGAAGTTGATGCTGGCATTTATGAATGGAGAGTTTGATGTGTTGGTGTCTACAACGATCATCGAAAGTGGTTTGGATGTGCCTAACGCGAATACCATGTTCATTAACAACGCCAACCATTTCGGGCTGTCGGACCTGCACCAGATGCGTGGCCGTGTGGGTCGTAGCAACAAGAAGGCTTTCTGCTATTTCATCACGCCACCGTATTTGGCCATGACTGACGATGCCCGTAAGCGCATTCAGGCTGTAGAGCAATTCTCAGCACTGGGTTCAGGGTTCAATATTGCCATGAAGGATCTGGAGATCCGAGGAGCTGGCGATTTGTTGGGGGGTGAACAAAGTGGCTTTATCAACGAGATCGGTTTTGAGACCTATCAAAAGATCCTTAACGAAGCTATTGAAGAACTGAAAGAGAATGAATTCAAGGAATTGTACCAAGGTGATGGCACTGAAGAAAAAGCATATGTCAAAGACACGCAAATAGATACAGATCTTGAATTGCTCTTCCCCGACAACTACATCAACAACATCTCAGAACGACTAAATCTCTACAATGAGTTGAGCACCCTTAAAAACGAAGAAGGGCTACACGCGTACGAGGCACGATTAGAAGACCGCTTTGGCGAGTTGCCCGAGCAAGCCACGGACTTATTGAACAGTGTACGCATCAAGTGGATTGCTTCAGAAATGGGACTAGAGCGATTGATCTTGAAAAAAGGGAAGATGGTCGGTTATTTTGTCAGTGACCAGCAGAGCGACTATTACCAAAGTACTACGTTCTCCAACATTTTACGTCAAGTGCAGCAGCACCGCTCACTGTGCAAGATGAGAGAAAAGCAAACCCGAAACGGATTGCGATTATTGCTTACATTCGAAGGAATAGCTACTATAGAAAGGGCGTTGGCATCTTTAAAGGTCTTTGCCTCTAAAAATGTACCTGTATAATTAATCTAAGGTTTTCCCGATCTCATCGATCTCTTCGTGATTGCCCAGTCCTTTGGGATTAGGTCCCCATTTGTTGGGTCCATGTTCTGAGTTCTGTACACAGAATATGAGAAGAACGATTCCACCTACATAAGGGATGAAGTTTATGAGGTACCACCACCCACTTTTTCCAATATCGTGCAATCTACGTACTGTGACCGCTATTCCAGGAATGATAGAAGCCAACACATAGAGCCCCAAGGGGATCATAAGCAACAATGGCGGCGCATCATCTTGGAACCCACCAGTGACAAGGGCGAGCAACAGGACGTAGCCAAATACGATCATAAAGTGAAATAATGCAAAATACCAGTACTCGCTTCTTCGTGCTCTGCCTTCAAATTGGGCAAACTTCTTCCAGACTTGGATATAGTAATTCATGTGATATAGTTTAGTTGGATCCCAAAAATAGAAAATTCTAGTTATTAAAGCCCCTTCAGGTTCTTGATGGTCTTAAAGGCTTTGTCTACTTCTTCTTCGCTGACCAAAATGGTGAATTCGTAAGAGGTAGAGATCACTTCGAAGATGTTGACGCCTTCCCAGCTTAGTCGTTGAAAGATGAAGTAATAGATGCCCGGGATCGAGACGTTCTCCTTTGGAAGTCGCACCGTAATAGAAGAAAGGTCCTCTTGCCTTTCGATCAGTTCTTCTTCAGCGAAATAGCTTGCCACCTGTTTAGCAGCATGACCGCTGATCACAATATTGATCTCGTTGACACCACGCGACGAGGTATAGAAGATGCTTTTATCGTCCTTGATCTCGTTGAGCAGGCCCGCCATGCTGTTCATCAAGGTGTCCGAAAGCTTAAAGGTATAGTCGTTCAGTGAAGACCGAACCGTGATCTCGCCAATGTTCTTCAAGGTCTTCACGATCTTATGTGTGGCCCGAAACTCCAGCTCTTCTGAAAGGCGCTTCAAGGACATGACGATGGCACCGTTACGCACTTCCTTGCCCAAACTCTGTTCGATCTCGGGCTTTATGTGCCTAGAAAGTGATGTGAGGTTGATAATGCCTTGTGCCAGGGCACTGATCAAAAATGGCTTTGACTTTATGTACGTTTCTACTGCTGAAGAAATGGTCTTCATGCTTCGTGTTTAGTTGGTTACGCGACAAAAGTATGAAATGGAACGAATTGTTTCAAATAAAACAAAAATTTAAAAATGATAGAACGCTTCTTCGATGTGTGTCAGGTCGAATTTCTTGCCTTGTACAACGATCGCTACGATATCAAAGCGGACATGCACATCCAGGTCATTCTTTTCGACATAATGGTTCATGGCTTTGACCATGAGCCTTATCTTCTTCTTGTTCACAAAGTCTTGCGGATTGCCAAAGTCAGTACTGCTGCGCAGTTTCACTTCAACACCAACCAGGGTTTCCTCCTTTTTCGCGATGAGGTCTACCTCTGCCTTATCAAAAATATAGTTTCGCTCTAGGATCTGATATCCTTCTCTGATGAAATGTTCAGCAGCCATTTCTTCGCCGATCCTCCCTATTTCGTTGTGCCAGGCCATTGTTTTCAGTGGTCAGTTCTCAGTTTTTGGTTGATGGTCTATAGTTCCCTCTCCTCAAGGAGAGGGTTCGGGTGAGGTGTTTTTCAAATTGGCATTCGACCTTTCTGCCTTGGCGCTTATATCTTGATCCTTTTCTCTATAGCCTTCTTATGGTACAGCATCCAACGAAACACCATCCACCCCAACATTCAAAACATATCCATGCCCGAACACCAGTGCGCGATTGTCGTCGAGATGCCCCGCAGGAAAATCAAAGCACACCGGAAAATCAAGGTCTCTCACACGGTCTAGCACGATCTCTTGGGCATTTTTCCCGAAGGGAATGGTATTGTCGTGCATCTTAGTAAGTGTGCCAACCACAAGGCCCGCCAGTGCATCAAAATACCCATTGCGCCTCAGGTTCATCATCATACGGTCGATGTGGTACAAGTACTCATCCAGGTCTTCGATAAATAAGATCCTTCCTTTTGTGTCTAGCGAAGAGTTAGAGCCCAAAAGGCTATAGAGAATGCTCAGGTTTCCTCCTATCAACGCTCCTCTTGCTTTTCCTAACTTATTGTAAACTGAAGGAGACGTTTCGATGGAAGGAATTCTTCCAAAGAGCACACACTTCAGTGTTCGCAAAGCCTCTTCTGAATCATTTTGTACATCAATTGGCATCGTGGCATGCAGGGTATTCACCCCTAGAAGATTCAAATGTGAATGTAACACGGTTATATCCGAGTAACCAATGATCCATTTAGGCCTCTCTAGATATTTTGAAAAGTCCAACTGGTCTATGATCCTCACAGTGCCATATCCTCCTCGGGCACACCAGATTGCCTTCACCTCTGGGTCGTCCAACATACTTTGAAAATCCTCGGTGCGTTGCAAGTCGGTTCCTGCAAACTGATGGTCTTCAGTGCCAATAGTCGCACCTAGCCTAGGCTTCAATTCCCATTGGTTCAATATACGCGCCGCATGAGTGATCTCTTCCTTAGAAATCTTCCGAGCCGTGGACAAGAGACCTACGGTATCTCCTTTTTTTAATGATAAAGGACGCTTCATTTGGTTGAAAGTACACATTTTCTTGCACTAATAGCTATTTTTGTGGCTTGTAACAAATGAATTGATGGCTACAAAACGATATACCATTACAGCAGCCTTGCCATACACCAACGGTCCCATTCACATAGGTCATTTAGCAGGTGTGTATGTCCCTGCTGACATTTATGCACGTTATCTGCGCCTGACGGGCAATGATGTTGCCTTTATCTGTGGAAGCGACGAGCATGGGGTCGCCATCCCAATGAGAGCCAAAAAGGAAGGGGTATCGCCTCAAGAGATCATCGATACGTACCATGGGATCATCAAGAGGTCTTTTGAGGACTTCGGCATTTCCTTTGACAACTATTCGCGCACCTCAGCAAGTATTCATCACCATACGGCTTCTGATTTTTTCGTGAAGCTTTATGAGCAAGGTGATTTTGTCGAAAAGGTAACTGAACAATTGTACGATGAGGAGGCAAAACAGTTTTTAGCGGACCGTTTTGTGATAGGCACTTGCCCTAGATGTGGTTACGAGGAAGCCTATGGCGACCAATGCGAGAATTGTGGAACCTCATGGAGTGCCACCGATCTGATCGACCCAAGGTCCACCATCACAGGTGCCAAACCCAGCCGCAAAAAAACAAAGCATTGGTTCTTGCCATTAGACCGCTACGAAAGTTTTCTCAGGGAGTGGATCCTTGAAGGCCATAAAGACGATTGGAAGCCCAACGTATATGGCCAATGCAAATCCTGGATCGACGACGGCCTTAAGCCACGTGCCGTAACGCGCGATCTAGATTGGGGGATTCCCGTTCCTGTTGAAGGTGGCCAAGGCAAGGTGCTCTACGTTTGGTTCGACGCGCCAATAGGCTACATCTCTTCTACCAAAGAATGGGCAGCCCGCGAAGGCAAAGATTGGGAGCCTTACTGGAAGGATGAAAAAACCAAGTTGGTACATTTTATAGGGAAAGACAACATTGTGTTTCACTGCATCATCTTTCCAAGCATGTTAAAAGCACATGGCGACCTTATCCTTCCGGAGAATGTACCTGCCAACGAGTTCTTGAATCTCGAAGGTAACAAACTGTCTACGTCAAAGAACTGGGCTGTTTGGTTACATGAATACTTGCAAGAGTTTCCCGAAAAACAAGATGTGTTGCGTTATGTGCTGACGGCCAACGCTCCCGAAAGCAAGGACAACGATTTCACTTGGAAGGATTTTCAAGCACGAAACAACAACGAGTTGGTGGCCATTTTTGGCAACTTCATCAACCGCGTGGTGGTGTTGACGCATAAGTACTTTGCAGGTGAAGTGCCTTCTGCCAGCGCCTTTTCGGCATATGACGATAAAGTGATGACCCAATTGAGAGGCTTTCCAGAACGAATTGCAAAAAGTATTGAGCGTTATCGCTTCCGTGAAGCGAGTCAGCAGCTTATGAATCTGGCGCGCCTTGGAAACAAATACCTGGCAGACGAAGAACCTTGGAAATTGATCAAGACCGACAGAGAACGTGTACAGACCATCATGCACGTGGCCTTGCAGATTGCCGCAGGACTGGCCATTTTGAGCGAACCTTTCTTGCCATTCACTACTGAAAAACTGAAGAAGATCCTGAATGTCACCCCGAGCCCAGTCGAGGGCTCTCTTGCCTGGGACACTGTCTATGTGAAAGAGGCATTACTCCCAGCAGGGCATCAGGTCAACAAGGGTGAATTGCTTTTTGGCAAGATCGAAGACGAAGACATTCAAAAACAACTAGACAAATTGGAAGCAACCAAAAAAGCCAATGAGGCAGCCAACAAAAATGTAGTGCCTCAAAAAGAAACCATTTCGTTTGAAGATTTCACCAGGCTAGACCTGCGTGTAGGTACCATCATAGAAGCCCAAAAGATGCCCAAAACCAACAAACTTCTGGTGATCAAGGTAGATACGGGCATCGATGTGCGCACGGTGGTCTCTGGTATTGCCGAAAGTTTCAAACCCGAAGACATCGTGGGCAAGCAAGTAACCGTATTAGCTAACCTGGCGCCCAGAAAACTACGCGGTGTAGAAAGCCAAGGAATGGTCCTAATGACCGAGGATGCTGAAGGCAAGTTGGTATTTGTAAACCCAGACGAGGTTGGGGTGAATAATGGAGAGCGCATTGCCTAATGCTCAAAATAGCCTTTCATCCCATATACAGGCACCCTTTACCAGAACGGCACCGCTTCCCCATGGTGAAGTATGAATTGCTTCCAGACCAATTACTTTACGAAGGCACCTGTTCAGAAGAAAATTTCTTTGCGCCGACCATACCTGATGATGCGCACATTCTACGGGTTCATGATACGAATTACTTTCAACACCTTAAAAACATGACACTTGACGCTCGCAGTGCACGAAAAATAGGATTCCCGCTTTCGGAAGCATTGGTGCGGCGCGAGGTCATCATCGCCGATGGTACCATTAAAGGCTGTGTGTTTGCTTTGCAACATGGTATTGCCATGAACATCGCAGGAGGCACGCACCATGCGTATACCAACCGTGGCGAAGCATTCTGCCTTTTGAATGACCAAGCCATCGGTGCCCGCTACCTTCAGCATGAGAACTTAGCAGAAAAAGTGTTGATCGTAGACCTTGATGTACATCAAGGCAATGGTACGGCTGAGATCTTCCACGATGACACTAGTGTGTTCACTTTCTCCATGCATGGTCAGCACAACTATCCCTTCAAAAAAGAAGAGAGCGACCTGGATATACCGCTTTCTGATGGTTGTGGAGACCACGAATACCTTTCAACACTCAAGAAAATACTTCCGCGATTGATCGAACAGCAGAAGCCAGATTTTATTTTTTACTTGTGTGGTGTGGACGTCATATCCGGAGACAAATTGGGAAGGTTAAGCCTAAGCATGGAAGGTTGTATGGCCCGAGATGAACTTGTACTTTCTACCTGTAAGGACCATCAGATTCCTGTACAGTGTAGTATGGGGGGTGGTTATTCTCCTGATATCAGGGTAATTGTAGAAGCACATGCAAACACCTTTCGTTTAGCACAACGTATCTACTTTTAAATTTTAAGAAAATCTTTAGATCTCAAAAAGTAATCTTCGAATGATCTGTTCGTTTTAAATAAGCTAGCCCTTTTCTATGAAATACTCTTTTTCAGCCCTATTTCTTCTGAGCTTCATTTTTGTGCCTGCTCAGGTAAAAGTTTCTGACACAGAAGAAACGCTTTGGCAACTATTCAAATATGACACTGGGAATATCTTTAAAAGTGTCGGGCATGCCTACAGCCGCCCCTTCCATTGGCAAGGAAAGCAGTGGGCTACTTTTGGTGGGGTCGCTGCCGGCACAGGACTTTTGATGGTCGTTGACGATGAGGCCGCAGAGTTCTTTGAGAATCAACGAGAAGGAACCTCTCAGATCATTCGAGACTATGGATGGTATTATGGTAGCCCGCAAAACAATTATCTGGCAACTACGGCCGTGTACCTCACTGGGCTTTTTACCAAGAACGAAAAACTGCGCCGCACAGGCGTCCTATTGGTTTCTTCGGCAACCGCAGGTGGTGTCTTACAACAATTTGGGAAATATGCCTTTGGTCGTGCAAGGCCCAGAAGTGGCAAGAACTCTTCGACCTTCGACCCATGGAGTAGCAATAAGGATTTTCATGCATTCCCTTCTGGCCATGCAATGTTGGCCTTTACCAATGCCTACGCCATCGCAAAGCAATTCGACAATACTTGGGTGAAGGTTGGCATCTACACCGTGGGTTCGATTCCTGGATTTACAAGACTCTTGGAGGGCGCACATTGGCTCAGTGATGTAGCAGTAGGCATGGTGATGAGCATTTTCATCGTAGAGTCTATCGATAAGTACTTAGATGCCAAATACGACCAGAAGTACAATGCCTCGGAAAAGAAGTTGAGCTGGGACCTTCAATTTTCTCCCGGGCAGATCGGTGTGGCCATTCGTTTTTAGTCTGTTTCTAAATTGAAAGCATCCATTTTTAGTTGGAAACCTTTTCCGTAATTTTATAGAAAATTAGAACCTATGTTATCCAAAAGACTCGAAGAAGCTCTGAACAAGCAAATACAGATAGAAGCAGAATCCTCTCAAGTATACCTTTCCATGGCATCGTGGGCCGAGGTACAAGGCCTCGAGGGTGTTGCCGGTTTTATGTACGGGCATTCAGATGAAGAGCGCATGCACATGCTAAAGCTGGTGAAATATGTAAACGAACGTGGTGGGCACGCCAAGATCACTACCTTGAAAGCACCTAAGATCGAATTTGGTTCTTTTCAGAAAATGTTTGAGGAACTCTACGAGCATGAGATCTTTGTCTCAAAGAGCATCAATGACCTTGTGCACATCTGTTTAGAAGAAAAAGACTATGCTACACACAACTTCTTGCAATGGTACGTAGCAGAGCAGATCGAAGAAGAAGCATTGGCCCGCACGGTCTTAGACAAGATCAACCTGATCGGCGACGACAAAGGAGGTCTATACCTTTTTGACCGTGATGTGCAGCAAATCACCGTTGAAAGTGCCGCTATGGACAATCCTCAATAAATCAATAGCCAACCAATGCTTATTGACCCACTACAATTCTGTATACAATGCTGTAATTTTATGGAGATATCTTCTTAAAAAACCCCGACCTTTATTTTATTTAGATTGAATTAAAATAGCTATCTTTGGCCACAGCAAACACTCATGGGCAAAAAGGCTACAGACAAGGTCAAGAAGATCAAGGTTCATAAGAACTGTAAGAGCAAATGTTGCAGCAAGTACAAAAAAGGTGATCATAAACGTTGTAAACGCTGTCCTATGTACGATCTGTTGAAGCTCAAGAAGGTTGCTTGATTCTCTGGCTTTTTTATAAATGAAGTGAGAATATCTTCTTTTGCATATTACTGTTTTTGCGTATTTCGACGATCAATTTCCCTTTATAACGAATTTTGATGCTTGACATCGAAAACTTCTCACGCGTTTACATAGTGTCAGTTACTTTTGGTACATAAGTTGTAATTCTCAACTAACCAACGCCCCAAAAGAATATTTCATCTTCAACTATAAAACTATGATGAAAAAGCTACTTATTGCAGTTCTTTGTATTGCATTTTCTACATCCCTGTCGGCACAGACAACGATTGTTTCCTACACTGAGTTCGACTCATGGTCGTATGTTGCAACAGGCGGCGATTCGAATGGAAGGACCAAATCTCCTTATCTGGAAGAGACTGCAGATGGTGGTTGCGCCTATTTCATTGCACAAAGCCCGGTATTTAGTACTGTAGGCTATGAAAATCTAAGTATCACCGTTGACATCGACAACAATCGAGCAGGGACATTTTCTCGTTTAGAATACTCACCGGACGGAGGTACAAACTGGTATCCCATAGGATCCTCTGCAGAGGGCATCAACTGGTACAACAACACTTCTGGATGTAGTTCATCGAATGATGGTTTTGAAGGTTGGGAAGGCATACAGAACGTGAGCGCAGAGCTATTTTGTTTGAATTCTAACATAAGTAATAATCCCAATGCTAGAATTAGAGCGTATTTAGACATGTGGAACGATGGTGGGTATACTCGCATGGACAATATCATCATCTCGGGATCGGCCATCGTCTCAGAAGACCTTTCCAGCGGCCCTGGTGGGGTCACCTCTGGCCTAAAGACCTGGTTGCGTGCAGACAAAGAGATCGGTTTCCTCACCGAAGGTGCTCCGGTTGACACCTGGGACGACAAAGTGAAGAACAACTCAGCCTTTATCGAGCAGGCATCGGATAGCCCAACATTCTATAACCGCGCCAGTGAGAACGTCAACTTCAACCCTGTGCTAGACTTTGACGGTACGCAGAGCCTCAGGGCGTGTGCAGGCCTGCACACCCAAGATATCTTTGTGGTCACTGAACCCGCTTCAACAGTAAATGGTAGTTCAGCTGGAGCGTATGTGCTTAGCATCGACGACCCATCGGTAACCTTTCCAACGGTAGACATCTCAGGGATCCACTTCGGGAACACTACCTCAAAATTAAGTAATGAGGTGCTTTCCTACAACTTGGGCACTACAACAACGGGTTATGGGGCAGGCCAGACCAGTGGCAGTTACAGCACACCTATCATTATCAATGCAGGGAACAATTCAGCAGCCAATGGCATGGATATCTATGCCAATGGTGCGCTTCAAAGTACAATGCAGGTAAATGCAGGGAGCTTTGCGAATCAAAGCGACACCAAATTCTGGCTGGCCCGTGGCGAATCTACTTCTGCCAACTACGCAGGTAAGATCATGGAGGTGATCTCTTTCAACAGTCGTCTCAACGACAACGACCGCCAAAAAGTAGGAAGCTATTTGGCCATCAAGTATGGTATTACACTTGGAGGTAACGGTACAGGTGAAGACTACCGAGATGCTACTGGAAATGTGTTCTGGGACGCCACTGCCGCAGGAAGCTTCAATTATGACATCTTCGGTATTGGGCGTGACGACATCTCTAGTTTGGATCAGAAGCAATCCAAGAGCGTGAACTCAGCAAGCGTGCTAACGCTGAGCCTGGGCGATGTGGCCACAACCAATGATGTAAATCCCAATTCCTTTGCCAATGATCAAGCATATGTGACCATTGCAAGCAACGGTATAGCTATGGGCGCAAGCACTTCCGGGACCTTCGACCTTGGCTATGTACAACCCCCCTATACTGCCCTGAGCAGAAAGTGGCGTGTCCAAGAACGCAACAGCGTAGGTAACGTGAAATTGAGCATTGCTGAATCAGACATCACATCCAATCTAAGTCTGGCCAGTAATGAAGAATATATTTTCCTTTCGGCAGACGATGAGAATTTCACCACCAATGTCTCTGTCGAATCTCTAACACTTTCTGGCAGTAACTATGAGGTAGATATTGATTTTCCAGCCAACGACAGTCGCTTCTTCACCTACGGAAAAGTACCATTGCATATCGCAAGCGCACATGTAGACTTTGACGGAAACGATGATTATGTCGAAGCCGACGGGTTGATGGCGGGTTATGGCAATGCGACCATCATGGGTTGGGTAAAGCTGGACAACACCTTTTCGACTTCGGGCACCATCTTCGGGCAACGAATTTTAAACATCGGTGTTGACGGCTCCTTGCTTCCTTATGCCGAAGTAATCAACAATACCAGCATTTCACCAGTGCGTATGTATGCGAGCAACATCATCAACAGAGAGGTGTGGGCGCACATCGCCGTTTCATACTCAGGTACTTTGGGAACACTAAAGTTATATGTAAATGGTGAGCTGAGCACTGAAACTTCAGTAGCTACAGGAGTGCTCTCAACTAATAACGCAGTAAACGGAAATCTTGAGATCGGTGGATTGAATGGCAGCAATTTCCTTAGAGGAAATATTGACGAGTTGCGTGTATTCAATGCCGAACTGACGGCCGACCAGATACAGAAGATGGTCTATCAGGAGATCCAGGACAACGGCGGGAGCATCCGG
>JANQRC010000067.1 GCA_028284745.1 Flavobacteriaceae bacterium
ACACCTAACACCTAACACCTAACACCTAACACCTAACACCTAACACCTAACACCTAACACCTAACACCTAACACCTAACACCTAACACCTAACAAAGTTACTCCTCCTCTAGCCTTCTTAGCTCGCTTTCCGAGATAAAATTACCTTCTTCGTCAAAATGTTGCATGAACGGGTCTTTAGATTCATCGTAATTGTCTGATTCCCATACATATTTAGGATCAGAAGGAACTGTACTTCTGTATACGATCGCAAATAACAATCCTGTAATGGCGCCAGACAGATGCCCTTCCCACGAAATACCAGCTTTTATCGGAAATACATACCAGATCATACTGCCATACATGAAGACAACAATGAGTGATAAGGCCACTAGGCGATAATTCTTTGCAAGTATGCCCTTAAAAAAGATAAAGCTTGCCATCACATAAATAAGACCACTAGCACCGATATGATTGCCATTATCTGCGATCAGCCAAGTAAGTAGGCCCGATAGCAACACACCAAATCCTATGATCTGCCAACTGATCTTGCGATAAAAATAGAACAATGCTGCCGACAAAACCATTAATGGCAAGGTATTGTTCCAGAGATGGGAAACATCCCCGTGCAAGAACGGACTGGTGAGAACACCCACCAGCCCCTCAACTTCCTGTGGCCTGATGCCATATCGTTTCCAACCCAATCCAAACTCTAGATTCATCCAATAGGCATACCATATGGCCAAACCAAGTAACATCGGATAGGCGATCACTGCCAATGAAAATTTGAGTTCTGAAGACTTCACCTTCGTTAATTTGAAAATACATAATCAAATAGTCCTCCAAGCTGATGACTTCTGCTAAACTGTCAGTTTCAATAGTTGCAACTCACTATATCACTTCACTTTAAAAAATCAATACCTTTACAAGATGAATCAGCCATTAGCCGAACGCATACGGCCAAAGACACTTGATGACTACATTAGTCAAGAGCACCTTGTTGGCCCAAAGGGTGCTTTGACGCAACAGATAAGAAAAGGCATCATCCCTTCATTGGTATTCTGGGGGCCACCAGGAACAGGAAAGACCACTTTGGCCAATATCATCGCCAAAGAGTCCCAGCGGCCCTTCTTTACACTTAGTGCCATAAGTGCAGGTGTAAAGGATGTTCGCGAAGTCATAGACAAAGCAAAAAGAAATGATGGGCTCTTCACGTCAAAAAATCCGATTCTTTTCATAGATGAAATACATCGCTTCAGTAAATCACAGCAAGATTCGCTCCTAGGAGCTGTAGAAAAGGGATGGGTCACGCTTATTGGTGCCACTACAGAGAACCCAAGCTTTGAAGTGATTCCTGCACTATTGTCCCGCTGCCAAGTATACATTCTAAATCCCTTCGGCAAGACCGACCTTGAGAGTTTGCTGAATCGTGCCATGCAAGAGGATGAATATATCTCTGAGAAACAAATTGACCTCAAGGAAACTGAGGCATTGCTGAGATTGTCTGGTGGAGATGCTAGAAAATTGCTGAACATCTTCGAATTGGTGGTCAATAGTGAAGAAGGAGAAGTTATAGAGGTCACAGATGAGTTGGTCCTAGGAAAGATTCAAAAGAACACGGTGCTTTATGACAAAACGGGTGAACAACATTACGATATCATATCGGCATTCATAAAATCTGTTCGCGGCAGCGATCCCAATGCGGCCGTATATTGGCTGGCTAGAATGATCGAAGGCGGAGAAGATGTGAGTTTCATAGCGAGGAGAATGGTCATCTTAGCTTCCGAAGATATCGGCAATGCCAATCCTACTGCGCTGGTCATGGCAAATAGCACCTTCCAAGCGGTGAATACTATCGGTTATCCCGAAGCACGAATCATCTTGAGCCAATGTGCTGTGTATCTAGCCACTTCACCAAAAAGCAATGCATCGTACATGGCCATAAAAAAGGCCCAGCAGTTGGTGAGGCAAACTGGCGATCTATCTGTGCCCCTGCACATCCGAAACGCTCCTACAAAATTGATGAAAGAGCTTGGGTATGGTGAGAATTATCAATATGCCCATGACCATGAAAACAACTTCGTGGCATCAGAGTTTCTTCCCAAAGAGATTGAAGGCACCATGTTGTTCGAACCTGGCGACAGTTCAAGAGAGAAAGCCCAGAGAGACTTCTTAAAATCACGCTGGAAAGAAAAATATGGTTATTAGAATTTAATGTCAACGACTTGCTTGCGCATTTCACCATCAGTCAATTCTACAATATTCCAAACATTGCCTTCTTTTAGCAGTACAGCACTTTTTCCTTCTATGAGATATACATCTTCTTTTCCAGAAGGGTACACTTTCATGACCACCTTGGGCGTGGTGTCTACCAACTGATAGCCACCATTTGCGATAGATTGGGCATATAACTGTTGCGATATTGCGGTAGGTCGCTTGCTTATCGCTCTTGTAGAAGGTCGCTCTGAAGCTTCTTGAGATGTCGAGGATACTGACTTTGCTTGCTTAACCTTGCTCATTTCCGCTATGGGTTCTTCTGCCTTTGTCATATCCATTGATGGTGCCTGATCGTTCGTATCAGTAGGCCTATACGAATACTCGATAGCATCTAACTCGTCGAAGTTCTTACGGATGACCTCATGATACGCTTTCTTATATTCTTTCTCCTTTGTCTTGGCAGCGCTACTCTCAAATACCATTCTGTTCCTACAGTCAAACAATTGAAGCTTTGAGCTTGTGTTTAAAAATCCACCTAGGTCGATCACTTTCACTTTCAATCCCAAACATGGGTTGTTGATCAAGTCTAAAGGCAATTCTTCTGAATCATATAAAACCTCAAATCCTTTTTTCTTGAATAAATACCTCACCAAAGTGCTTGCCTGATATTGGTCGGCACTTCTCTGAAAGTTAAATCTTTCTTGAATCACGGCGTACTTATATGAATCGAATTGCTGAGCAAAAATGTTTGTCCCCATTATAAAGAGGACAATAAAAAATATGTTCTTTTTCATTCTGTAAAAGGATTGTCTGTAGTAGGGAACACAAAGTTAAAGCCCAATTGCAACGATAATGCCCTTGCTTTAGAAAGGTCTCTGTAGGCAAGCAAATTGTCTCCCATCAAATAGACGTTAAAGGTACCAAAGTGCATTGACATGCCCAAGCCTACGTTATAAGCGGTAAACTTGTCTATCGTATAGGTACCTTTTAAGCGTAGAAAGTCGCTAAGCCTCCTGTAGTAGAACCCCGTCAAGGCAAATTGTGGCAAGCGTGGTCGCTTGATAGCAAAGAGCTGAACCCCGATTGCATTCAGATAATCCCCCTTCTCGGCAGAGCAATTGCAATCTTTATCCTTCTTCTTTCCAAAGTCATAGCGCATAGAGCCATTAAGCTTCATGGGGCGCCAACTTGTGTATGCCGTACTTGTTGTATCAGGCGAGAAGCGTTCATCCAGGTCTGCAAGAAGGTCTTGCCAAAAATCATCGTCCTCTTCAGCACCGTCAATGCCTGGAAAGAGCAATTCTACCCCTTCAAGTGATTCGGCATCGTTTACCGTATAGTTTTCCACATCCTTGTTATGGCGAATAAATCCAACGTCCTGTATGCTCCCTGTAAAAGACAATTGTTCGCTATGCTGGTAGGTGAGGCCGACATCAAATCCTAAACCTAAGTTTCCGCCCAAGAGCGCTCTATTCCTAAATTTTGAAAGTACTTGGCGCGAACCATCTTCTGTGTCTTCAGATTCTATGTCTCTAAGATCTGCATAGCCAGAAGAATTCACTGTGACATCCGCTATCAATATATGTCTGTAAAAGTTGCGCTCTCCCGGTTGCGTGTAGAAAAGTGCATCGTTGTTGGTAGATCGCATATCAAAAATGCTTGAATAGACCTTACCTCTAAAACCATAGGTGAGCTTGTCGTTTAGCTGCTTGTTGAATCCGAAGTGAAAAACCGTCAGCATCTCGCCAGAAAGATCTAGATCGCCAAAATCATATACCCTATTTATATTGGCACCACCGTTGCCCTCATAGGCCAATTCAGCTGGGTCTTTGGGATGATACACGTGGATGTCTATCTCTTGATACATCCCAAAGGAAAAATATCGTTTGTCTTGAAAGTTCTTTGGCCGAAAGCCTCCACTAAAAACTTCTAGTTGCTGGTTGGCTGTGTATACATCGTTCCTCGACAAATCAAAGAGCACCTCTCTTACCTTTTCATTAAAACTTCTACCGTCATCTGCAAAGAGATCATACGCTGACAATCCAGAAACACCTGCATTGATGTGTATGTGGGATAGTAGGGGAACCCCAAAATGGAACTTGTAATTCGAGACGTCGGCACCAGGATTTAACATCAATGATTGTGGCAACTCCTTAAAGTCGTATAACAATTGTTTATTCTGACTGTAAGAAGAAGTAACGATGATAAAAACAAGAAGCAAAAAGAGTCTCATCAATCTATGCGGAGATAAAGGGTGGCTTTTGAACGAATCTCGATGAGTCCTGAATCACTGAAGGCGCTTTGAGTAGGCGAAACAACTAATTCGGCAACTATCTGTGTTGATCGTTTTAACAACTCGAGGTCTTCTCCTTGATACGAGGTAACAATCCCTGGTCGATCAGTATTTGCTGGCGCATCGAATGAGAATGGTGCAACCGTTGGCTCAAAAGAATCATCGACATAATTGAAGACCACCTCAACATCTTCATCGGTAGAATTTTCAGTATCGCGAGTAATATCAATGCGGATCAGGTTATCATTCAAGAATGACTCGTTAAAGAGATCCAAAGCGACAGTATCCCTTATCATGAAAGGAGCCACCATACTCTGAGAGGTAGCTTCGGTATTGATCTCTTCTGCGGAAAGCTGATAAAAGATAAAGCTAGACTCGATAACTGGTTCTAAGGAGAGGTCTTCTGCCTGATCGAAGTCTAGTTCACTTGTACATCCGATCACGAAGGCAATGGCGATGAAAAAAATGAATAGTTTTTCGGCTAGGGCTTTCATGGTCACTTATGAATGTCTTAGTAAATTAACGAATTTTCTTCTAAAAAAGTATAGCTACAGATACAATTTTAATTCAGAGATATTGTGTATGGTCATTATCCCATCAGCTTTATTCTCAGAATGAGAATTAAAATGAATGGCCTGCATGCCTACGCCTTGGGCGCCTTGCACATCAGCTTCAAGGTTGTCACCGATCATTAGAGAACAGTTAGGCTGAACACCCGCGAGCTTCAATGCTGCATTGAAGATCAGGGGATTGGGCTTTTTTACACCTACGGTCTCAGAATTGATGATATGCTCAAAAAAAGCCAGTATGCCAGACCTCTCCAGTTTTCTGTGCTGTATCTCATGAAATCCGTTGGTGATGATGTGCATGCGATATCTTGGCTGCAAATATTCAAGTATTTCGACCACTCCCTCAAAAAGATGGTTATAGTCTATGAGATGCGTAATGTAATCTTCGGACAAGAGGTGGATCATATGGTCCTCAACATCTAGTCTTAAAGAGTCAAACGTATCTTTAAGCCTCCCGTAGCGAAGTTTAGATTTTGTGACCCGTTCTTCACGATATAGCTTCCAGTAGGCTTTGTTTATAGGTGCATATTGTTTTATGAAGTCATTAGCATCTACTGGCAAACCGTGCTTCTTGAAAATGAGGTCGAACGTCAATGCAGAGTTCTTCTCAAAATCCCACAAGGTATGGTCCAGGTCAAAGAATATGTCAGTGATACTATTTCTCAATTATGATTGAATTGCCTTAGTGTTTCTATATAGAGCTCTCGCCAACCTACCGAACCATCCGCTGTGCCGATGGTCGTATTCCTGTAGGCTACTATGAACTGCCCTCCTACTCGCTTAACGACCTTGTGAAGTTCCGACAATTTATCTATCACCTTATCATGACCACCTAGCATTTGCAACGTAACACTTGTTGCACATGGCGAATATACCTTTACGGGCAATTGCATCTCAGCACCGATGTCATAGAACAGGAAGGGATGGCATGTGCTCGCTCTAAATCCTACCGAGTCCGCATAGCCCATGGAATAGTCTTCAGTAAATTCTGCAGCTACCAACTCTCGGTATTTTTCAGGAATTGTCAGATGCCCAAGATGGCATCTGTTCTTCTTAACATCCTTGTGGATAAGCTCTTGGAGTCGCTGACGTTCTTCCTGCATCTTTTTTGGGTTGGTCTTGCTGTCGTAAGAACTTAACAAGGCCACTTGGTCGTAGTCGGCCACATTTTTTATAAGCCTCCTAAACTTGTTTATGTTGAATGAAACAGGGTGGTCATATGCCGAAAAATCAGAAACTAAAAAGAAAAAGGTCACCTCTATCTCATAGTGCTTATGAAGCACCGTGTATCGAGAGAAGTTGTTGCCAGGGTCAGGTCGGATCCCGATAATTGATGCATAGCGATCCCTGACTCTTCTGAAATTGAGATTTGCGAGATCGATCAATGTGCCGGCGATCGTTCGGATGAATCCCTTCTTCTTGTACACAAAAGCCGAAGGCACATCGATCAATGGCGTATACTTGTATCTTGGAGCACGCAGTGTTTCCTCTGGAAAACGTTCTAGAAGAACATTCAAGAGCCTATGTACCCATATATCTATTACGGGCATTTCAAGAAAACCATTTTCATGCGCAATGCTTTCTTCCACAGGAAAACGACCAAAGGCATCCCCAACAAACGGAAAGTACTCTTCGTACCTGCTTAACAGAAAAAAGCTGGCGGCAAAGATATCATAGGGCAACGCACTTCTGTCATCGGTGGGGAAAAAGGCGGGAATATCATCCCAACGTTGCACCTTTACCTCTGTATCTGTGATGCCGTGCTCGAACAGCAACTCATGGCTTCGTATAAAGAACTCATTCCCAAGCTGCTGCTTGGTATACGAAAGCTTTGCTCCCTTGTGCACTATAAACTCCTCTATCTTTGTGGTAAAGCCTACTTTTCCGCCTAACATCTGCTCAAAGACGTGCTTGAACACATAGGTAGATCGTGAAGTTATCTTGTGCGTATAGACTAGGACCATCAGAGCAGATTTTCGTCTGCAAAGCTAAAATAGTCATTTTGTGTTACGATGATATGGTCTAGTACTTTAATATCTAGGCTTTGTGCGGCAGCCCTCATCTTTTGAGTGAGTTGCTTGTCGGCAGCACTTGGCTTCAAGGTGCCAGAAGGATGATTATGTGCCAGTATCAACCCTACAGCATTCAGCTCGATAGCTCGTTTCATCACCAATCGAGTATCCACAATGGTACCAGTGATCCCGCCTTTGCTTAACTGCTGGGTACCGAGTACTTTGTTCGCATTGTTCAGGTGCACAACCCAGAATTCTTCATGGGGCAGGTCTCCCAACATGGGTCGCACCAGCTCAAAAGCGGAAGCGCTCGAAGCGATCTTCTTTCGCTGCAAGGCCGCCTCTGCCCTCCTTCGCCTACCTAGCTCTAACGCAGCTACAATGGTAATGGCTTTGGCCTCGCCTACTCCTTTGAATTTCATCAAGTCTTCCACAGACAACCGTCCCAGTTCATTCAAACTGTTACTTGCAAAGGCAAGGATACGTTGGCCTAATGCCACTGCACTCTCGTCTCTGCTTCCGCTACCTATCAGGATCGCGATCAATTCGGCATCGCTCAATGCCATCTTTCCCTTTTGCAATAACTTTTCGCGAGGGCGATCGTCCTCAGACCAGTTTTTTATGGGAAAATGTGTGGGTTTTTCTTGCATGAGTTAAAGATAGCGAACTTCAGAAATTATATGTAATTTTCGTCTTCAAAGAAAATAGAACGATGAGATCCATATTTAACAACGAAGCCTATAGCGAACTAAACGAGCGCCTGGATAAGCTCACGCCCGAAACACTAGCCAAATGGGGCCTTATGAATGTATCACAGATGCTACATCACTCGCAAAAAGCACTTGAGATCCCTTTGGGAAAATCAGACATGAAACCGCCGAACCCAATCATGAAGTTGATGTTCAGAGCCTTCAAAGGTTCTTTATATAGTGATAAGCTATGGAAGCCAGGAATACGCACCGCCAAAGAGTTTGTGGTATCTGGGAGAAAGCACTTTGAGCCCGAGATGAAACAATTGCGTGCCCTCATGGAAGAACTACACAGCAAGAAGAACGAGCCGGCTCTGCCAAAGCATCCTGCCTTTGGCAACCTGACCATGGAACAATGGGGAAAGATGCAGTACAAGCATTTGGATCATCACTTACGTCAATTTGGAGTGTGATCCATTAAGACGTACGATGTAAGGTTTCCGAACGATCTACTCTATAAAACATCCCGTTATCTAATGGCCGTAATTCATAACTCGTAATTCGTCACTCAACATTGAAATATCCTCCCAAGCATCATCAGGATCACGATCGGGGCCATATGGTCGAGGTCATGAAGGCTTATCCATTGGCCACAGTGATCTCGATAAAAGACAATTCACCGTACATCACGCACTTGCCCTTGGTATATGAGGATGAAAAATTGATCGGCCATATCGATATTTTTAACCTACAAACACCTTTATTGAAGGATAACAATGAGGTGACCGTGATCTTTTCGGGCCCGCAATGCTATATCTCGCCTACTGTATATGGTACTACACAGTTACCTACTTGGAACTACATCAAAGTACATCTAAAAGGCAACGCACAAGCCATTGAGAGCAAGGAGGCCCTAAAGCGATCCTTGATCAAGATGACCGAATTTTTAGAAGCTCCCGATCACAAGTACGTGTTAGAGCCTGACAATCCTCGACTGGAACGGAACTTGGACTACATAGAGATGTTCGAGATCAACATCACCCATTGGGAAGGGAAATTCAAACTCTCGCAAGACAAGCGCAACAGCGACATGCAGGCTGCCCGTGAAGAGTTGATACGATCCAATCAGGAAAGTGTCCGTGCGTTCTTGGATACCGTGTTCTAACTTGACTTTATAAAAATTCTTATCGAACTCCGTTATCCGACAATATCGCTCGCTGAAACGAATCCATAGCGAAACTCACATCAAAACAATACCCTCATCTCTTCAAAATCGAGTCCTCCGTAATTGCCAGAACTCATTAACAGCAGGGCTGTGTCTTTCATCTGTTGGGCAAAAAGAAAGTCTTTAAACGCCTTAGGGTCTGTATAGATGTTCAAGTCGTTCCGTTGAAAGGCCTCGGCGATCTGGGCTTCGGTCACTTCCTCTAGGCGTTTGATCTTTACTGCATCTGGTGAGTAGAATACCACAGCCTCATCGGCGGCATTCAAAGTGTCTTGATATTCCTTTAAGAATTCGGCATTCAAACTACTGTAGGTGTGTAACTCCAAACAGGCCAACAACCGCTTGTTGGGATACTGTTCCTTCAACGCCCTGGTCGTGGCCGCTACTTTGCTGGGGGAATGCGCAAAATCTTTATACGCCACACTTGTACTGTTCTCGGCGATCTTCTCCAAACGCTTAGATGCCCCTTTGAAGCTAGCGATCGCCTCGTAGAATTCGTCTTCCTGAATTCCCATATGCTGGCAGATCCATTTGGCGCCCGCCAGATTGTTCAGGTTGTGCTTGCCAAACACTTCGATAGGCATGGGACCCTCAGGAGTCTCCAAGAGTGTCTCACCACCTTCCACCGTATACTCAGGAGTCCTGTACGGGAGCTTTCGGATCTGATTTTCCGAAGCCTCTACTACACGCTTCACTTCTTCATCTTCTTCATTATAGCTAATGCTTCCGCCGTCTACAATGCTATCAACGAACACGCAAAACTGTTGGACATAGTTCTCGTAGGTTGGAAACACATTGATATGGTCCCATGCGATGCCACTCAATAAGGCAATGTTCGGTTTATATAGATGAAACTTGGGTCTCCGGTCTATGGGGGAAGAAAGGTATTCGTCACCTTCCAAAACGATAAAATCATTGGTCTCTGTAAGATGCACCATGGTCTCAAAACCTTCCAATTGTGCACCGACCATATAATCTACCCTGCGATCGTGATAGTTCATCACATGCAAGATCATTGAAGTGATGGTGGTCTTACCATGGCTTCCCCCGATCACTACTCGTGTCTTGTCCTTAGACTGCTGGTATAGGAACTCGGGATAGGAATAGATCGTCACACCCAATTCTTGGGCTTTCAACAACTCTGGATTGTCGGACTTGGCATGCATGCCCAAGATAACCGCATCAAGACCACTGGTTATCTTTTCTGGGAACCATCCAAAAGTTTCAGGCAAAAGCCCATACTTCTGTAGTCTAGATCTAGACGGTTCGAAGATCACGTCGTCACTGCCAGTGATATGGTATCCTTTATGATAGAGGGCCAAAGCAAGGTTGTGCATGGCACTACCGCCAATGGCTATGAAATGTATGTGCATCTATGTAAAGTTGAAGGCTAAAGATACTATGACAATTGGCAATGAACAATTAATAATGAACAATCGACCTGATCTACTAAAGGGTTTTGATGACTTCCTGTTCCTTCAATGCTTGCTTGAAGTCCTTTCGAACTGCCAACGCCTTGTCTATCCACTTGGTCGCATTGTCTTTGTCGGCCTTGTAACGATAGATCTGTGCCAGGCGATAATAAGCCCACTCGATGGGCACTCCATCCTTCACACTGTGATTCTTGATGAAGGTCCGCAGACAAGCTTCCCCCTTGTCTAATTGCACATTGTACTTGGCACACACCTTACCGATCTGATAGTGCATCGCGTTGCGTTTATGGGCTTTGTGCGCTTCTTCTAGTGTAGAAATTGCCTTGTTTGGCTCTTTGGTAGTTTCCTCATACAAGTCGACAAGCTTGGAATAGCAGGTCACAGACCCGCCGACATTCACCGCTAGCTTATAAAATCTTTCGGCTTCATTGGGTTGGTCTGCATACTCGTACACATAGCCTTTGGCGAGGTAGCCATCAACTTTAGAAAGATCTTCTAGCTCTTGGGCATATTTCAGGGCTTTCTTCTTACTACCGCCTATCATCCAAGGAAGCTGCATATACAACTCCACCAATGCCCAGCGTGCTTCGATATGTTCAGGGTCGAGCGTTGCAGCAGTATGAAAAGCTTCTTTTATATCATCAACCAGCCCGATTGCCTTTAACTTAGACATTTCCAGAGCCTTCATGCCTAGTGCACCACCATATTTGTAATGATAATTAGCTGATCTAGGTGAAAGTACTATCAGCTTTTTATACTGTGACACTGCCTTGTCCCATTGTTTTTGATGGCCTGCTATGTCTCCTAGCTTTTCGATGGCCGCTATGTCCGAGTCATCCCTTGAAATGAGTTCATGCGCTTTGGATTCTGCGGCCGCAAATTTCCTTGCATCAATAAGATGTTGAATCTCAAGTATCTGAGCACTCTGACCATAGCCAAAAACAGATATGACAACAAAGGGAATGAAGAGTTTTTTCATAGCGTGAATATGATTCAAATGTACTGAAAACGTTCAATTTGCATCAAATCTTATTCCGAAGATGTGCTTTTATAGGTGATTTAGTTCTCTTTGTCTATAAAACCCCGTAATAATTACCAATGAACGTTAAAAAATCCAGTTTCATTCAAGATCTGTAGCCCTAGGTCGCCAAAACACCTCCTTTGAACAGCTATATGCCGTCAAGGCCATTCGATCGTATATACGTATATGGACGATGGCTCTTCCTTCTTAGGTCTTCGCGTATTCATAAATACCATTCACTCATGGGTACTTGGCTTAAAAATTGATTGTATCTTTCTTAGAGGAAAATTTCACAACATGAAAAATGCACTTCCAATATTGACCATCATACTTTTTTCGGCCATGAGTTACGCACAACAACCAGAAAACTACCACAAACAATGGGAAGAAGTCACCGCCCTTGAAAAAGAAGGGCTGCCGAGATCTGCATTGGAAGTCGTCGATGATATCTTCAAAAAAGCAACACGAGAAGAGACCACCTCTCAAATTGTGAAATGCTTGCTCTACAGATCAAAGTACATCATGCCGTTGGAAGAAGAGGCGCAGTTGAAGGTCATCGATCAATTCAAGGAACAAATACAAGAACAGCAGTTTCCCACCCGGCACATACTTCAGAACATCTTGGCAAATTCACTATGGCAGTATGTGCAACAAAACCGTTGGCGCATATACAATCGTACGAATACAGAAGAAAAGGTGGATCCAGATGATTTCAGAACGTGGGATATCGACACCTTCTTTACCGAAATAGACCATCATTTTCAAGAATCGCTGGCGAATCAGTTGCAGCTTCAATTGGAAGACCTAAAAAAATATGAAGATATCCTTTCAGTCCAGAAGAATTCAAAGAAATACCGCCCTACCCTTTTCGACCTGTTGGCGCACAACGCATTGCAGTTCTATAAGACAGATGAAAGCACCCTAACACAACCTGCGTATAAATTCGAGATCGACAATGCTTCCTACTTATCATCTGCAAAGCAATTCATTACCAAAACGTTTCGTTCAAAGGATACAATATCGCTTCAGCTAAAGGCACTTCATAGCTATCAAGACCTGTTACGCTTCCACCTGAAAGACAACAACCCAACTGCCTTGGTCGATGCCAACATCCAGCGATTGCAATATGTAAGAAGCAAAGCCACCAAAAATGTGGATCCATATGCTGTGATCAATACCTTGAAAGCAGAAGCAAATAGCCTAACAAATAAAGAAATAGCTGCGCTCTATGATGTTGAACGTGCTAAAATATTGGATGAGTTTGCCAATCAATTCAACCCCGATAAAGGAGAGAGGCATCGCTGGGAGCGCAAAGAAGCCGCAGTGCTTTGTGAGCGTATCATAGAAAGATCTCCAAACAGTTTAGCTGCAGAAAAAGCCAAAGTGTTGCTCAATCAGATCCATCAGTCGCAGCTATCGATCACTTCCGAGCGATTCCTGCCTATAGACAAACCAGCTCGCTTGCTAGTTCAGTACCGAAATCATAAAGCCTTGTATGTATCGGTATACCACATCAACCGAAAGCAACTAGAACGATTTCATAAGCTACATCAACAAAAGGAAAAGGAAGCCTTCATTAAAGACTTGAAGAAGCAAACCGAATTCGAGCGAACATTGCGGGACGAAAGTGACTTTCAATCGCACACGACCGAAATCGTCTTTCCTGCCCTGCCCAATGGTCAGTATCTGGTCGTTGCAAAAACAAAAGACAAGGATCATTTGTCGCATACCGTTGTACAAGTCACCAATTTGGGATTGTCTGAAAAAGAAGATGATGGGTCTAAGATCTTTCAGTTGATAGATCGCAACAACGGAAGACCCAGCAAAGATGCCAACATCACGCTTGAATACCGAAAGGACTATAACCGTAATGGGCTAAGAACTGAAAACTATACCACGGATGGTAAGGGTGAATTCAAACTGAATGGCAACAATCGTTACCGAAATATTGTAGTAACCGCAAAGACCGAAAGTGACCAAGCTACCTTTGGTTCGTATTATCACTATCACTACGACAACGACATTATAGACGAAAAGACAACTGCCAAAGCCTTTCTGTTTACCGACCGAAGTATCTACCGCCCTGGGCAAACCGTTCATTTTAAAGGCATCCTGGTGAAGCAACAAAACGGAAGATCGAATGTCTTAGTTGATGAAAACGTTAGTGTCAAGCTGACCAATGTACATGGCGAAGAGGTCAGCACACTCACTTTATCGACCAACGAATATGGTTCTTTCTCTGGTGAATTCATCCTGCCGCAGAACACGCTCACAGGAAACTTCAACATCACAGCAGAAAAGGGCAGCAATATAGCTGCATATAACCTTCAATGGAGCTCGGTCTCTTTCTCGGTGGAAGAATACAAGCGTCCCAAATTTGAGACCAAGTTCGAGCCCATCACCGAAACCTATAAGGTCAATGACGAAATCACCGTCAAAGGTACCGCACAAGCCTATGCCGGAAGCAACATCACCGATGCCAAAGTGGTCTATCGTGTGAAACGCAACGTGCAATACCCACGATGGTTCTATTGGTATCGTCCTTATTTTCATAGCGAACCTCAAGAGATCACCCAAGGGGAGACTACCACAGATGCTGATGGCAATTACAAGATCTCCTTCAAAGCGCAGCCCGATGCATCGGTTGATAAGGAAAGTTTGCCGGTGTTCACTTATGAAGTGATCGCCGATGTCACCGACATCAATGGCGAAACGCGCTCTACGACAACCTTCGTAAAGGTAGGATATCACAGTCTGTTGGCCTCGATGATGCTTCCAGAGCGTTCAAACAAAGATGAAAAGGACCACAAGATCAAGATCACCACAGAAAATCTCAATGGTGAATTTGCTCCTGCCTCAGGAAGCATCGCCATCTACAAGCTGAGATCACCAGAAGAAGTATTGCGTCCTTCACCTTGGCAGCGCCCCGACTATCAAGACATCCCAGAAGGTGAGTTCAAAAGATCGTTCCCTCATGATGTTTACAAAAGTATGGAAGAAGAAAAAGGAGAACGTGTCTTTCAGGCCAGTTTTGATACCGAAAAAAGCAGAGAACTTGCTTTGGGCACTATTAAAAAATGGGGCTCAGGGAAGTACATTGTCGAACTCACTTCCAAAGACACCTTTGGACAAGAGGTCAAGGATAAGGTCTATACCGTCCTGTATAGTGATAAGGACAAGAAAGTGGCCGACAAACAACTGTTCGCCATCACTACCTCTCAAGAAAACTATCAGGTTGGTGACAAGGCCACCATCACCCTAGGATCTGCTGCCAAAGACCTATGGGTAACTGTAGATGTTCGCAAAGGAAACAGAACACTGAAAAGCGATGTACTGCATCTTCAAGACGAAAAGAAGACCATCGAAGTACCGATCACCAAGGAGGATATTGGTGGCTTTAGCGTGAACTATAGCTATGCAGCTTACAATCATTACCAAAGTGGAAAGGTAGATATCAACGTACCCTATCCTTCTTCTGAATTGAAAATAGAGACAATCACCTTCAGGGACAAGCTGAAGCCTGGCGCAGAAGAAACCTGGACCTTCAAGGTCAAAGGTCCCAAAGGCGGCAAGGTTACTGCCGAGCTATTAGCAAGCATGTATGATGCTTCGCTAGACCAGTTTAGAGGTCACAGTTGGAACTTCGGTCCGCTGTACAAGCCCAACTACTATTCATACCAAGCACGAAATGCCAATCAAAGCTATGGCACACAGAACTTTCAGCAACGATACTATGGCAAACGCAGCTACGACAACTATCCGCGTCAACAGTATGACCAATTGAATTGGTTTGGTTTTCACTTTGGAAGTGGGCGTATTCTCGCAAGAGGTCGAAGAGCAATGGCAGAAATGGATATGGAAGCAGCACCTGTAGCAATGATGAGTAAGGCCGAAGGCGTAGAAGTGAAGACCAATGCCGCCCTAGAGGAAGTTGTCATTACCGGCGCTGGAAATGCACCACAACCCGAAGAAGAACAGCAAGAACAAAAGCCTGAAACTTCTTTTGATGAGGTACCGATACGAAAGAACCTTCAGGAGACGGCATTCTTCTTTCCCCAATTGCACACCGACAAAGCCGGCAATGTTTCCTTCAGCTTCACTACACCCGAAGCCCTGACCCGTTGGAAACTTCAGCTGTTGGCACATACCAAGACCCTGGAGAGCACCACGACTACGCTAGAAGCTGTGACTCAAAAAGAACTCATGGTCATTCCAAATCCACCACGTTTCTTCCGCGAAAGCGACACGATCGTTCTTAGCAGTAAGATCGCCAACCTATCTGAAAAAGCACTTTCGGGCGAAGTCGTGCTTCAACTATTTGACGCGGTAACTGGTAAAGAAGTTACTTCAAAACTCCATATAACTTCTTCCCTCTCGGGGGAGATGTCGCAAAGCGAAAAAGGGGGCAGAGACGGAAGGAGTGCTCAACCTTTTCAAATAGATCCCAAAGGCAACACCAACCTTTCTTGGGAGCTAAAGATCCCGAAAGGTGTACAAGCAATCCAATATAAGGTCATTGCCAAAGCAGCCGATTTTAGTGATGGTGAACGAAATACACTTCCTGTGCTAAGTAACCGCATGCTGGTCACCGAAACTTTGCCCATGTGGGTGAAGAACGATGAGATAAGGACCTTCAGCCTGGATAAGTTAAAGAACAATTCTTCTGAAACACTTTCAAATCATAAGCTAACGTTGGAAATGACCTCCAACCCAGCTTGGTATGCGGTTCAAGCGCTTCCATACCTGATGGAATATCCCCATGAATGTGCCGAGCAGGTGTTTTCGCGTTACTATGCCAATGCATTGGCGAACCATATCGCAAGATCAAATCCAAGGATACAAGAAGTATTCGACCAATGGAAAAATTCAGAGGCATTGATCAGCGATCTAGAAAAGAATCAAGAGCTAAAAGCCTTGCTCATCCAAGAAACACCCTGGCTTCGCGATGCACAGTCCGAAGGTCAACAAAAGAAACGCATTGCGCTCTTGTTCGACCTCAACAAGATGAAGCATGAACTTGATGGCAGCAGACGTAAGCTACAACAAGCGCAACTAGACAATGGTGCATGGTCATGGTTCAAAGGCGGAAGGCCAAATCGTTGGATCACGCAGCACATCGTTACCAACTATGGCCATTTGGCGAAATTGGGAATAATGACAGATCCTGAGATGGATGCCATGATGCAACATGCCATGAAGTATTTGGATGATCAATTCATCAAGGAATACCAAGACATGAAAAAGTATACGAAAGACCTCACCAAAGATCATCTCAGCTACATGCAGCTACATTACCTCTATATGCGAAGCTTCTATCTCGAAAATGCCCCTAGCAGAAAGGTAAAAGAGATCATGGCGTATTACCAAGACCAGGCGCAGCAATATTGGTCAACCCGTAGTTTGTACGCCAAAGGATTGATCGCGCTTTCGCTCTATAGAAGCGATGATACTTCTCCAACCCCACAAAAGATCATCAAGTCATTGAAGGAGAACAGCATTACCAATGAAGAACTAGGTATGCACTGGAAGGAGAACGCAGCCAGTTGGTATTGGTATCAGGCACCTATCGAGACACAAGCCTTAATGACCGAGACCTTTGCTGAAATTGATAAAGATATCGAGATCATAGACAATTTGAAGATCTGGCTACTGAAGAACAAGCAGACCAATCAATGGAAGACCACCAAAGCCACTACCGAAGCTATATATGCACTCTTGCTGCAAGGAAGCGATTGGCTGTCTGTGGCCGAGTCGGTCAATGTCACCATCGGAAATCAAAAAGTCGATCCTTCCGCCTTGAAAGACGTAAAGGTCGAAGCTGGCACTGGGTACTTCAAAACTTCTTGGAATACCAATGAAATAAAGCCTAACATGGCCGAGGTGACCCTTACAAAAAAAGGGGAAGGTATTGCTTGGGGCGGACTGTACTGGCAGTATTTTGAGGATCTGGACAAGATCACGTTTGCCGAAACACCACTTTCATTGAAGCAACAACTCTTCTTGAAGAAGAACACTGACCGTGGAGAGCAACTCACCGCTATAGATCAAAACACGCAATTAACTGTGGGCGATCTCATCAGGGTCCGGATCGAATTGCGAAGCGACCGTACCATGGAGTTTGTACATATGAAAGATATGCGCGCTTCAGGGCTTGAGCCAGTAGATGTACTTTCCACCTACAAATGGCAAGATGGCTTAGGGTATTATCAAAGCACGAAAGATGCTGCCACTAATTTCTTCTTCGATCACCTGCCCAAAGGTGTCTACGTGTTCGAATATGACCTACGGCTCAATAATGCAGGGAATTTCAGCAATGGCATCACTACCATCCAAAGCATGTATGCGCCTGAGTTTACAAGCCATAGCGAAGGCATACGGATCGAAGTAAAAGAATAAACCCCTGTAACCTAAAATCAATAGTTTTTAAATAAGATGAGTGCGGTTCATTCTGACAGAGTGAAGCGACGAGGAATCTCATAGTGCTAAGACCTCTCGGTCGCTATGCGCCTTCGAAATGACGATCGCTCTGTGATAAAAGTTATCTAGGAGGAAAACCTTCCATGACCTTGATGACCACTTCACGTAGTTTGGCCTCACGCTGATCGGGCGATGCGTTCTCGCGATAATTACTTTCGCTTACCGCTTGCCAAAAAAGATCGTTGCGCTTGGCATCAACGAAGTCGAACACGATCTCTCTAGAAAGTCCTCCACCTACGGGGATACCAACAGAAACACCGCCTCCGACGTTGCGGCCAGTTCCCCCTACTCCCACGCCAACGGTATTGCGATTCGGCGAACGATAGGATTCACTTTGTATATCAATGTAGAAATCAGGTGTCTCAGAGTAAGTAATCCCTCGTGATCGCATGATAGAATCGACCAATTTGATCAAACGTTTCGTATCTAGCTCGCTTAGACCTGTTCGCATGTTTTCAAAGTAGTCATAGGTTTTATAGTAAGTGAAGTCTGTCTGCGAATCGTAATCGTAATTGACACGAACACTTCCGCAGGAAAACAATAACAAGGCACTCGTAGCAAAGAATAATGTTCTCATACCCATATTTCTCATAAAAATAAGGAATCTGGCTTTAATTCAGCATTTCCCAGAGGTTGTCCTTGAGCTGTTGAAGTCCTTGTTGTGCGATCGAAGAAATGAAAAGGTAGGGTGCATCCATGTCTTTGTCCAACTCTACTTTCACCTCTGCCTTCAGCTCATCGTCTAGCATATCAGATTTTGAGATGGCTATCAATCGTTCCTTGTCCAGCATCTCTGGGTTGTACCTGCGAAGCTCGTTGAGCAGCACATCGTATTCCTTTGAAATATCGGGGCTATCGGCCGGAATTAGAAACAGCAACACAGAATTGCGTTCTATGTGTCGTAAAAAGTAGTGCCCAAGGCCTTTACCTTCGGCGGCACCTTCTATAATTCCCGGAATATCGGCTACTACAAAAGTTTGGTAATCACGATGCTTTACAATGCCCAGATTGGGTTTCAGGGTAGTGAACTCGTAATCGGCGATCTTGGGTTTAGCGGCCGTGATCACTGAGAGCAAGGTAGATTTTCCTGCATTCGGAAAGCCAACCAGGCCCACATCGGCCAAGACCTTCAATTCTAAGATGATCTCACGTTCCTCACCTGGTATTCCGGGTTGAGCGTAGCGTGGCGTTTGATTGGTCGATGACTTGAAGTGCCAATTACCTCTACCACCTTTTCCTCCTTGGGCAATGATATGCTCTTCAGCATCCTCAGTGACCTCGAAGATGACCTCGTTGGTCTCCTTATCGCGAACTACAGTGCCCAAGGGCACTTTCATATACACATCCTCGCCATCGGCACCGGTGCTACGTTGCTTGCCACCAGCACCTCCGTGCGTAGCTTTGAAATGTCTTTTGAACTTATACTCGAAGAGTGTCCAGAGATTTTTGTCTCCTTTGATGATCACATGGCCTCCTCTACCGCCATCGCCACCATCGGGACCTCCCTTGGTCACGAATTTCTCGCGGCGCAGATGTACCGAACCAGCGCCTCCATTTCCCGAAGAAACATAGAGTTTCACATAATCGACAAAATTCCCTTCGGTCATGGTTTACTATTGATGTGAAAGGCCGACTACAAGGTATCGATAACCTTACTCAGGCGCTTTGTGATCTCGGAGATCTCACCTACACCATCCACAGCAAAGAACTTTCCTTGTCCGGTGTAATAGTCTTTTAGTACGGCCGTCTTTTCGTTATACTCAATAAAGCGGTTACGGATCTTATCTTCGTCTTGGTCGTCACTACGTCCGCTGGTCTTCCCGCGTTCTAGCAGACGTTGTACAAGAACTTCTGTATCGACCTCTAAGGCAATACATCCGTTTACAGTTTCACCCAATTGGTCTAGCAGTTCATCTAGAGCGGCGGCTTGCGCTTCAGTACGAGGAAAGCCGTCGAAAATGAAACCATTGGCATCGGGATGCTTCAGCACCTCGTCCTTGAGCATGTCGATGGTCACTTCATCTGGCACAAGGTCGCCAGCATCTATGTATGTCCTGGCTAGCTTACCAAGACCAGTCTCGTTCTTGATGTTGTAACGAAATACCACTCCCGTTGAGATATGAATAAGGTTGTACTTTTCCTTCAAAAATTCAGCCTGCGTACCTTTACCAGCACCAGGAGGCCCGAATAAGACCAGATTTCTCATTTCACCTTCTTTGATTTTATAAACTTCGGGCAAGTTTCTGCCCAACTCATTGTAATCTAAACCATAGCCTACAATAAACTTATCTGGAATCTCCATGCCTACGTAATCGATATTGTAGTCTCCATCATACGCCTCGGATTTATAGAACATCGCCGCAATCTTGAGCTGTTTGATGTTCAAATTAGAGAACATACTGATAAGCTCTTCCAGCGTGTTTCCCGTGTCGACGATATCTTCAACAACGATCACACTTTTTCCTTCTACCTGGTCAGAAACATCCAGCAAGGTCTTCACGATGCCTGTTGAAGATAGCCCGTAATAAGAACTCAACTTCACAAAACTAACTTCACAATTGCCAGGATACTGCTTTATAAGGTCTGAAGCGAAGATGAAAGCACCATTGAGTACCACCACGAACATAGGTGTCTCGTCTTTGAAATCGCCAGCAATCTGTTGAGCGATATTCTGTGTCGCCTGCTGGAGCTGCGCTTCAGAAATGTAGGGAACAAAGTACTTGTCGTGTAATTTTATCACAAGTTGTATGGCTAATAAGGTTGCAAAGATACCATTTTTGCCTTTTAGGATTGACCGGGCAGGCAGCATTGATGATTTAAATGTATTTTTGTGCAAGTTTCATCTATGGAAAATTACTTCTCTTCGGATTTCAAACTAGGTGTTCTTGGCGGTGGGCAATTGGGAAAGATGCTGCTGACCGAGACCCGTAAATTAGACATCCATACTGTAGTGCTCGACCCAAATCCCAATGCACCATGCCGTATTGGCTGTAACGAATTTGTTCAAGGTGACCTGATGGACTATCAGACGGTCTTCAATTTTGGGATGAAAGTAGACCTGCTCACCATCGAGATAGAGAATGTAAACGTTGAAGCGCTAGCGGCACTAGAGGAAGCAGGAAAGACCGTTTACCCATCTTCTAAGCAGCTAAGCACTATTCAAAATAAAGCAAAGCAAAAGCTGTTTTATACAGATAGCGGCATCCCAACAGCGCCTTACACCCGATTTGCATACACCAAAGAGATTGAAACCGCCTTGAAGCACGAAACGATCTCACTACCCTTTGTTTGGAAAAGCGCTCAATTTGGTTATGACGGACAAGGCGTTAAGATCGTTAGAACCTATGCCGACCTGAATACGCTGCCCAATGTAGAGTGTATCGCTGAAGAAATGATACCCTTTAAAAACGAATTGGCAGTGATCGTTGCTCGCAATGTGCAAGGCGAAATGGGAACATATCCTGTGGTAGAAATGGAATTTCACCCAGAAGCCAACCAAGTAGAATATGTGATCTGCCCAGCCAGAATTTCTGAGGAAGTGGCCAAGAAAGCTGAATTTATTGCACTGAAGACCTCTTTGGCCTATGATCATGTTGGGTTATTGGCCGTCGAAATGTTTCAGACACGAGACGACGATATCCTAGTGAACGAAGTAGCTCCCAGACCCCATAATAGTGGCCACTACAGTATTGAAGGTGCTTACACCTCACAATTTGAGCAGCATTTGCGGGCTATCTTAGGAATGCCCTTAGGAGGCACCGATAGCAAAGTAGCCGCTGTGATGGTGAACCTTGTTGGTGCTGAGGGATATCAAGGAGAGGTTTACTACCAAGGCATGGAAGCACTCTTGAGGCAAACAGGAGTGACGCCACACCTTTATGGAAAAAGACAAACACGCCCGTTTAGAAAGATGGGACATGTCACGATCATAGATAAAGATATTCATGAAGCGAGAAAAAAAGCCGAATCCATCAAGCGAACCATTCGCGTAATTTCAAAATAAAGACACCATGCCAAAAGTAGCCGTTATCATGGGAAGCACCAGCGACCTACCCGTTATGCAAGAAGCCATAGCTGTTTTAAGGGGTTTTGACATCGAGGTAGAAGTTGATATCGTATCTGCTCACCGTACCCCTGAAAAGATGTTCGATTTTGGGAAAAACGCTCATAAAAAAGGAATCTCTGTGATCATAGCAGGTGCTGGCGGAGCTGCGCATTTGCCTGGTATGGTTGCTTCATTGTCTCCGTTGCCCGTGATAGGCGTGCCCGTAAAAAGCAGAAATTCGATCGACGGATGGGACTCTGTACTCAGCATCTTACAAATGCCTGCCGGAGTACCTGTTGCCACTGTAGCGCTAGATGGTGCAAAAAATGCTGGTATCCTTGCGGCACAGATCATCGGCAGTGCCGACAATTGTGTGCTAGACAAAGTGCTGGTATACAAAGAAGGTCTTAAGGATAAGATAACAAAAGGCGCTTCGGAGGTGAAGAAATAACCTTCAAGCTCAATATTTCATAAAGAAGAGAGGCCGCACAAATGTGCGGCCTCATTGATAACTGCAAAGAAGGTATTACCTAAACGGTAATTATTTGCCCCAAACCTAAAAAGCAGTTACACTATAGATGTGACAAATATATCAGGCCTGTACTTAAATTCGTTCAACAGAATACCCAATTCGTTAAACGCACCACTTTCATCGATGATCTACATGTAAAAAAGAAGGTCTCTTTTATCGAGACCTTCAGCGCTATTGATCAACAAATACTTTTATTCCAATGATCTTGACTTGAGATATTCTATCTCTTCGATCTATAGTGTGATAAGGCTTAAAAGATTTGTCGCCTCAAAGATAAAAAGAGCCTGCGATCATCATTAATTTCAAAAGAGCAATGGGCAACGTATTCGACAAAAAGTCGAAAATACAGGGTGAACTACACTTTCTTGCTTATCGAACAAACTTCTTTGTTCCTATGGCACCACTTTGTAGTGTGGCTCTTACTATGTATACGCCCTGTGACAGGCTCCCCAAATAAGCTGTGCTAGAAGATGCCACCAAGATCTTCTTTCCTGACATATCGTAGATGGCCATCTCCTTGACGGAATCGTCATTGTTCAGGTTCAACATCAATTGATCTCCTATAACGCTCACACTAAACTGTGCGTCATTAAATTGTGCCTCATCACCAACCGATAACACCTCCGAATTCCCAAACCTCAGCTGAAAACGGTCGTTCAATTCTGTAGTGGCGTCGATGTTGAAGGTATAGCCTGACTGACGTAGGTCTGTATAGGTGCCCAAAAGCATGTCTTCTAATATGATGTCTGCCTCAGGAATCAAATACTCTTGGTCGATAGATAGTGTATGCTCGCCAACATTAAGTGCCTGAATACCGATCGGGACGATATTCTCTACCGTGAGGTCTGGATTCCTACCTTGAATGCTATATTTATCGGTCCCTATGAAGGAATAGAATTCTAAATTGGCGCCTTCGTTGTTGAATGCACCGTCAAAGGCAGCATCATGGCCATCTGTGGCACCTTCAAGAAAACCCACTAGAATCGTCGTTGTCCTATTGTTTCCACTGATGCGTATCCACGCCCTATCTTCTGTTTCGCTTCTACCCTTGGCGTTTCCTCTGAAAAATTGGTCATTATTGGCTACTACCCTATGCGTATTCTTCAACTTTATGTTTGCTGCTGAAGAAGTTCTTGCGAAAACTGACTGCGCTGTTGCAATATATTGTGTTGCTCCAGGAGGGTTAGAGCCTGTACCAGCTGTATATTGAATGAAATCAGACTCGGAATTCACCACACCGACAAAGGTCTGGTTCCAATATTCGATGGTCGAATCCAAAATGTCCTGATTGTCATTATACACAGCGATCCAATCGATTGCAGAAGGATAGGGGTTGCCCAGTAGATTATAATTATCGTCTGGACCATTACGATACATGAACACATCTATGTCACCATTGTTCACTGTGCCTTGAAAGGTTCTCGTCTCAACACCTGTAGAATTGTCTGGCCTAACTATGACACCCACACCCGCAGGCATGAAATGGCCATTGCCCACCTGCACCCATCGGCTTGGGTTAGAAGATGCTTGCCATATGAATGCCTTGTATGCTATGTTCCCAAATGTGGCTTGTAGATCTGAATCCGCTTCAACAACTGGCGAGGACCAGAACGACGTCAAGTCTTGTTGCGAATAATTTGGGGAATCTCTATGAACGATAAAATCTCCAGCTCCAGCAATTGAAGCATCATCACAGCTGTTGTAAAGAAAGGATCCGTTGTTCATGACTTCAACAGTACCATCATTGGTCATCCCATAGAAAACATTCAACGTTCCTCCAGCAAGAACTTCAACCGTAGCGCCTGATTCTATGGTAAGTTGCCCGACACGTCTCTCAGTGGTGATCTGCGGTGGATTGGCAGACGACTGTACGACCACCGTTTGTAGCTTGGTAGCATCTGGAACGTTACTGCCAGACCAATTGCTCGCCGTAGTCCAATCGTTGTTCGTACCTCCCACCCAGGTAAAGCTAGTATTGTTACCATTACCACTTGCGGCAGCATCGATAGTAGAGAATCCATTAGACGTGTATTGCATCTGACCATTTTCCATATAGGCTACAAGGTCGGTACCAGTATCTAGAAATACATCCTTATTGGTGTCGATCTCTGTCTGGGTACGTGGTGTGTTCCATATTCTGAAAAGGGAAAATTCTCCAGAAAAATTGTAATCATTATCATCGCGCCCTGTAAAAGTATCATTGTAGGTCTCGGAAGTAAAACCACCCACCGAACCGGTTACCCAGTTTGTTGTATTGGGAAATCTTATTCCACCTCCATTCCTGCCGATACTTACATTACCACTATGCTGATTGATCTGTACTCCTGCTTGTTGGTCTCGTAACACTCCATCCAGATACCAGAGAAAGTCGAAATTGGTGCCATCATCACTAAGTACCAATGCTATATGATACCAAGTATCAGCTACTATTTCTCCTGGCCCAGATCGAAACAGCCTTCTATCAGCGGCAATGTTAGCGTTGTTCCTGTAGCCACCACTGTGTATAAGTCCGTTTTCAATGTACAAATAGAGCACATTTACTTGAGCACCTTCTTCGTACAGGACCTGGCGTGTATTGATGTCGCTGGTCCTAAACCAGAACTCAATGGTCCTGTTTCGTGTATTTTGCAGATTGACCGCATCTGTATTGGGTATGGTGATGAAATCATCTGTACCATTGGCCGAAAAACCGGATCCGCACGGTTGTGCGTATAGGTCAGTTGCATATACCACCAACAAAAAGCTGAGCAGTATTTTTTTCATAGCGATAAGGTTTGGGTTATTACCAAGATATACTAATTTACTTACAATGACATCTTAGACGTAAGAACTTCATTAGGTTTGCAATGGCAATCGACTAAATGCGTTTTTTATCGTTGAAATGCATAAAATTGGTTGTAAATTTACAAAAATTAGATCAACAAGAAACCTCTATAAGCAATTAAGCAATAAGATATTACACATAAATGAGCATACTGAGCACGCCTTTTGGATCTCCTCACAACACGGCACCTTTTAGCAAAATAAATGTTGATGAATTCCTAACCGCTATACAAACAGAAATTGAAAAGACGAAAGCCGAGATCGATAGCATCGTAGGTGATCCTACGCCCGCCACTTTCGAAAATACACTCGTACCGCTGGCCTATTCGGGTGAGCAGTTAGAGAGGGTCACAAGCATATTCTTCAATCTTAACAGTGCCGAGACCAATGACCAGATTCAGAAACTAGCTCAAGAAATTTCACCAATGCTCAGCGAACTCGCTAATGATATTCGACTCAACGAAGCATTGTTCAGGCGGGTCGAAAAGGTTTTCCTGGCAAAAGACTCACTCTCGCTAGACCCTGAGCAAGCTACATTACTAGAAAAGCAGTACAAAAGTTTCACCCGCAACGGCGCCAACCTTTCTAAAGAAAAGAAAGAACGTCTGAGAGAGATCGACAAAGAACTTTCGAAGCTAAGTTTGAAATTTGGCGAGAACGTGCTGGCAGAGACCAACAAGTTCGAACTTCATCTCACTAATGAAAAAGACCTTGACGGCCTTCCTGAAAGTGCCAAAGAAGCTGCAAAAGACCTAGCACAAAGCAAAGAGAAGGAAGGGTGGTCGTTTACATTGAACTACCCTAGCTATATCCCTTTCATGACCTATGCGAACAATCGCGAACTAAGAAAACAAATGGCCCTTGCCTTTGGAAGCAGAGCTTTTCATAACGATACGTTAGACAATCAAGAGAATGTGCTCAGCATTGCCAAGCTAAGACACGAACGCGCCAATTTACTAGGGTATAGAACACACGCGCACTTCGTGTTAGAAGAACGAATGGCGCAAACCCCAGAAAAGGTGGTTGCCTTTTTGGAGAATTTACTCCACAAAGCAAGGCCCGCTGCCGTCGAAGAGTTTCAAGAGCTACAAGATTTCGCGAGAAAGCTAGACGGTATCGAAAAGTTCCAGCAATGGGATGGCGCCTACTATACCGAGAAGTTGAAACAAGAACGTTTCGACCTTGATGATGAAAAGCTGAAACCCTATTTCCAGCTAGAAAATGTAATTCAAGGGGTGTTTACCATCGCCCAGAAACTCTTTGGTCTTCGATTTGTAAAAGTAGATACCATAGATACGTATCACGAAGAGGTCATGACCTATGAAGTATGGGACGAAAATGAGTGTTTCGTGGCGGTCTTCTACGTAGACTTCCATCCCAGGCCTGGCAAGCGCAATGGGGCTTGGATGACAAGTTACAGACCACAGATGAAGAAGAATGATGTCGATCAAAGGCCACACGTTTCTATTGTCTGCAACTTTACAAGACCCACAGCATCCACGCCTTCGCTGCTCACCTTCAACGAAGTAACGACCCTCTTTCACGAGTTTGGGCATGCGCTGCACGGCATGTTGGCCAACACTACCTACCCTAACCTAAGCGGTACCAGCGTCTTTTGGGACTTTGTAGAGTTGCCCAGTCAGATCATGGAAAACTGGTGCTACGAGAAAGAGGCTTTAGAACTCTTTGCCAAGCATTACAAAACAGGAGCATCCATCCCGATGGGATATATCGAAAAAATAAGAGCTTCTGCAACCTTCATGGAAGGCATACAAACGATCCGCCAGGTCAGCTTCGGGCTTCTTGACATGAGTTGGCACGCCAAAGATCCTACAGGGATCAATGATGTGAAAAAGCATGAGACCAAGGCTTTCGAAAGCACACGACTTTACCCCGTAACCCCTGGAACATGCATGACCACTGCTTTTTCACATATCTTCCAAGGTGGATATTCGGCTGGGTATTACAGTTACAAATGGGCAGAGGTGTTAGATGCCGATGCGTTTGAATATTTTAAAGAGGAAGGTATCTTCAACAAAGAAATAGCCCACAGATTCAGCGAACATGTTCTTTCCAAAGGAGGCACAGAGGCGCCCATGACGCTCTACAAAAGATTTAGGGGCAAAGAGCCTGATACAGATGCCCTACTGAGACGGGCTGGACTCATTGAGGCTTGACACATCGTTTTCACACTACATGCTCCAAAGAAATTAGAAATTATTTCAATGTTTTTTGAAAGTTTTAAATTAATAAGTATCTTTGAATCATGGAATTCGAAAAGGCAAAGAATCGATTCATCCAAACTTGGGGAACGCTAGGTTCTTCGTGGGGCATCAATAAGACCATGGCGCAGATCCATGCGTTGTTGATGATCTCAGACGAATCCCTTTCTATGGAAGACATCATGGAAGAACTATACATCTCAAGAGGCAATGCCAGCATGAATTTGAGAGGGCTTATCGACTGGGGAATCATTTACAAAGAATATAAGCCTGGCGAGCGTAGGGAATACTTTGCTGCCGAAAAAGATATCAATGAATTGGCCAGAAAGATCGCAAGAGAGCGAAGCAAACGGGAGATCAGGCCAGCCATAGACGTGCTAAGAGAGGTGTCAACGATTGAAGACGATGGCAGCGCCAAGGCAAAGACATTCAAGGAAAAGACTGCCGAACTGTACGATTTTGTCTCGAGGGCCGACAACATGTTAGAAAAGATCACCGAGCAAAAGGAGAACTGGATAACAAAGACCATACTTAAGCTAATGACATGACATGTATATTTTTTTGAATAAATGTTTCAATATTTTTTGAAAGTTTTAAAATCATGACCATGAAGACACTTCAAGACCACACATTAATTTACGACAAAGACTGTCCGCTCTGCGTTGGCTACACGAGCGCTTTTATAAATACAGGCATGCTTGACAAAGAAGGCAGGCATCCTTATTCTCAGACCTCAAGTGATCAATTCGGCAGTCTAGATATGGAAAGGGCGAAGGATGAGATTGCCTTGGTGAATAGAGGAACAGGCACCGTAACCTATGGCATTGACAGCCTTTTAAAAGTTCTAGGCAATGCCTTTCCACCAATAGAACGCATGGGAAATTGGAGGCCTATTCACCTTTTATCACAAAAGATCTACTCGTTCATTTCATTTAACAGGAAAGTCATAATTCTTAATGCAGCCAATAAAGGACAAAAGAGTTGCGATCCTAGTTATAATTTTACCTATCGCCTCTTATTTATCATATTATCTGTCGCCATTTCCATCATAGGCTTTGGAAATTTATTAAAGATAGTAGGGTATGAAACCCCCACAATATCTATGGTTGCATTCTTCATAGGCATTATGGTGTTGCAATTATCATTCTTGACAAAGAAATCCTTGAAGACCATTGTACACTACACAGGCAACATGATGACCATTTTCCTTATCGGTTCAATACTAGCTCTTGCCTACACATCTCTTCATCATCTGTCAGGGTTTGTAGTGCGAACTCACAAAACCATGGTCTTTATCATCATCCTCGCAATGTTTGTCGAGCATGCCCGGCGGGTCAACTTGCTAGACCTAAGTCCTTCGCTTACAATCAGCTGGCTTTTCTATACGACATTCTTTTTGCCAGAACATATCATTTAATAGCATGAACTCAATACACATTCCCAACTGGCTGATCATTACCGCAGGCATCGGACAAATATTCACAGCTATGATCTATCCATACATCAGACACCGTGTTTTTGACTGGTACAACGATGTAAAAAAGCTAAAACCCTTGAATCAGGAGATCGCCAAAACATATGGACGATACATACAAGGCCTGAATTTTGGCTTCGGGCTCATTAGCATACTACTTTACGAGCCTCTAAAACAACGATCAACACTCGCTCTTGCGCTCACAACCCTCATTGCAGCATATTGGGTCGGCAAGGTCATCACACAATTTGCCTATTACCCGATGTATCAGATCCCGAGGAAACCTATCTTCAGGGCAGGGAGTTATTTCATGAACTTCCTTTTTGGGCTGTTTGCGGTGACTTTTACGTTGCTGGCCATTCATAACCTGAAAGGAATATGGTAGCAAAAAAGTAGATTCTGTTGTTTTTCGTTAAATTTGACGACAAAGCACGAAAATTCGACCATGCCAACCCATCAACTAGACCCAAATCTGTGGATAGACAAGTACGCCGACTATCTATTCAACTATACGATCGTTCGAGTAAAGGATCGCGAAACTGCAGAAGATCTTGTTCAAGAAACGTTTTTGGCAGGTCTGAAATCGATGGAAAACTTCAAAGGAGAAGCCTCAGAACGCACCTGGCTCATTTCCATCCTAAAACGAAAGATCATCGACTACTATCGAAAGATCAACTCAAAGAAAGGTCAGGCAGAAGTGCGCGTCAACTACAGTGGCGATGGCGAGTCTGAAGGTGATTGGTTAGAAGAACGCGTGGCCGATAACTTCGACATGAATGCCGAGGACTCTATGCAGAACGAAGAGCTAGGGCTAGCCATTGAAGACTGCATCATGAAACTGCCCGAAAAACAAGCCAAGATCTTCAGAATGAAGACCATCTTGGGCTATGACACAGAAACTATTTGTAATGAACTCAACATCACCCCGTCTAACCTCTGGGTAATCATTCATCGAGCCCGTACCGCGTTGATGAGCTGTATGGAAGAAAACTGGTATTAGAAATGGAAGAAAAGAAAAGTTTTTTATTCGTAACCTGTGACGAGGCAAAACAAATATGTGACAAGTCGCAGTATGGCGAAGCCTCACACTGGGAACGCATCAAACTCAACATCCGCCTGTCTTGGTGCAGGGTTACTCGTGCCTACACCCAGAACAACAAGAAGCTTACCGAGATGATGAAGCAAGCCAAGCTAGAGACCGTAGAAGACAAGCGCAAGCAAGACATGAAGAAGAAGCTTCAAGAAGAGATGGCTAAATAGCAACCACCAATAGCAGCCAAAGCAACGATATCCCCTCTACAAAGAACCCACAATAATACGGACTCTGCTCCTTTTTGGTCATTAGAATGAATCCACCAGTGATAATGGCCAGCACAAGATTTTGAACGATCTCTGCACACGGCGTTGTCTCTTTCAAGAAGGTGAGAAAGAAGAAAGAGATCATTAACCCCACTCCCAATATTTTTGTTCGCCGAATACCTATTCGCTGCGGAATAGTCCCTAGATGTAGGCTATCAAAATTCAGGTCCCTGATCTCAAAAGGCAAAAGGATGGCCATCACATACAATAAACGCTGTACAAAAACTACCCATACATCATTGTCAAGATCGACCCGATCGTTTACCAGCGGCAAGACAACCGTAACACCAGCCCAACAAAACACGACAATGTAGGCCTTGATGCCGAACAGGCTTCTGAGGTTTCTCCCTTGAAACATGAACGGTATGACGTACATAAACGAGATCACCAAAAAAGTGCCTGCCACCAAAATAGTTTCGAAACGAAGTCTGGTCATCGACAACAGCAGCAATCCAAAGCATGCAAAACTGAAGAACTGAATGAATCGAACATAGCGTGATCGCACGATGAAGAAATATTTTGCAGCACTGCCATACTTTATAAAGTTGTACGTCACTATGGTACTGAAGAATATGAAACAGGCCACAGAGACGTCATAAGGCAAGTCAAAAGACAGCACTGTGACCATCGTTAATGCACTCACTGCCAAAGCAACGTGTATACTACTATCTAGATAGAAGTCGAAAAGCAGTCGTAAGAAGCGCATATCGCAAAAGTAGCCAAACTGTTCATAACCCCTTTCTTTCGTTGAAAACTTTAGCTTTCAATAGTAACGAAAACGATATAAATGAAGACGATTATGTGTAATTTTGCTGGAATTTGAAACCCAAACTTAGGTAGATGAAGACAGATTCATTCGCTCTGAGACATATCGGAATCACAGAGAAAGACCTCCCGACAATGTTAGAAAGGATCGGTGTAGAATCATTAGACCAATTGATCTACGAGACCATTCCGGATGATATTCGATTAGAAAAAGGACTGGCCCTTGACATAGCCATGAGCGAACACGAATTCTCGAGTCATCTTCATGAACTAGGACTCAAGAACAAAGTCTTCAAAACCTACATTGGTCTAGGGTATCATGAGACCATCACACCGGCAGTGATTCAACGAAACATCCTTGAAAACCCTGGCTGGTACACTGCCTATACACCCTATCAAGCAGAGATAGCACAAGGCAGACTAGAAGCACTGCTCAACTTCCAGACAATGGTTGCTGAGCTAACAGGCATGGAATTGGCCAATGCCTCGCTATTAGACGAGAGCACAGCTGCCGCAGAGGCCATGAACCTCTTGTTTGCAGTTCGTTCGCGAGACCAGAAAAAAAATGGAACCGTCAAATTCTTTGTTTCCGGAGAAGTACTGCCACAAACCCTTTCGGTCTTGCAAACACGAGCCACCCCGATCGGTGTTGAGCTAGTTGTTGGCAACCATGATGATTTTGATTTTTCGCGCGACTATTTCGGTGCCTTGTTACAATACCCGGGAAAACATGGCCAGATCTCTGACTACACCGACTTTGCCAATCGCGCCATCGCCAACGACATCAAAATTGCAGTCGCTGCCGACATCCTTAGTCTGGCACTGCTAGAAGCGCCTGGAAAATGGGGAGCCGATATAGTCGTGGGCACCACACAGCGTTTTGGCATTCCGCTAGGGTATGGGGGTCCGCATGCGGCCTATTTTGCCACCAAGGAAGCATACAAGCGAAACATCCCCGGCAGGATCATTGGCGTCACAAAAGACATAGATGGCAATCGCGCCTTACGTATGGCATTGCAGACACGTGAACAGCACATAAAACGCGATAAGGCCACATCTAATATTTGTACCGCGCAAGTGCTGTTGGCAGTAATGGCAGGCATGTATAGTGTGTACCACGGCCCTGAAGGGCTAAAATACATTGCAAAAAAAGTGCATAGAAGTGCCGTTTCTTTGGCACATGCCCTCGAAGACCTGGGCGTTTTTCAGGTGAATGACTCATTCTTTGATACGATCCAGGTGAAGGCAGATAGTAATAAAGTGAAGCCCATCGCAGAAAAGCACCACATCAATTTCTTCTATAAAGACCAAGAGACCATCTGCATTTCGCTGAACGAAACTACCACTATTTCAGAATTGAATAACATCATAGCCGTATTTGCCGAAGTATATAACAAAAAAGCAGAGCCAATACATAAGCTCACTGAAGTTGACAATATCCTAAACGCAGTAGAGCGTACAAGTGACTTTTTGACCCATGACGTCTTCAACACCTATCACTCGGAAACAGCCTTGATGCGCTACATCAAAAAATTGGAGCGAAAAGATCTGTCATTGAATCATTCGATGATATCGCTAGGTTCTTGCACCATGAAGCTGAACGCTGCCTCACAAATGCTGTCTTTGAGCTCGCCCCAATGGAACAACATACATCCTTTTGTACCTGCAGAACAGGCCGAAGGTTATCAGATCATGTTGAAGCGTCTGGAAGACCAACTTTCTGAGATCACTGGTTTTGCTGGCACGTCGCTACAACCCAACTCCGGCGCTCAGGGTGAGTTTTCTGGTTTGATGGTGATCAGGGCGTATCACTTATCGCGTGGAGACCATCATCGCAACATCTGCCTGATCCCTGCTTCGGCACATGGCACAAATCCTGCTTCGGCAGTCATGGCGGGCATGAAGGTCGTGGTCACCAAAACAGACGAACAAGGCAATATCGATGTTAACGACCTTTGCAAAAAAGCAACACTCCACAAGGAAAACCTAGCTGCTTTGATGGTTACCTATCCCTCTACACACGGCGTGTTCGAATCTTCTATTAGAGAGATCACTCAGACCATACACGACAATGGTGGACAAGTATATATGGACGGTGCCAATATGAATGCACAAGTGGGACTGACCAATCCCGCGCGCATTGGCGCCGATGTATGTCACCTAAACCTCCACAAGACCTTTGCCATTCCACATGGCGGTGGTGGCCCAGGCGTTGGACCTATCTGTGTAGCGAAACACCTTATTCCCTTCTTGCCCACAAACCCCGTAGTAGAAACAGGGGGCAATGACGCTATCTCTGCCATATCTGCTGCTCCATGGGGCAGCGCTTTGGTGTGTCTTATCTCATATGGGTATATTACCATGTTGGGTGCAGAAGGACTCACCCGATCTACTGTTCATGCCATTCTCAATGCCAACTATATCAAACAACGTCTTGAAGGACATTATGATGTATTGTATGTTGGTGAACGTGGTCGCGCTGCACATGAGATGATCATCGATTGCCGCCCTTTTAAACAGCAAGGGATCGAAGTTATTGATATTGCAAAACGTTTGATGGACTATGGATTTCACGCACCAACTGTCTCCTTTCCTGTAGGCGGCACCATGATGATCGAACCTACTGAGAGTGAAAGTCTGGCAGAGTTGGATCGTTTTTGCGATGCTATGATAGCCATCCGTCAAGAGATCGCCGAAACCAGCAAAGGCCAAGAGCATAGTGTTCTCAAAAATGCACCGCATACGCAAGCCATGCTTACGGCCGACCATTGGCCATTCTCTTACAGTCGCCAAAAGGCAGCTTTTCCGTTAGAATATGTTACGGAAAATAAGTTTTGGCCCAGTGTACGTAGAGTGGATGATGCCTACGGCGACCGCAACTTAATGTGTACCTGCACTCCTATTGAAGCGTACATAGAAGCATAGCATATTTGGATAAACATCTATTGGGCCTAAGCGACATATGTTCGTTTTTTTGAAAAGGTTTCCTCTCATTTTTTAACAACAATAGAAAGTGAAGCCCATCAAAGGTAAATTCTCAAAGCAATCCGAGATCTATAAGAAGTTTAGGCCTACCTACCCTACCAAGCTATATGAGCAAATCCTAAATCATGTTGCACATAGAGAAACAAAGGTCAATTAGCGTAGGCCGCAACTCATGGCCAAATATCTGCCATCGTGGTCTAGCGTACGGAACTATCTACAGGACCATAAAGGTGAAGATCCCGTGAAAGGTTTTATTGAACATGTTTCCAAAATATGGCATGCCGGAACCTCAAAAAAGGTAATCTTCCTTATTTTTTTGTGGCTAAGCAAGTTCAAAACATGATACTGGACATCGTAATATGGAGCAAATAAATAATTCTCCAATCTCGATCAAATAATTGATTACAAACATTTTACGTTTTTTACATTCCTTGTATGCCCCCATTATCTCTTTCTGAACATCGGGGAGTTTTTTATTATGCATGCATACAATTGAGGTTTCGCCATACTTTCGCATACAACAACAGTTCAAATTATGGGCATCAAGATCATTGGCTCCGGAAGTTATATTCCTTCGCAAGTAGAAAAGAACGAAGATTTTATTCAACATGAATTCTTGAATGAAGATGGCTCTCCCTTTCAACATGAAACCGGCATCATCATTGAGAAGTTCAAAGCCATTACAGGCATTGGTGAGCGTCGCTATGCGCAAAAGGAATTAAATGCCTCCGACCTTGCATTCTATGCTGCAGAAAAAGCCATTGCCAATGCCAATATAGATCCAGAAACCATCGACTACATTATCGTTGCCAATAACTTTGGCGACGTGAAGCATGGCACTGTGCAAAGTGATTTTTTACCCAGTTTAGCTTCTCGTGTCAAGCATTTGCTATGCATCAAAAACCCAAGCTGTGTTGCTTACGACCTTATTTTTGGTTGTCCAGGATGGGTCGAAGGCATGATCCAAGCACAGGCATTCATCAAAGCAGGCATGGCAAGACGCTGCCTTGTAATAGGCGCAGAGACCTTAAGTCGTGTGGTTGACAAGCATGATCGCGACTCTATGATATTTTCCGACGGCGCAGGTGCCACCATTATCGAGGCCACCGACAAAAAAGGCGGTATCCTTGCGCATGCCACAGAAACCTATACAACTGAGGAAGTGCATTATCTGCATTTTGGCAATTCAAACAATCCAGAATCTTGCCAGAACACACGCTACATAAAAATGCAAGGCCGCAAGATCTACGAATTTGCACTTACCCATGTACCTAATGCCATGAAAAAATGCCTGGATGCTTCAGGCAAGAGCATAGCGGATGTAAAAAAGATTTTCCTTCACCAGGCCAATGAGAAGATGGACGAGGCCATTACCAAGCGTTTCTTCAGGCTATACAAAGCTAAGGCCCCTGATGGTGTGATGCCTATGAACATACACAAGCTAGGAAACAGCTCTGTAGCAACCGTTCCCACTTTGCTGGACATGGTACGTCACAATCAAATTGAGCGGCAAAAGATCGAAAAGGGAGACGTCATTATCTTTGCCAGTGTTGGTGCAGGCATGAACATCAATGCCATCGTATACGAGGTATAACATTTCTTTATGTTGTTTTTCTAACATTATTCAGTGCGAAAGATCAACTTTTAAAAGTGTTTTTGGTATACTTTTTGACATTAAAGCCATATTTAGTATCTTTAAAATATTAACTAAACTATTTTACCATGAAACGCTGTATGATCCTCTTACTCGCCATGGCTTTTTCTTTGAATTCTCTTGCGCAAGATACCGCAGAAGAAGCCAGTCTATCTACCTCTAATTCTAACTTCATCCAATCAGTGTCTGGCTTGGTCCAACAAGGTGGTTATGAGAATGAGGTGAGAGGTTCTTTTTACTTCTATGTCAAGAATGTTCGAAAGCTAGGAGGTTCGGTCTATGTTTTTGATGATTGGGACAATAAGGGAATCGTGGTCGTCGATGAAGAGCAAAAGTTCTCTATCGACAACATCAATTTCAATGCCTTGTCCAATGAGATCCAGGCTCAGGTCGATGGTGAAAAGGTGTATATCTTCGATTTCAACTTTGTGGATGAGGTCTATATAAACAACCGCAAATTCAAATCTTACAAGTTCCAAGGAGCTGACAGGGTCCTAGAGGTCATTTACAGTGACGACTCCTTCTCCATCCTGAAGGACTACAAGACCAGCATAAAGAAGAATGATCCCGACCCTTTGATGTTCAAAGAACACAAAGACGAGTATATCATCAAAAAAGCACTCTACATTGAGCGAAATGGGAACATGCAGAAGTTCAAGTTCTCTAAGAGGAATTTTTTGAATCAGTTTGACAAGGATACAAGAAAAGACATTGAGAAGTACATCAAAGACAATAAGCTGTCATTCAAGAATCCATATCACATGCGCGACATCGCAAAATATGCTATGAGCATTCAATCATAATGAATCTCTAAACTAGATATTCCTTAATAAAGCCATTGGAAATGTCCAGTGGCTTTTTTCATAGCACATGACCGGCTCAAATGCCCGATGGGTCGTTAGAAGAGTTTTCGAGCCCTTAAAATAGTATTCAACTCAGGGACCCATCTCAATCCTAGAATGATTCCTAGATTCAACAAAAGGCTCAGTCCGACTTTCAAGAACAGGTCCAAAAGGTTGTTCCCAGAAGAAGGCATCCAAAATATCATGAACGTACTGAGCAACAGCAATGCCGATACCTTCCAATGAGTGGTATCGAAAGGGATCATGCCAAACTTCTTCTTGATAAACACAAGCTTCACCAGGTTATAGGTGACCATTGAGATCAATGTAGCATAGGCGGCACCTACAAGACCTAATTGAAGTACTTTGATGAACACCCAGTTCAGCAACACATTCAACACTGCCAGAAAGGCCAACGTATAGAGATTGAATCGATAATGCTTCGAGTACATGATAAGCTGAGTGTTGAAACCTGTAGCCATGTCTAACACCACACTCAGCCCTAAAATGATTATAACAGGGATCGCCAGCATCAATGTGTCTGCTGAGGGCAGCATTTCGAATAAGTGCTCTATTCCCAGAAAGATACAGCAGTACAACACACCTCCTATCACCAATAAGATCTTTGAGGTAAGCCGGTACTTCTCCGACAAGAGCCTACGATCCTTATCATTCAACATTTGTGCGATCATCGGCGAATAGATCGCGAACATACCTGAAGCAGGCAACAATACAAATCCTGCCAACATGGCGCCAATACTATAGATCCCTGTTTCGCTTTCACCAACAAGATTGAGTACCATCAACGTATCGATCCGAAATGCTAGCAGCGCACCAAAGGTGGCAAAGAAGCTAAAAAGGCTATATTGAAAAACCTCTTTCGAGAAATCGTCCTGGAAAATACCTCCAAACTTACTGGTAAGTCTTGCTTTGCTCAACCTAAAACCATACAACATCATCACCGTCGCCATCAGCATATGGGCAAGTACGAACAAAGTGAAACCTAGTTCATGGCCAATATGCCCAGCGAGCAACAAGATAAATATCGCAGGCAAGAATACTTTAGGCAAAAAACGATCTATCAAAGAAGGAAAAGCAATACGGCCATAATTGGTGGCCAATTTTCTAAACAGCTCCATAAAAGCCAAAAAACTGCCCATAGCAAAGGAGTACCAGAGGTATTGATAGCTAGGAAGATGCTGAAAATGATCCCCGAAGAAAAAACGCAAGCCCAAGAGCACCGATCCAACAATCACAACGTTTGCCATGATCCATGACAGCGAAGCAGACAAGAATTTAGACACTCCATTCTCTTGCGACCTCAATCTTGGGAAAAAATTTACCAAGGCCGTAGAGGTACCAAAAACAAACAAAGGCGCTAACAAGAATGCTCCTGCTTCGATGCCACGGATGATCCCGTAGAACTTCTCATCCATCGGATAGATGAACAAGTTAGAGACTACCCCGATAGCTGCGCCCAGATAGTTCACCAAGCTATACTTGGCAGTCTGTCTGGCAACTAGGTTCTTATCTTGCATCGCTTTGATCGAATTCCACTATAAAAATAGAAGAATGTTTACATTTGTGGAATGACCGAAGATACTTCCTTTTTTCAACATGAGACTGCCATTGTTTCACCACAAGCACAAATTGGTGCTGACACCAAGATCTGGCATTTCTGTCACGTGATGAAGGATAGTGTGATCGGCAAACGCTGTATGCTAGGGCAGAATGTGATGGTCGCCTCAAAAGTTTCCCTAGGAAACAACGTAAGAGTACAAAACAATGTTTCGATCTATACGGGTGTGATCTGTGAGGACGACGTATTCCTTGGTCCATCGATGGTATTCACAAACGTCATCAATCCGCGAAGTCATGTAGACCGCAAGCAAGAGCTCAAACAAACCCTCGTAAAAAAAGGTGCAACCATAGGTGCCAATGCTACGGTGATCTGCGGTAATACCATTGGCGCTTATGCCATGATAGGCGCAGGTGCCGTCATCACAAAAGATGTAAAGGATCATGCACTAGTGGTCGGCAACCCTGCCAGGCAAATTGGTTGGGTAAGCGAATATGGTGAGCGGCTACATTTTTCTGAGGAAGGAAAGGCCATCTGCCTGGTCACTAACGAAACGTACACACTAGAAGATAACCATGTAAAAAAAGTATAGGTTGAAGAATTTTGCCATCATCGGAACTGCGGGCTATATCGCGCCACGACACATGGACGCCATCAAGCGAACCGAAAACCAACTATTGGTTGCCTTAGATAAGACTGATAGCGTCGGAGTGATCGATTCTTATTTCCCTAACGCAAGTTTCTTCACAGAATTCGAGCGTTTTGACCGCCATATCGAGAAGCTAAAGCATGAACACAACAAGCCCCTGGACTATGTGTCTATTTGCACGCCCAACTATCTTCACGATGCGCATATACGGTTTGCACTTAGACGCAACGCACATGCTATCTGCGAAAAACCCCTGGTCATCAACCCCTGGAATTTAGATGCCTTAGAAAAGATCCAAGCCGAGTCGCAAGGAACCATCTATACCATTCTACAACTTCGACTACACCCAACCATCATTGCCTTAAAGCAGAAGATCGAGCAAGAACCTGATAAGATCCATGATGTAGACCTTACCTATATCACCTCACGTGGCAAGTGGTATTATGCCTCATGGAAAGGACAATTGGACAAATCTGGTGGCATTTGCACAAACATTGGCATTCACTTCTTTGACATGCTCACGTGGGTCTTTGGTGATGTGGCCAGCCAAAAAGTACATGTGAACAATCACGATACGGCCTCAGGCCTGCTGCAGCTAAAAAAAGCAAACGTACGTTGGTTCTTGTCGATCAACGAACAAAACCTTCCGAAAGAAATACAGGAGAAAGAGCAACGCACATATCGCGCTATTCACATCGATGGAGAAGAATTAGAGTTCAGCCGAGGGTTTACAGAACTTCATCTGCACTCTTACCAGAAGATACTTGCTGATGATGGTTTTGGGTTAAACGATGCTCGAAAAGCTGTAGAGATCACTTATGCGATCAGAAATGAGCAACTATCACCTCTTGTTGGCGAATATCATCCTCTTGCAAAGAATCCGCAGACAAAACATCCGTTTGGATACTAAAAACACCCGCCTGTCTCCTCTTCTAGGAAAGAGCCTCAGTCGATCACTTCGTGCAGCACAGTTCCCGTAGCGCCATTGGGGAAGGCATTGCCGAGCAATACTGAAATCGTAGGCGCCGCATCGATGATGCGCGTCTTCTTTACAGTACTGCCTTTGTTGATACCTTTTCCGAAGAAGATCAATGGAACATGGGTATCGTAGTTCATTCCGCTACCGTGTGTAGAGCCCGTCTTTGGATAGCTGATCGTTGCAGGATCAGGAACTATGATGATATCTCCCGAACGTCTCTGGTTGAAACCATTCTTCAACAACAGCGCGATACCATCATTGTAGGCCTCCTTATGCAATTGCTCAGCCGTAAATACCTTGTCTATTTGTGGTTGTGTGATCAACCAAGCTGCCATGGCCTCTACAACATCTCCGTGATCGAAGTCTGCTAACTCCCTAATGGCGCCATGATTCAAAAACAACTGATTGTTTGAAGCGTTGGCGATCAGGTCGGTTCTTCCAAAGGTACCTTGCATAAATTCGGCCGCTGCTTTCTTGGCAGCATCACTATCCAGGTAACCGGCAGGAATCTTTACGGACCGTAAGAATGAAGGCACATGTACTGCAGCGTGATCAGCCGTTAAGAACAATGTATACTCGCCGCTGCCCACTTGCATGTCAAGATGTTCAAGCAGGCGCTCCAGATCTTTATCCAACCGAATGTAAGTGTCCTGTATCTCTTTAGAGTTCACCCCAAATTGGTGCCCTACATAGTCTGTAGAACTATAGCTTATTGCCAAAACATCCGTGATATCGTCTTTTCCGAGGTGTTCACCTTCAATGGCCGCGATGGCGAAGTCAGTTGTTAAGCTGTTTCCGTAAGGCGTGGCCTTCAAGATGTCATAATTGCCGTTTTCCTTACTTAATTTCTTCAACCTATGGGGAAAGACTGCTTTTTCTTCACCTCGAAAGGTTCCCTCGAAATCATTTTCATCAGGGCCACTTTCTGTGTAGGAGGCGATACTTTTGTAGGTGTCCCAGGTCTTCAAGTACTTGTTGACGGTCTTTGATGCGTTGAAGCTCTTTACCCACTCTGGTAGCGTATCCATATAATAAGAGCTGCTGATCCACTTGCCATCTTTCTTTCCTTCGAACCAATAGGCCGCATTGGCAGAATGACCCGCTGGCAGTATGGCACCACGATCTTTTACGGCTATCCCGATACTCTTTCCCCTAAACTGCGTGGCCAAGCGATTCTGATCTCCCAAGGTCGTGGTCTTCATACGATGAGGTGACATCTTGCCAGCGCCACTCTCAGACCCTACGGTCTCATAACGATCATCCGAAGCGCAATAGACCATGACTCCAATTTCCTTGTCGTACCAATGGTTAGCGATCACACCATGCGTACTAGGTGTCGTGCCCGTATATACTGAGGTATGCCCTGGACCTGTATAGGTTGGCACATAGTTGAAGTGGTTGTTCTTACAGTTGAAACCTTCACCCACCAAACGCTTGAACCCACCTTCATCATAGTGGTCCCAGAAGCGAGTGATATAGTCGTAGCGCATCTGGTCTACCACAATACCAACCACTAGTTTCGGCTTGGTGAAAGGTGCTTCTTTTTTTTGTGAATAGCATAGGGACGAAGCAAATACAAAAAGTATTACTAGTTTTTTCATTGTCGAGATCATTGTCGTCCAAAAATACGGGTTTTCGCGTTCTACATAACAACCAAGAAGTTAAATCGCTTGAAGAATTCTTTTTTTATCTTCGCTCTGTAATTCTATTTGATGCAATACCTACGACAGATCGGTGCTTATTTCTTGATGCTTGGCAATATCTTCCGGAAGACAACGAAGTGGAGCGCTCTCAGAAAATTGATATTCAAAGAAATAGATGACCTTATTATTGGGTCGTTGGGCATTGTATGTTTCATCTCGTTCTTTGTCGGAGGCGTTATCTCCATACAGACCGCATTGAATATCGACAATCCCCTGATCCCAAAGTACCTGGTAGGGTTTGCTACACGACAATCGGTGATCCTGGAGTTTGCGCCAACACTTATCTCCATCATCATGGCCGGAAAGGTAGGGTCGTTCATCACATCGAGTATTGGCACCATGCGTGTTACCGAGCAGATCGATGCGTTAGAAGTAATGGGCATCAACCCGTTGAACTATCTGGTGCTACCAAAGATCATCGCGATGATGTTATATCCATTCATCATCATCATCTCTATGTTCCTAGGCATCCTAGGCGGATGGATGGCTTCTATCTATGGTGGTTTTTCGAGCAGTGCTGACTTTGTTGAAGGACTTCAGATAGATTTTATCCCATTTCATATGACGTATGCCTTCATAAAGACGGTCGTCTTTGCCTTTGTATTAGCGACGGTACCTTCTTTCCATGGATATTATATGAAAGGCGGCGCCCTAGAAGTAGGCAAAGCTAGTACCACGGCCTTTGTGTGGACCAGTGTGGTCATCATTGTACTTAACTATATCATAACTCAACTCTTGCTCGCATGATCCAAGTTGAAAACATTCATAAGACATTTGGCGAAAATCATGTGTTGAAGGGCATTACCACTTCTTTTGAACAAAGTAAGACCAATCTGGTCATCGGGCAGAGTGGTTCGGGGAAAACTGTCTTCCTAAAATGCATGCTTGGACTCTTCACCCCCGAAGAAGGAGAGATCTATTATAGCGGACAAGCATATTCAGAGATGGACCGCGACCAGCGCATCGACCTTCGCCGTGACATGGGCATGGTATTTCAAGGAAGTGCGCTCTTTGATTCGATGACAGTAGAAGAAAATGTAACCTTCCCGATGGAGATGTTCTCCAAAAAATCGAAAGAAGAAATGCGCGATCGTGCCAATGTGGCATTAGAGCGCGTAAACTTGGTGAATGCCAACGACCGTTATCCGTCTGAGATATCCGGCGGCATGCAGAAGCGTGTAGCGATCGCGCGTGCTATTGTTATGAATCCCAAGTACTTGTTCTGTGATGAGCCAAACTCTGGACTAGACCCAAGGACTGCGATACTGATCGACAACTTGATCCAAGAGATCACCGACGAGTTCAACATCACTACGGTGATCAATACGCACGACATGAACTCGGTGATGGAAATTGGCGAGAAGATCGTCTTTCTAAAGGACGGTTATTTGACTTGGGAAGGCACCAACAAGGAAATCTTCAAGACTGACAACGAGGCCGTGACCAATTTCGTGTATTCCTCTGAACTCTTCAAAAAAGTACGAAAGATGTATTTGGAAGATAGTCATTAGTCAGCCGATGGTCGAAAGGAAGTCCTTTTTCATAAAGATAAATAAGGTCTCCCAGCAACTTTAGCGCTAAACACTCCTCGACCTATTGATCTTGTTACATCTGGAACTATTCTTCAGACCGAATCTCAAACTTCTTGTCTCCCAACTTCAACTTCAACCAAGCTTCTAGCTTCTGTTTTTGAGAAGCAAGTGCATCTTCTGCTACCGAGTCTTTCCACTTGGTCGTGAAACGAGCAATGGTATCTATCTTCTCAAAATTAGAGCGAATGATATTGGCATATGACAACTGGGCCAGATGTTCGTAGTTGATCTTAGCCTCATCGCTGATCTCTTGAAAAGGAACAGAAGCCTCTTCAAACCTAGACAGTTGTGCCACGCGCTCTTCTAGGAAAGATATCTTATGGGTCTGATTCATCAGGTCTAACGAATCGCGATAGCGAAGCTCTTTCATGTATTTCATCTCGTCCAGACCACTGTTTCTTGACTGATTCAGCAGGATCTGCGTGTTGTCTAGGGCCGAATAGTCCTTCAACCTGCTGCGCAGCACATTCAGTGTAGACTCTGGAATACGGTCGTCGCCAAAAGAGGTCAACTCAATAGTAGAAAGGTTTTGCCCTGAGTTATATTTGAAGGTCGCATACCTTTGGATATAGGCCGAATTGGGAAGTCCTTCTAACTCATTATTGATAAAGCGCTTGGCATCACCCTTAAATCTGCTTTCATTGAGAACGCTTACAAAGGTGAACACTGCGGGCACCATGGCCAGTATGGCAAAGAAGGAAGCGATACGGGCAATGCGTTTCCGTTTGGCAGAGTTCGCATAACGGATCATCGGAAAACGCAAGAATTTCAACACCAAAAAGGTTGCCAATGCGATAAAGATGGTATTGATGGTGAAGAGGTACATGGCTCCGGCAGCGAAATTCAATCCAATTGCTTCGCCCAATGCGGCCTTGGCCAATCCATAGCCCACTGTACACAATGGTGGCATCAGTGCCGTAGCAATAGCAACACCGAAGATCACGCTAGCGATGGTCCCTTTTTTGGTACGTGCGATGATCAAGGCAAGGCCGCCGAAAAAGGCGATCAACACATCTCGGATATCGGGTCGGGTCCTGGCCAGAAGTTCAGAGGAATCTTCACGAAGCGGAAACAACCAAAAGAACAAGAAGGCAGTTAGCACACTCAGCACGACCATCACGGCAAAGTTGATCAGCGAACGGCGTAACGTATCGATATCGTTGATGGCGATCGACATACCGACACCTAGAATCGGGCCCATTAACGGAGAAATAAGCATCGCCCCGATGACCACTGCGGTAGAGTTTGCGTTTAACCCGACCGAAGCCACGAAGATCGAGCAGATCAGGATCCATGAAGTTGCCCCCTTAAAGGGAATATCGTTCTTTATGGCCTCGATCGTCGTATCGCGATCGGTATCTTTGCGAAAGCCGAAGAGGTTTACCAAAAAACTCTTCACATTATGCCAAAGACTTTTGGCATCTTGTTTTACTGCCTCTTTGACGACTTGTGTCTCTTCTACTTGCTCTTCCTTAAAATCGAATTTGCTCTCTTGTGTCATTTTGATCAACCGTATTGATTACCAAACTTCTCTTTTACTGAATTCAGTACTTTTTTTATATCCTGTTCCTTCTGCTTCGGGTAGATCAGCAACACTTCATCTTTGTCTACGATGACATAATCCTTCAATCCATCTACCACAACGACCTTATCTCCTCTGGTACGGATCATGTTGCCACTAGCGTCTTCAGAAAGCACGCGGGCATTTACGACCGCGTTGTTGTCAGCATCTTTGTCTAGCTTATCGTATAATGAACCCCACGTGCCCAGATCATTCCAATCGAATGTGGCGGGAAGTACGTGAATTTCCTCCGAATGCTCCATGATCGCATAATCTACCGAGATATTTTCGGCTTTCGGATAGTTTTCTCGTATGAAAGCTTCCTCTGAGACAGTATTATATACATCTTCACCTGCTTTGAACAGTTGGAAGAGTCTAGGTCGAAATGTTTTAAAAGCGTCGACGATCGTCTTGGCACTCCATACAAAGATGCCTGCATTCCAAAGATAATTTCCTTCAGAAAGGAATTGCTGAGCCGTCTCATGATCAGGTTTCTCAGTAAATCGAAGTACCTTCTTCATCGCATCACTTCCCTCTCTTTGATATTGAATGTACCCATAGCCGGTGTTGGGAAACGTAGGTTGGACACCCAATGTCATCAGTTTTGTCGAATCTTGACAAGCGGTGAAAGCCGTCTCCATGTCTTGTACAAAAGCCGCTTCATCCTCGATCCAATGATCGCTGGGCGCCACCACCATGACCGCATTGGGATTTTCCTTTTGGACCTTCAGAGATGCGTACAGAATGCAAGGTGCTGTGTTGCGCATGGCCGGCTCTAACACTACTTGACGCTGTGTTACTTGCGGCAATTGCGCCAACACCAAGTCGTTGTATCGTTCGTTGGTCAAGATGAATATATTTTCAGCAGGAATTAATTTGTTTAGTCTGCTAAAGGTCTTTTGAATAAGCGTTTCGCCTGCTCCTAGCATGTCGTGAAACTGCTTGGGAAAACTAGTGGTGCTCACCGGCCAAAACCGTGAACCAATGCCGCCTGCCATCAATATGGCATAAAAGTCTTTGTTCATATACTTGGTTTAAAGCTGAAAGTCGAAAGCACAAAGCCTAAAATTGAATGGGCGTAGCTTTCTTTCAAACCTTCGCTTGTCATTCGAAAACTTCATTTTCTTCATTCATTTTGCGCCTTATTACTCCCAACTCCACATTCACAGATGCTTCGATACCACGCTTTGCGCCGCGCAGCATCCACTTCTTCACACTCTTCATTCGTAATTCAAAATCATGCTATCATTTCAACTTCAGCATTAGGTTGAAACAGGTACACGCGACCAGTATGCACCTCAACACATTCGTAGCGCTTCACACGCTTGCTGCCACGCCTGAATATCTTCCCATTGTCAATTCGAAATGTACTACCCAAAGGCAATTCAAAGATATAGGTTTTATCGTTCTGTGGGTCGAACTGTTTTAGGGCAATGGCCAGTTGTGCATCCGTATCGCTCGAGGCCTTGGGGCTTTTAAAATGGTGTGCCAGCAATGGCAACAACTTTTGCGGAAAGATCTCTGGGCGCAAGAACGGCAACATCAGATGCTGAAAGGTACGCTTCCACTCGACACCATGTGGCCTTATCTGTCTGCCATATTGCTCAAAAGCCACGAGGTGAGCAATTTCGTGTACCAAGGTGATCAAGAAACGATATTTATTCAGTGAAGCGTTTACCGTGATCCCGTGCGAACCATCGGGCCGTTTGCGATAATCACCATGTCGCGTGCGACGATGGTCCACGATCTTTAGATGTACCTGATGCTGTTGTATCATCTGAAAAGCAGCTTCAACAGCATGCTCAGGCAAATATTTGGACAAGGTATCTTGCACAGGCTAAAAATACGGGAAAGTGTGGCAATGGTATGTACATATCTTCACTATTTTGAAACTTCACATTTTTTTCTGCAGCAAATTCTTGTTTTGCTTCTGGGGTCGCAATAGGAAGGCCTTTCAAGTAAATACGGTATATGCCACTTTGTTTCTTACCTTTATCGGGAACTCTTCTTGGTGAAATGCATGATGTCCTGTAAGGAAGAAATGCATCGTTACGCTTCTAAAACGGCAATGTAATGGATAAGAATGCAACAATACGAATTACAGGTTGTGATGCATTTAGGAAGAACCGAGATCTAAAAGAACGTATTGGGAGTATGAAAATTATGTATCTTGATGAATGGGGCGGAAAACTTTGCGACAAGTTACATTTGAAAAACCAACCAAATGAAAGAAGCCAAGAGAACACTTGAGGAACAAAGAATTGAGTTCGCCAATGGAAAATTTCTTGCAACACCATTAGCCGGATCGATCGTTTGGACTACAGTTGGATCTGTCGGAATTCTTTTCTCTGACCTCATAGCGGTATGGTCTATTTTTATCGGAACAGGAAGTATTGTGTACTTGGGCCTCTTTCTGTCCAAATTCACCGGTGAAAATTTCCTGGATAGAAGTAAGCCTAAAAACGAATTTGATACGCTCTTTCTTTTTACCGTCGGACAGGCCATTCTCGTATACTCGATCGCGATACCTTTTTTCCTCGTTGACCATTCTTCACTTCCAATGACTGTTGGAATCCTTACTGGATTGATGTGGTTGCCATTCTCTTGGATAATAAAACATTGGGTCGGAATTTTTCACGCACTGACCAGAACAATTCTAGTACTGGCTCTTTGGTACCTCTTGCCTGAGTACAGATTCATTGCAATTCCTTTTGGAATCGTTCTGATCTATATAGTTACGATGATGATTCTAAAAAATAGAAAGAATGGCTGAGATAAAAACGCGTTACAACAACGGCTATGATCCAGCGTCTCTGGTGGTCGACCAAAAGAAATTTCTCACTCGGCAATAGGAGATCGAGCCAGGAAGAAGCAAGGTTTCGACTGAAGCAAAGTACGAGTTCTTTTGTGCTTGATCATCACTCCCAGAGTTTTTATATATTTGAGTGAACTAGAAAAAACCTAATTATGAGAAAAACTACTTTTTACTTCCTGTTGATCACATTATTTTTTTCGTTATCAGTGTTTTCCCAATCCATAACCTTTGACTGGACCGGAGGCACTGCTACCAGTAATGGCAATTTTAATGATTACACTGAGGTAATCTAGATAAACGATTTGAAACAGCTGAAAGCTGAAGGGACAGCTCCCTTATGGTTTGAAGATATTTCGGATTTTTCATCACGAAGCGGGTTTGCTGGGCCGGTAATATCGCCCCAGAGTCCAGCCACTAATGTCATTACGATAACTTTTGACACAGACAATGATGGTACTTTTGGAGATCCGTTCAACTTAAGCTCCTTACTGGTAGCTGAAAATGGTTCTGCAAATGGTGCCCAGTTTACGATCAGGCCTGATGGAAATAATGCTTTGGCCGAGGTTTTTACAGACAATACTGCTGCCGCACAAGCCTTTATACCATCAAACGCCACTAACTTTAGTAATATTACATCTTTGGAAATTGTAAAGACAAGCGGATCAGATTTTTTCTTTATTGATGATCTTGTCGTTTCAGTTCCTGTTCTAGGCTTGGAGGATGTGTCGAGGGAAAGATCAATAGAAACATACCCTAACCCGGTCGATGATGTATTGCATATAAAAACCAATGACTTGGAGGTTTACGGTGTGGCGTTATATGATATGTTGGGAAAATCAATTGAAAGCATAGAACAACAAAATAAGATTGTTGATTTTTTTGGGCTAGATAAGGGATTATACTTTTTAGAGGTAAGAACAGAACAAGGGACAGCTGTACAGAGAATAGTTAAGAAATAGGTCAAGGATAAAAAGTTCAGTACTCATCCCATCATATTTGAAAAGCCTTTCTATACCAGAAAGGCTTTTTCTTTAATAGCTGTCTTTAATGCTGTTGTCGTGCCTGTAAAAGTTAGAACAAATTGAAAGAAAAAGAGCGACCGGGAGGAAAACAACACAATTTAAAACTGGCCCATTCGCTAAAAAGGCGCATCGACGTTGCATCTCTTGCAAGGCAAAAGGATGAGCCTGTCCTGGGCGAAGTCGAAGGGCTGCCATCTCTCATGCGAAAGCCCATAAAAATAGAATGTTACGAAGATGCTCTTGCATGTATGAATTCCAAAAAAAGGTCTTCATAGTCGGTTCAATGAGGTCCTTAGGTCCTGCTCCCATTTCCAGGCCGAGGATATCATATCTTTCAGCCCGTACCGGGCTTCCCAGCCCAATTCATCTCTGGCAAGGTCTGTGGCCGCATACAAAACTGCCACATCCCCATCACGCCGTTCTGCCATGCTATAATTTAGGTTTATTCCCGTAACGGATTCAAAGGTGTCAATGACATCCAATACTGTGTAACCAATCCCCGTTCCTAAATTAAATACCTCAAAATTGGACTTGTTCTTATCATTCAACAGTCTATTTACAGCAATGACATGAGCTTCTGCAAGGTCTACCACATGTATGTAGTCCCTTATCGGAGTACCATCTTTAGTGGGATAATCATTGCCGAAAACCTTGAGTTCATCTAAGACGCCCGCAGCACACTGTGTGACATAAGGAAGCAGATTGTTGGGAACTCCACTTGGGAACTCTCCGATCAAGCCGGATCCATGAGCCCCAATAGGGTTGAAATAACGTAATGAAATCGCTGAGAAACCACTATTCACTTTCGTGAGATCCTCTAAAATCTCTTCTGCGACCTTTTTTGTGTTTCCATATGGCGAAAAAGGCCGTTTGGTTTCATTCTTTTCTGTGATGGGCAACGAATCCGGTTCACCGTAAACCGTAGCTGAAGATGAAAAGATGATGTTCTTAATATTGTTATCGATCTGACCTTGAAGCGTATTCAGCAAAGAAAACATATTATTTCTATAATACATTATGGGTTCTTTGACCGATTCGCCTACTGCTTTATAGGCTGCAAAATTTATGATAGCATCAGTATTGCTATGTTTTCTATAGGCTTCTTTGGCTTGTGATTCATCGGCCAGGTCAATTTTCTCGAATGTTGGCCTTATGCCCGTAATTTCTCGTATTCTATCTAGGATGAGTTCTTTTGAGTTTGATAGGTTGTCAAACACCACAACTTCGTATCCATCCTCTATCAATGAGACCACGGTATGCGACCCAATGTACCCGCATCCGCCAGTGACAATTATTTTTCCTTTCATGATCTTTTTAATTCTTTTGCTTTTTGTCTTTTCGCATATTGACCGTAGTCACGGTTCTAAAGCCGAGATGTTCCAAGGAGGAATCAGGTGTAGTGGCCATTCTCGAAGAGATTCTGTAGCTGGCGCAATATGATGCATGGCATAGAAAAGAACCTCCTTTGATAATTTTTTCTTTAGCATTTGGGGTTGACGGGTTGAAGGCCGTCTTAGGGCCTTTGGGATTTTTTGCAGGGCCTTTCTCTTTTAAATTCTGATAGTAGTCTGTGCTATACCAATCACTTGTCCATTCCCATACATTGCCTGCCATATCATACAATCCAAATGCATTCGGAGCGTAAGATCTTACAGGGGCACTACGCTCAAAACCGTCTTCCAGTGTGTTTCTTACGGGAAATTCCCCTTCCCACGTATTGGCAAAGTTCTTAAGGTCACTCGCCTCATTTCCCCAAAAGAATACATTGTCATTTTGATTTCCTCTGGCTGCATACTCCCATTCGGCCTCGGTCGGCAGCCTTCTGCCTGCCCATTTGCAATAGGCAAGAGCATCTTCATATGCAACTTGTACGACGGGGTGGTTTTCCAAGCCCAGTATCGTACTATCAGGGCCTTTGGGATGCTTCCAGTTTGCTCCAGCCGTCCAATTCCACCATTGCGAATAATCCTGCAGGCCAAGAGGAGTACTATGGCATTTCATAAAGGTCATACTACCAGGCTTCAATACAGAATCATGCGGCTTTGGGATCCCTTCAGGCAATTGTTCTTTTAGTTCCTCCCAATCGACCTTGCGTTCCGCAACGGTCACATATCCAGTCTCTTCAACAAACTTTGAAAATTGGGCATTGGTCACTTCGTGCACATCCATATAAAAACCATCTACTTCTACTTCGTGGGCTGGTTTTTCGTGGTCTAGGGCATGCGTGTCAATGGCTAAAGCGCCTTGAGAAAATCTGCCTCCTGGAATCCATACCATGCCATCAATATCCTCTCGGGCTGCTTGATCACCGCTGCTTTGCTCGGGGTCGTCCTTGGATCCTCTATACTTCTCATGGTCATTGCAATTTGAGGCAGCAAATGATACAAATAAAAGGATCGATACTATTCTAAAATCCTGGGCTTTCGGCTGGAATGAGATCATAATTGAACATTGCAAATTTGAACACCCTCCTTCAAGGACATGAGCTGGTCATCATATGTGGGTATGAATTCTTGTGCTATATACCCCTTAAACCCAGTACCAGCAATTGCTTGTACAATTGCCTTATAGTTAAGTTCTTGAGAGTCATTGATCTCATTCCTGCCAGGCACTCCGCCGGTATGGTAATGAGCAAAATATGGGTGGTATTCTTTGATTGTTGAAATGATGTCACCTTCCATGATCTGCATATGGTATATATCGTAAAGTAGCTTGAAGTTGGGCGACCCTATCTTATCGACCAAAGAGACCCCCCATTGCGTATTGTCACATTGGTATCCACGGTGGTCTAGCTTGCTGTTAAGAAGTTCCATTACGAGGGTAACCCCAGCCTTCTCGGCATGCTTCACCAACCCTTTTAGGCCATTCGCACAATTTTCCAGTCCCACTTGGTCAGTCATTCCATCTCTGTTGCCAGAAAACACGATCACCTTGTCTATCCCAAAGTCAGCTGCCTTCATGATCAGAGCTTCATAGTTGGAGATCAGACCATTGTGGTTCTTGGTATTGTTGAAGCCATTTTCAATACTGACAAACGTGTCTGTAGCCAATGAGCACTCCAAGTTGTGTTTTATAACGACTTCCCATTCTTCGGGTTTGAGAAGGTCAATTCCTTTAATGCCTATTTGCCGGACCTTTTCAGAGAATTCTTCCAGCGGGATGTTTTGATAGCACCATCTGCAGACGGCATGGTCTATAGCATTCTTCAATGGGCCAATGTTCATCATTTCGAGATCCTTGTCCTTCAATACAGTATTGCCCATTGTCATTCCCCCAACGACTAGGTGCCCTCCCGCTGAGGCCATTCTTTTTATGGCTCTTCGGCGACTTATTTTGTTCTTATCTCTTTCGGTCATGGCGAAACAAATGATTTGATTAGCTTGGTTGCCTGCTCAGCAGTGATATCTCTTTGGGGCGAGCCAAACATCTCATAGCCCACCATGAACTTCTTAACTGTCGCACTACGCAGAAGAGGAGGATAAAAGCTCATATGAAAATGCCAATGGGAGTTATCTTTTCCGTTGGTGGGCGCTTGATGTATTCCAGCTGAATAGGGGAATGAGGTTTGGAATATTTTATCGTAGGTCTTTGTTATGACCGAGATAGCCTCGGCAAGACCATATTCCTGAAAGGTATCCAACTTCGCAATGTGGGGGATGTGTGCTTTAGGGGCTATCATGGTCTCAAATGGCCAAATGGCCCAAAAAGGAACTAGCACCACAAAGTGCTTGTTCTCAAATACGGTCCGCTCTTTCAACGAAAGTTCTTGTTGCAGATAATCGCCCAGCAAGGATGAGCTATTGATGCTATGATATTCTTTTTGCGTGTTATCCTTTTTCCGGACTTCGTTCGGTAATGAAGACTGGCTCCATATTTGACCGTGGGGGTGTGGATTGCTACAACCCATTACCGCGCCTTTGTTTTCAAATATTTGAACATAATTTATGAAGTCATAGGCACCCAAAGTAGTATATTCATGTTTCCATGCCTGGACCACCTTGCAAATTTCTTCGAGTGCCATGTCTGCCAGGCTTTTCGAATGGTCTGGGCTAAAGCAGATTACTCTACAGATGCCTTTCTCACCTTCGGCCTTCAAAAGACCTGAGCTCTCGTTAAAAGTGGGTGACGTATCTTGCAACGCGGCAAAATCATTATTGAAAATGAACACATCGTTGTAGTCTGGGTTCACCTCACCATTGGCTCTTGTATTACCGGCACATAAGTAGCAATTGGGGTCATGAGTGGGCCGTTTTTTGTTTGAAACGGTCTCATTCTGCCCTTGCCAAGGTCTTTTGGTTCTGTGAGGTGATACCAAAACCCATTCTCCAGTTAGGATATTGTATCGCTTATGAGAGTGATCCTGTAAGTTCATTGTCGGTCGATTGCATATGTTCCTTTTGATAGATCAATTTTCAGTGGGCTACAATCATAGCCAAACTTTCTATGATATTTTCTTTTCGTATCCTTTAGAAACCCATCGGCATGATCCGAGTCAATGATGTTTATAGTGCAGCCACCGAAGCCACCACCCATCATTCGAGCACCTATTACATGCTTAGATGCAATTGCTGACTCAACTAAAAAATCTAGTTCATCGCAACTGATCGCGTACTGCCTAGACAGGCCATCGTGAGTTTCAAAAAGTAAGTTTCCGAGAACTTTGATGTCGTTTTTTCGAATCGCTTCTGCCGCATCTTTTGTGCGTTCAATTTCTTCAACGACAAACAATACTTTTTGATAATCCTCTTCGGTGAGCTTATCATCTCTTAACCTTTTAAGCTCTTCTTCAGAGACATCCCGCAATGCTTTCTTGCCCAGTAGTTTCGACACATTCTCACATAGCGCCCTGCGTTTATTATAAGTGCTGTCTGAAAGCTTATGCTGGACATTCGTGTTTATCAGTATCAATTCATAGTTAGACAAATCGATACGGAAGTTTTTTGATTCTAAAGTTCTACAGTCTAGCAGTAGAAAATGGTTTTCTTTGCCAAACATACTTGCGTATTGGTCCATGATGCCACATTGAACCCCTACATAGAGGTGTTCGGCGTTTTGCGAGATTTGGATCATCTGCTTTCTCGACAATCCCAACTCGAAGACCTCATTGAGCCCGAAGACAATCCCGTTCTCTAATGCCGCTGAGGAAGACAGGCCTGCACCGGCCGGAATATTCCCTCCAAACACAATATTGAAAGGTGAGATCTCACAACTTATCTTTTTAAGCTCGGCAACAATTCCGATAAGGTAATTCCGCCATCCGCCATCTTTTAGGGGGTTCAATTCTGATAATCCAAATTCGAAGGTTTCCTCATAGTCATAGGCTACCGCATTGCATTTTTTTTGATCCGAATCCTCTGCCTTTTGGATGGCCACCACAATACCTTTATCTATCGCTGCTGGAAACACAAAGCCATCATTATAGTCAACGTGTTCGCCAATCAGGTTAATTCTTCCCGGAGAAAAAACAAGCCTGGGCTTTGCTCCGAACTCAACTTGAAAACTTTTTTCTATCTTATTGATCAATGCTTTGTCCATAGATCATGAGAAGTAGTAATAGATACCAATAACGATCAAGCAAATCACTGCACCCGCAGGAATAACGTACTTCCAGGGGATTACATCAACAGCCTCGGACCTATATTGCTCATACGCCGCATCTCTTGGTCTCAATTTTCCTATGATGAACATTAGAACTGCATTGAAGACAAAAAGAATGGCCATTACATGCAGGTAATGAGGGAATGTGTCTGGGATCACGAACTCGTCTAACAGAATATAGGCAAGATAAAGAAATACGCCCGAGGCCATTGCAACCTTGGCCGCTAAAGCAGGCACGTATTTAGTAAAATACCCCACGACAATGATTGTAAGAATTGGAATGCTGTAACATCCGTTTACTTTTTGCAGGTATCCAAATAGACCATCGGGTGCATTGGCGATCAATGGTGCGATCAACATGGAGAGAATCGCTAGTACGACACCAAAGCGCTTTCCGGCTTTTACGGTTTCTAATTCGGTGGCATCCTTTTTAAAATGCGACTTGTAGATGTCTATGCCAAAGAGTGTCACCGAGCTATTTAGAGCTGAATTGAACGAACTTAGTATGGCACCGAATAGTACTGCGGCAAAAAAGCCGACCAACGAAGCAGGCAATACCTTGGTGATCAACGTGGGATATGCCTCATCGGGGTTTTGCAAGCTGTCTCCAAACATGTGAAAGGCGATGATGCCTGGCAACACCACAATTAGAGGCCCTAATATCTTTATAAAGGCTGCTAAGAGCAATCCTTTCTGGCCTTCTTTTAGATTTTTAGCCCCCAAAGCTCTTTGTATAATGGCCTGGTTTGTTCCCCAGTAGAAAAGATTTACTAAAAGCATTCCTGTAAAAATGGTGCCAAAAGGTACAGAGGAATCGGCACCGCCCATAGAGTCGAATTTTTCGGGATGGCTACCTACCAACGTTGATAGTCCTTCAAGAACATTGCCATCACCTACTGCCAATAAGCCAAAAAATGGTATAAGAAGCCCACCGATGAGCAAGCCTATCGCATTGACCGTGTCCGAAACCGCCACAGCTTTCAAACCGCCAAAGATAGCGTAGGTCGACCCTACGATACCTATCCCAAATACGGTGACCCAAAGGGCTGTGGTATCGCTTACCCCGAGTAGTCGAGGCACATCGAACATGTTCTTGATCGCCAGTGCACCAGAATAAAGCACAATGGGCAACAACACTACAACATACCCACTCAAGAAAAGGACAGAAGTGAGCGTTTTGGTAAACTTATCGTAGCGTCTTTCCAAAAATTGAGGAATTGTAGTGATGCCACCTGTTAAATATCTTGGCAGTAAATACAAAGCGGTAACCACCATGGCTATTGCTGCTATGGTTTCCCACGCCATTACCAATATCCCCTCTTTAAAGGAAGCCCCGTTGAGACCAACGATCTGTTCGGTAGATAAATTGGTAAGCAGCAAGGAGCCTGCGACCACAACGCCTGTAAGGCTACGCCCACCTAGAAAATAACCATCTGAAGTTGATTCGCCAGTATTCTTACTCTTGAAATATGACACGATTGCTACCAGGGCCGTAAAACTTATAAAGGCTATTATTTGCATGGTATCATATTTTGAGTTGGAGGTATATTTTGCTGTGAATCGTGTGAGCACTTGTCGCTGACATCATCGAGGTGTGTTCTCATTGTCCTAAAGTTCAAAGTCATATCCTTTGGCCGTAAACTCATCAAATTTTTCTTTATTGAATTTGTAGTAGTAAGCTCCCTTTTTAGAAGAAGATTTGTCTTTCTCGCCTGTTTTGGTCAATATATCATACGATAAAAGCTTTTTTCTAAAGTTTCTGTCGTCTATTTTTCTTTGATAGATGCTTTCGTACAGTACCTGTATCTGAGGTAATGTGAATTTTTCAGGCAATAGGTTGAAGCCAACGGGCCTCCTCCTGATCTTTATCTTTAAACGTTCAATAGCTTGTTGGACCATCTTATTGTGATCCAAGATAAGATCTGGGATCTCACTCAGCCCAAACCAATGGGCATCATACTCTTCAACAGATCCCGTATTCATTTGATCAAGTCGTATCAGGCTGTAGAAGGCCACTGAGATCACCCTCCCCCCAGGATCCCTGCCTATGTCGCTATAGGTCTTGAACTCTTCGAGGAAAACACCTTGCAGACCCGTCGATTCATATAGAACCACCTTAGCAGATTCTTCAAGGCTCATGTCCTTTTTGATGAAGGAGCCGACAAGCGACCATTCTCCTTTCAGTGGTTCAACTTTCCTCCTGAAAAGCAAGAGTTTAATCTCATTGGAGTCAAAGCCGAAAACAACGCAGTCCACAGCCACCAGTATCTTGCTCTGGCCTGTATAGACTTTTGACATATCTAGTTCTGCAATGCTCATGGGTCAATTTGCTTTCGGTCGGATGATGCTACCCATTTCCAGTTGTAACTTACTTACAATAGAATCAGAAGCATTGACTCCTTCAGTGCCATAACTAATCGAATCACCATACCCAAGGTCGTCAACATATAGTATCACCATGTTAGGCCATTGGCTTGATGGTTCCTTTGTGTTGGCCGTAGGATGGTATCGATAACGCAACCATGCCAAAGCACAAGCTCCTATAAAACCGATCATGGGTTATTGATAGCATGCAACAAATATAATAAATGTAAAATTTACATTTATTATGATTCCCGCATTTTTTTGTCATTTTATGGTTTTCTTCTACGATCAACAGGGATTAGCCATCATTCATCTAAAAACTAGCGCAGCTAGCACACAGAATACAAATAACCCATTCTTATAGTTTTAATGCTTTGCTTTTCCCCAAAGCAATTCCCTTTCCCGGTCATGGTCTGGATTCTCAATAGGGTCTTGGGCGCCCACTTCTTTCTTCCAGCTATTTAATAGCGCTAGAAGCTGGTTTGCCTTTTCTGGATGTTCAGAAACAAGGTTGTGACGTTCACCTATGTCTTCTTTAAGGTTATACAGTTGTAGCGTATCCCTTTCGTATGCATCAATGAGCTTCCAATTCCCTTTCCTTACAGCACTATATGGAATTGCCCCTTGGATATGATAATGCGGATAGTGCCAAAAGATGGCATCTCTTTCGGGTTTCCTGCCAGACAATAAGAACGGAGAAAGATTTTCTCCATCGATGTTACGTTGTCCCGTGCCCGTGCCTCCCAACAATCCCATGATGGTTGGGTAGATGTCTGGTGAAGTGGCCATTGCATCAGTAGATACACCGCCATTTATTTCTTTAGGCCAACTTATTATTAGCGGCACTCTAACACCACCCTCATAAATATTGCCTTTGCCTTCACGAAGCGGAAAGTTTGACGTTACCCTTGGCTTTTTAGATTCGTCTCCTCTATTGCCTATCAATCCGCCATTATCACTCGAAAAGATTATGATAGTGTTCTCATAGATGCCTGCTTTTTTTAAGGCACCGACAACTGCGCCAAAAGCATCGTCCGTATGCTCTACCATAGCAGCATAGGTTGGGTTGGATTGTAGGGCATCTTTGTCAACTATGCTTTTGTATTTTTCTATCTTCTCTGTTTTGGCCTCTAGCGGGGTATGGACATTGTAGAGCCAAAAATTTAAAAAGAAAGGAGTGTCTCTATTGTTAGCAATAAAATTTACGGCTTCTTGGGATAGGCGCTCAGTAAGATATTCTCCTGTGGGCCCATCTGCTAATCGAGGATTGTTGTATGGCGAGAAGTAGCCTCCTTTTTTATTCACCTTATTCGGTGCGCCTTTTCTCCATCCCGCGATGTTCACATCAAACCCATGGTGTTCAGGCCAATATTGTTCTTCCTCCCCTAGATGCCATTTACCAATATGAACTGTCTTGTAGCCTTTGCTCTTTAAGGCTTCTGCCAGTGTGGTATCACTATCTTGAATATGTTGAGTCCAATCAGGTGCCTTGTATTTTGAATAGGGCTTGCTGTAGCCTTCGATCCAATCGGTAGTGTTTATGGTAGCAGGGTATTTGCCTGTCATGATACTAGCACGAGAAGGGGAGCAAACCGTGCATGCGGCATAGGCATCTGTAAATCTCACACCCTCTTCGGCCAATTGGTCTATGTGAGGTGTTTGATAAAATTCACTGCCATAACACGAGAGGTCCGTCCACCCCAGGTCATCAACCAGGAAAAGTATGACGTTTGCCTTTTTTTGACCTTCTTCCTTAGTACCAGACTTGCAGTTGACCAACAATAGAAAACATAACGGGAGATAATACCTCATGATCTTAAAAGTAAAATGTTTCTGACCAAGGTAAAAATAATAAATGTATTTATTACACTTATAAAGTGTCTTCTTACTTTAAAAGAATAACCTTGAATACTTTACAAGACGAACATTGAAACATTTTGCATTGCTTTATGAAAAATGTTTAAGGCTTTCCTTGAGCCGCATGATTTGTATTGGCAGGCTTGTTTGTCGTTCTGCAACCTACTTTTCATGGATGTGCTAGCACACTTTGGACATTATACCTTTCCCATGCCCTAATTTGAAACACTGCTTAAGGGAACTTGCCCTGACTAAAAACACATAAAACTCCAGCAAATATCATAAAGCTGTTTTTTTTTGACCAAAATTCCAGTAGCTTTGAAAACAACCATGCACACTGTATAATGAAAACCTTAGCAGCAACAATTATTATGGTAATGATATCAACCAACCATACCAGCGCGCAAGACCCAGCTACCGGAAAAGAAGGGATGATCGACAGCATCCTAAAAGAGATGACCCTTGAAGAAAAAGTGGCCATGTGCCATGCACAATCCAAGTTTAGTAGTCCTGGGGTGCCCCGATTGGGAGTCCCCGAACTTTGGATGTCCGACGGCCCACACGGAGTAAGAGGCGAGATTAACTGGGACGATTGGGGCTATGCTGGTTGGACCAACGATTCCATCACCGCTTTTCCTGCGTTGACCTGCTTGGCGGCCTCTTTCAATCCAAAGCTTGCCGAAGCATACGGTTTTGCCATTGGTGAAGAAGCGAGATATCGTAAGAAAGACGTGTTACTGGGTCCAGGCGTCAACATATATCGCACTCCCTTAAATGGCCGCAATTTTGAATACATGGGCGAAGACCCACATTTGGCCTCTGTGATGTCTGTACCTTACATTCACGGAGTACAAAAAAATGGAGTGGCCGCCTGCCTGAAGCACTATGTGCTGAACAATCAAGAGAAATGGCGAGACCATATCAATGTTGAAGTCAGCGATCGAGCGCTTTACGAAATCTACCTCCCTGCCTTTAAAGCAGGGGTCGAAGAAGGAAAGGTCTGGTCTGTGATGGGAGCCTACAACCAATTCCGAGGGCAGTTTTGCTGTCATAACGAACTGCTACTGAACAAGGTCTTGAAGAAAGACTGGAACTTTGATGGCGCTGTGGTCACCGATTGGGGAGGTGCCCATGACACCAAGGAAGCAGCACTGCATGGCCTAGATATTGAAATGGGCACAGGCACCGACGGTCTGACCTCGACCGCTAAGAACGCTTATGACAATTATTATCTGGCAAAACCCTTTCTGGCATTATTGAAAAAAGGCGAAGTCGACAAAGCGGTTCTAGATGACAAAGTGCGTCGTATCCTTCGTTTGATGTTCCGCACCAATATGAACTCAGACCGTGCCATTGGAAAGATGAACAACCAAGAGCATTTGGATGTTGCGCGAAAAGTAGCAGGAGAAGGCATTGTGTTGTTGAAGAATGATGACGCCTTCTTTCCGCTAGACCCGAACAAAGCAATGACCATTGCCGTGATCGGAGAGAATGCCACCCGAGCCATGACCATCGGTGGCGGCTCGTCAGAATTGAAGGCAAAACATGAGATCTCACCTTTGGAAGGCATCCAAAAACGATTCAGCAAGGCAAAAGTGTTCCATGCCATGGGGTATGCTTCGGGCCCACCGGCATACGGAAAGGTAATTCCTCCCAAGCTCGACACCGATTCGCTACGCACCGAAGCCATTGCCGTAGCGGCCAAAGCAGATGTGGTGCTCTACTTTGGTGGCCTTAACAAAAACCACGGTCAAGATTGTGAGGGCGGTGATCGTGACAATATGAAACTTCCGTTTGGGCAGGACCAATTGTTGGACGAACTCATCAAAGTGAACAATAACATAGGCGTGGTACTGATCAGCGGTAACGCAGTGGCCATGCCATGGGTCTCAGAAGTAGAGGCCATCATGCAAGCTTGGTACTTGGGCAGCGAAGCAGGACATGCCATTGCTGATGTGATCAGTGGTGATGTGAATCCCTCTGGAAAATTGCCTTTCACCTTCCCTGTGAAATTGACGGACAATGCGGCACACCATTATGGCGAACTTTCTTATCCCGGAGATGGCACCGACCAATATTACAAAGAGGATATCTTAGTGGGCTACCGTTGGCATGACACCAAGAAGATAAAGCCGCTGTTTGCCTTTGGGCATGGACTGTCCTATTCTTCGTTCGCACTTTCCGATGTTACTGCTGACAAGCCCTCTTACACTGCCGATGACATGATCAACATATCTTGCAGAGTGACCAACACAGGTCAGATAGCTGGTGCCGAAGTGGTACAAGTCTATGTGGGCAAACCCCAATCTAAGGTAGCCCGTGCCATAAAGGAATTGAAGGCCTTTAATAAGGTAACCCTACAAAAAGGGGAAGCCACTACCACAACGCTCTCTATAAAAGCAAGCAATCTTTCCTTTTATGATGAGGCCATCAACGGATGGCAGTTAGAAAAAGGAGATTATACGATACATGTGGGTACTGCAAGCGACCAGATCGTAGAGGAGTTGCAGATTACCATAAAATGACTTTATGGCGTACTACTGCTAACTTGCAATATCTTTCCGTTGTAGAATTGGTGGCCGGTCAAGGCAAAGTTCTTGATATAGCCTGCCATTTGCAGTGCTGTCAATGGTGCTTGATATCCTGGAAAGGCCTCTTCTAGCATCTCTGTCTGTACAGCGCCCAAGGCCAACACATTGAATGATGGGCCTATCTCCTTATACTCTTCAGCCAATAGTTCGGTAAGCGTGATCAATGCCCCTTTGCTCGAAGAATACGCCGCAAGTCCTGGAAACTTCAAGCTACCCTGGATACCGCCCATGCTACTCACATTCACCACATGACTTTCCTTATTCATGAAAGGTATCAGTGTGCGTGTCAATTCGGCGACGCCAAATACATTCACCTCGTATGACTTCTGAAAATCGGCAACGGTGAGTTCTGCAAAGGGCTTGCTCACCAAGTAACCTGCATTATTGATCAGCATATCGACCGATTTCCATTGTGAAGCGACAAAGTCTTTTACTTCTTGCATACTGTCTTCCTCAGCAATATCAAATGAAAGACTATGCACATTTGGCATTTGCAGGTCTTCACATGGCTTTGAATTACGGGACAGCGCCAATACTTGATGGCCCGCTTCAGCAAAAAGTCTTACCATCTCTATCCCGATGCCACGACTCGTTCCTGTAATGACGATGTTTTTCATCTGTCTTATTTGTTATATCTGATTTCTTTGGTAGGTGCATTCACCATTCGTTCTAGCACAGAGATCATCTCATTGACCACTGTTGCCATATGCGTGAAGTCCATCTTATCCACCTCATCATCCACATGGTGATAATATGGATAATTGTTAAAATCGAAAGAACAAATAGTTTGTGAAGGCACTCTGAATTCTCTATGGAAAGGATAGTTGTCTGACCGCTGGAACACGTAATTCCGCGCTGCTGTTGATGAATATCCGATCAGTTTCTTTCCTGCATATTCATTCAGCTTATCTGCCATGTTTGATCTCTTATAGCCTGACAGATATACGATGTGGTCTCGCCCTTTCATCGGCACACCGATCATCTCGAAGTTGACCATGGCATATAAGTTGAAATCTTGCTCCATAAGCTTTCTGGCTAAGTGCTTCGATCCCAAAAGACCAAGCTCTTCTGCAGAAAAAAGCACGAACATCATGCTTCTTCTGTTCCGTTTTTCTTTACCAAAATACCTTGCTAGCTCTAACACTGCTGTGGTACCTGAGGCATTGTCATTAGCTCCATTGGCAATGGCATCACCTCTTACCCGACCTCCAATGCCTATATGATCGTAATGCGCCCCTATAATGACGAACTCATCTTTTAGCGTAGCATCATTACCTTCTAAATAACCAACTACATTGTATGCTTTTCTTTTGTTTGAAAGAGAGTCTCTATAGCTTGAAAAATACGGTACGATGCCATTCTTATCGAAGAGTGTTTCTATGTATGTAGCCGCCTTGGCGATTCCCTCCGAGCCTGTATCTCTTCCTTTCAACGCATCCGAGGCCAAAAAGTACATATGCCTGGCCACAGCAGTGGAGTCAGTAAACCTTATCTCTACAGGTGGATAGGTTGCCGTAGCTGAATGACCTCCATTGGTATCTGATACGGATGCATTGCCCATTACAGGTCCCTGTTTTGCCACACAAGAAAAAAGCAAGCATGGTAGCAATGAAAGGAAAAAGAGTCTTTTCATTAGAGCACATTGTTTCAGCTAAGATAAAAAAATCCCGCCCGAAGGCAGGATTCCTTTATCATGGATTCCTGCCTTCGCAGGAATGACAATCCAAACTCCTTAAGCCAGCATGGTCACTGGATCTTCCAAATAAGCCTTTAGTGTCTGCAAGAACTGTGCTCCTGTGGCTCCATCTACAGTTCTGTGGTCACAGGCCAACGTTACTTTCATGGTACTGCCCACAACGATCTCGCCATCACGAACCACTGGTTTCTGTACGATGGTCCCAACAGAAAGGATAGCAGAGTTGGGTTGGTTGATGATCGACGTAAATTCTACAATACCAAACATCCCAAGGTTAGAGACCGTAAAGGTGCTTCCTGACATTTCAGCAGGAGAGATCTTCTTATTCCTTGCCTTTCCTGCCAGATCCTTTACTTGAGCTCCGATCTGTGTTAAACTCATCTGATCGGTGAATCGAAGTACAGGAACGACCAATCCATCTTCGACAGCAACAGCCACGCCCACATGGATGTGGTGGTTGTATGTCGTGGTCGCATCATTCCATGTGGTGTTCACTTGTGGATGCTTCTTTAATGCCATGGCACATGCTTTCACTACCATATCATTGAACGACACTTTGGTATCTGGCAATGCATTGATCTGCTTGCGTGAAGCCATCGCATTGTCCATGTCTACTTCAATGGTCAGATAATAGTGCGGCGCAGTGAACTTAGACGCTGCCAAACGCTTGGCAATGGTCTTCCGCATCTGCGAATTCTTTACTTCTTCGCTGCTCTCTTCCCCAGCAGGAACAAAAGGCGCTACATAACCGGAGGAAGCTGCAGGGGCTTTCTCTGGTGCAGGTGCCTCTACCTTAGCTGCAGGGGTAGCAGATGGCGTGAAGCTTTCTATATCTTTTTTAACGATACGTCCATTCTCGCCAGTTCCTTTTACCTGTGAAAGGTCAATACCCTTCTCTGCGGCCATCTTTTTGGCCAGGGGAGAAGCAAATATCCTTCCACCATCTGTATTGGTGGTTTGAACTTCTGCAGCCACAGCTTCTGCTTTCGGGGCCTCACTTGGAACTGCCACATCGACAGTTTTACCTCCTCTTCCTCCCACACCGTTACCAGCAACAGCTAGCACTGCAGCAACGTCTGTACCATCAGGGCCTATAACTGCAAGAATACTGTCTACAGGGGCTGATTCGCCTTCTTGGATACCGATATGCAACAATTTGCCAGCGTAGAAGGACTCAAATTCCATAGTAGCCTTGTCAGTCTCGATCTCGGCAAGGATATCGCCTTCTTCAACGGTATCACCTACTTTTTTGATCCAAGAAGCAACTGTACCCTCTTCCATGGTATCACTCAAACGAGGCATGGTTACCACTTCTACGCCTTCTGGCACTTCGGCCATGCCTGGCGTGACATCCTCTGCTGTTGGTGCTTCTTCTTTAGGAGACCCCTCGACTGTGCTCGGAGCAGCAGTTGCGCTACCATTTAGCAATCCAGAGATGTCCTCACCTTCATCACCAATGATGGCTAAAAGCGTGTCTACAGGTGCGCCATCGCCTTCTTGTACGCCGACATGAAGTAATGTTCCTTCGTAGAAGGATTCGAACTCCATAGTGGCCTTGTCGGTCTCTATCTCGGCAAGGATGTCGCCTTCCTCTACTTTGTCTCCAACATTTTTCAACCATTTTGCCACAACACCTTCTTCCATGGTGTCGCTTAATCTTGGCATGTTAACTACTGTGGCCATTGGTTATAGTTTATGGGGTAAAAATGGATAATCTTCTTGTTCGTACACGGCATCGTACATGACATTTTTCTCTGGGAAGGGTGATTCTTCGGCAAATTTCTCACATTCCTTCACCTTATCTTTCACACGCTTGTCGATCTCTGCGATCTCATCTTCTGTAGCATATTTCTTCTCCAAAATGATGTCCTTCACTTGCGTGATGGGATCGATCTTCTGATACTCCGCAACCTCATCCTTGGTACGGTAGTGTTGTGCGTCACTCATCGAGTGCCCACGATAGCGATAGGTCTTCATCTCTAGGAAGGTTGGCCCATCACCGCGTCGTGCACGTTGAATTGCCTCGTCTACAGCCTCGGCGACCTTCACGGGGTTCATACCATCTACTGGGCCACAAGGCATTTCGTAACCAAGACCCAGTTTCCAAATGTCTGTATGGTTAGCCGTTCTCTCTACTGAAGTTCCCATGGCATACCCGTTGTTCTCACAGATGAAAACTACAGGGAGTTTCCATAGCATCGCCAAATTGAAGCTTTCGTGCAATGAACCTTGACGTACAGCACCATCGCCCATATAACAGAGCGTTACATTGTCCCTGTCATGATATTTATCGCCAAAGGCCATCCCAGCTCCCAGAGGAATTTGCCCGCCTACGATACCATGCCCGCCATGGAAACGATGCTCTCTTGAAAAGATGTGCATCGAGCCTCCAAGGCCTTGTGAGGTACCTGTGGCCTTACCGAACAGTTCGGCCATGACCCGTTTTGGGTCAACACCCATTCCGATGGGCTGCACGTGGTTTCGATAGGCTGTGATCATACGGTCCTTGGTAAGGTCCATCGCATGTAACGAGCCTGCCAATACAGCTTCTTGTCCATTGTATAGGTGAAGGAATCCCCTAACTTTTTGTTGAATATATACAGCGGCCAGTTTGTCTTCGAACTTCCGCCAGAAGAGCATATCCTCATACCATTGAAGATATGTTTCCTTTGTGATCTTCTTCATAGAATTGCTTTGGTTTAGTAGCTTCTTCGTAATTGAAACGAATAACAAAAATACACTTTTCGACAAAAGTGAAAAAAGTGAGGCGCAGGAATTGTGATCGGTGTTTTTGTACTAGAGGTAAGAACTATCAAAGACCAAGGGCAATAGGTCGCTAAGCGAACTGGCTTTGACGATCTTACCCGTTTCTCCCATGAAGTAGATAGCAATGGGAGCATCTTGCTTTTGCTCGTACTCGGCAATGCTTTGTCTGCATGCGCCACAGGGCGGCACCGGTTTGTCTACGATCGTGGTGTCAGAGCTTGCTGTGACAGCTATGGCCCTTACTTTGGCCTTAGGGTAATTGGCGCCTGCATGGAAGATGGCTACACGTTCTGCACACAGACCAGAAGGATAGGCCGCGTTCTCTTGATTGTTGCCAACAACAATTTGGCCATTATCCAAAGACAACGCAGCGCCTACTCTAAACTTAGAATAAGGGGCATATGCTTGTTCGCTGGCCTTGATAGCTTCGGCCATGAGATGCTTTGCTTCGGTCGGCAATTCATCCAAATGGTCAAAGACTTGCAGTATTGCCATGACTTTGACTTCCTTCATAGGTCTAGTATTCTATATACTCTTCACCTAGGTTGAATGTAAGTGAAAAGCGCAAGGTATTCTCTAGCGGGTTTCTAACTCTTGAGGCAGAGAACAAGTATGAGATATCTAGCTTTACCACGTTGTATTTGAAACCTGCTCCTAAAGTGAAAAACTTACGAGCTCCTTTTTCTTCACTTTCGTTGAAATAGCCAGCACGCAGTGCGAAAGAGTCATCATAGGTATACTCTGTCCCCAATGCCCAGGTGAATTCTTTCAACTCTTCGCTGAAGCCATCGGGCGCATCGCCAAAAGAACTGAACACCCCAGACAGGAAGCTGTCGTCTGGTTGACGATAACCAATAACATTACCTTCTGGATCCAATATTTCTTCGTTAGGGGTTGGTACCAGTAATTTGCCTACTTCTGCATTGACAGCAAGTTTGTTCAATCCGCCAGAGAAGATAAAATCAAAACCGCCGCCTAACCTCAGTAAGGTAGGAAGATAGCTGTCTTGCCCACCATCATCGTACGACAACTTTGGCCCCAGGTTAGAGATGTTGAAACCACCACGCCAACGACCATTGAAATCATTATAGGCTATTTCTTCGGACTGATAGTATCCTGCAACGTCAACTGCAAAACTGCTCGCCGAGCTAGCATCGGGATCCACTTCGTTTAGCCTAAGGTTCGAGTTGATGAATCGCCCCGCAACAGCCATCGAAAACTGGTCACTTAGCTTTAACGCATAGGAAACATCCAAGGTAAACTCGTTTGGACTTGCACTTCCTTGCGGAATCACATTAAAACCATCAAAGGTATTGAACTCGATATCGCCTAGGCTGAAGTATTTGAAGCTAGCTGCCCAAGCACTACGTTCGTTTATTCTATTGTAAAAATTAACGCCCCCCAAGAAAATATCATCTACAAGGTCGCTCAGGTAAGGTGTGTAACTGATGCCAATACCTATCTGTTGTTGTGCAAAGGCATGCTTGGCGGGATTCCACTGTTGTGAGTATGCATCTGGACTACTGGCCACTCCTATATCACCCATACCTGCTGAACGAGCATCCGAAGGAATCAATAAAAAGGGCACTGCTGTGGTGATCACTCTATTTTCTTCTTGGGCGTTGGCGTTGATCATCATCCCAAGTGTGCATATCAAGGCGAATAATTTTTTCATCGAGTTAGTGGTAATGTTAGTAACAAATATAGTTTTTAATTAGAGTATGACAAGTTTTTCGATCTTCTCGGCAACCTTATTGGTTAACGTAGATTTTACAGTAATCTTGTATACGTATACACCTTTTCCGATTCGGTCTCCAAAATCATCGCGCCCATCCCACGTAATGTCTCTTGAGAGAAAGCCATCAGTGGTTATTTGTTGATTTCTCGTCCAGACCACTTTGCCAGAAATTGTAAATACCTGAACTTGAACATCCAAGGGTTCGAATGGCCGGTTATGATTGAACCAGAATTCGGTATAGCTAGTAAAAGGGTTGGGGTAGTTTAGCACGCGCTCCAGTTCCAATTCATCGCCACCCACAACAACAAACTGTAGCTCTGCAGTAGCTGAATTGTTATACACATCCCAAGCTGTCAGCGTTAGCGTATGAAGGCCCGGCTCTAGGTCCCTGAAAGGAAAGGTCACGCGTCCTGTGGTGAAATCATCTAATTCGGCTTCGTAATAATCATTGAGCACAAATGGATTCGTCTCATCGCCGTCCAGGATGGCTAAAATGTCATGACCAATTCCACTAGCGGTGTTGATGCCGTTCTCATCTTCCAAGATCCCCAAGAGAATAGGAGAATCGTTGGTGATGCCCCCAGAGACAAAATTCTCGTCGTTCATGAACAACTGTATGGTAGGGCCAATGTCGTCTTCGGGAGCGTTTTCGTCCAACTCACCTACAAGAAAACGGAGATCGGCCCCTCCGTAGTCTATGTCACTGCCTTCTTGGGTGGCATAAAAGCTGGCCCTGCCTTGACCGACTGGAATTACAATATCTCTTGGCACCACAAATTCGAATTCAAAAGAACTATCTGAGGGATCGACACTTGTCTTGCCTCGAAAAATGGTCTCTCCAAGTGTCTCAAAGTCATGAATGAAAACCACATCATTCAACACTGTGCCATCATTGGCCAACGTTTGCCGTTGGATGTTCTTGTCAAAGATATTCGAGAAGACCGTTCCGTTAAAATTAGGGACCAATGTTCCAGATTCATCTACGATGTTACCTCGTATTTTGGCCCTGCTTAATGCTTTAAGGGTATCCAACGCTTGTTCTACAGGCACGTCATTGACATGGGTCAAATTGATGCGAGGTCTTGGGATCGCAATTTTCAATGCCGGATCCCCTACGAAAAATACAACCCTCTTTTGATTGCTTCCAATAAAACCCAGGTCTAGCTTTGCCCTTCGCAATGCCTCGGCCACTGACACATAGTTATTATCTGTTCCAGGCAGGTCATACCTAAAGAGGTTTCTAGAGATATCATCATTTAGATTGATCCCCACGCTTACAAATATCTGCCTCGTGGTAGTTATCAGCCCGATGGCGCCACCTGTTTCGTTCCAAAAGGTGAACTCGCCAGCTGTGGGACGCTCCGGATTGTCGAATCTGGTAAATTCACAGGTTACAGTGATAAAGAGTGGATATCGAAATCTATTAAATAAGCCTTGCGCATCAGGTTTTTGAAAGATCCGTTCGGCAGCTAGGCCATCTTCGCCACCATGGCCAAAATAATTGATCACCAACCCTCCTCTTTCGACTTCATTCAGAAAACGTTGATTGGCCCCAGGGTATCTGAAACCCCCGGAAGAGGATTCTTGCTGAAAGGCATCTATATATACTTTTCGTACATTGAAAGAAGGCTTGTTTGCTGCAAGGTCGTCACCCAAGGCATCCAATTGAGTTACGATTTGCGTGTCACTAGGAATGTCGGCATCGTCAGATAGCAAGATCACATCATTGCGCCACCTGGCCTGTGAAGCCTCTGCATGGTAATCTATCACCTTATCGACCATTCTATTGGCCATCGAGAGGTCATCTGCCAATATTCTGCCCACTGCAAGGTCCAGGAGGTCTGGTGCATTTTCCAGAAAACCTTCATTGGCGTCCATCATCCCATAGTAGTCATCTGACATCACAGCACTGGTAAGGCTATAACTTTGATACGTATGGAAGGTGGGCACCACATCATTATTGTCGGGGATCCTATTCTTGGGATCATATGAGGTATCCCCAAAAAAGCATACGTATCTTAACCTATCTTCGGGTGAAGAAGCATTGTCGTACACATATTTGACGAGATTTCGCAAAGCTCCAATATCAGGATTGCCCGTATTGAACTCATCATACACATCCTGAATGTCATATACTCTTACCTCTAATCCTGAGTTTTGTCTATGAAAGTCAGCCAGACGCTGAGCAGCCGACAGCAATTCTGCAGAAGTGAAGATCAAATAGTCTACGTCGGCCTCTGCGCCCCCATTTCTAAATACCGTACCTTTTATATCCTGATTGTCCACTCTAGCATCCGAATCTTGTAACGGTTCGAGAAAATCACTAGTGTCGATCGCAACATAATCCCTTACTACACCCTGAACGACGTTAAATGAAAATGTGCCTTCTGACAACGTATTGTCATAGCTCACAACATTGTGGATGTCTGTCACATCCCAAACTGAAGAGATCGGGGCGGCATTAGACAATACTACTTCTGCTGTGCCCAAGTTGGTGGCCATATCTTCAATACGAAATGGAAACTGTTGGCCAATGCCTCTTAGCTGTCTTTTGGCTTCCACTATCAGATAATCCAAATATGCCACAGAACTAGGGTTGCCAGCGTTGTCATAGACAGCCTCTACTGTGACCAGGTCGTTCCCGACAGGCACATCGGCATTGCTTCTGATACCGTCGTCTCTGGCTAAGATAAAATTGTTACTCGTTGGAAGAGCAGGTATATTAAACTGCAATGCACCCTCTGTGCTTTGCCCTCCAGAAGACACATTGAACTGCATAGATGTTGCCGAAGTAGATACTGCTGCTGGATTGGCCGTTATGGTAATTGGCTGAGAGACATCAATATTCGGGAATGTGAATTCGTATGTCTTTGTGTTCTCTATTGAAAAAATATCGCCAAACCACCTTCTGCCTATCTTAGCGATGTTGACCAGGTCTTCTTCTACATACTGATGGTCATCAAAGGTCGTGTAGGTATTCTGTGGGATGCCTACGGCTTCCGTTGCTGGTGGGATCCGCTTGCCAGCATTGCCAGAAGCTGTGATATAGTAATAGGTCCTATCGGTGTATGGATTTATGTGCGTACCATAATCCTCGCTAAATTTATCTTCTGCTTCAGCGTAAAACAACACATGGTCACCACTGTCAAAACTTCCATCCTGCTCACCAACAACTTGTATTGCATTCTCAGTTACATCGTAATACTGAACATCCTGGTTTCGCAGTGGTATAGGGCTTCCTCCATTACCATAGATCTTGATGGTTCTGGGGTTCACATTGGCCACATCCATGCCTAATGCACTGATAAAATCTCTGCTAAGCCTATAAACCCCGGATCTTTCGACATAGAATTTGAACCATTCCCCACTTGCCAACACAGAGTTTGTTCTTGCTGTGCTTCTACTGGTTTGCTGAAAATGGCTGGATAGGCTATTGTTCTGATACGTGTATTGTATAGTGAAGGCAGTTAAACGCTTGTACTGCCCATCTTGCTTGATGATGGGGTTCAATGAGATACCATTGACCACCTTACCTCTTGCTGTGGCACTGAGTAGTTTTGGACTGTGGTTGCTTTTTACAAGAGTAATATCCAGGTCTAACAATTGTGCTTTGGATATATTCTCGTATCGTTGATCACGAATCTTTAAAGATGACTCGACAACAGGTCGTGAATCTTCCCAATGTGCAGAAAACTTTATCCCCTGTTCAAAGGAGTAATCAAAATATTTGCTATCAAAGCCAGGGACAGTGATCTCATCGTCTTCTATGCCAAGTTCTTTTACCTCCCAGTCAATTATGTATTCTTTCTGCTGTGCTATCGAGAATGCAGCAGAAAATAGGATCAAGATTAACGTGATTTTTTTCATTGCTTTGTAAACGTAAGTATGTGCGATAATAGTATCCCAAATCCACCAAAATCCAAATTTAAGAATAATAAATAATCACAACCTGCGTTATTCACAACAGAATGGCAATGATTTACAACTTAGTTTGGTGTGAGGGCCCCTATTTTGCTTGCACTTTCTTTGTTAATTAGTATATTGCGCAACCGAAATCTTAAGTTTAAACACGACTTACTTATGTTGAATAAAAGATTCATTATCCATGTTCTGGCTGCACTGACCGTATCTGTTGGTTTTGTGAGCTGTAGCCAAAAATCAAGTTCTAAGAACATTTCGAGAGCTACTGGCATGAGGATCAATGACAGGGCTGGCGGTTTTCAGTACAACTCGAATTTTAAAGAACAAGCTACTCCTCCCGGCATGGTGTTTATTGAAGGCGGTACCTTTACCATGGGCAAGGTACAGGACGACATCATGCACGATTGGAACAACACCCCTACCCAGCAGCATGTTCAATCCTTCTACATGGACGAGACCGAGGTTACCAACCTTATGTGGAATGAGTACCTCTACTACCTGAGAACGGTTTACCCACCTGAAAATATAGAATACAGAAAAATCTACACGGGTGCTTTGCCAGATACGTTGGTCTGGAGAAACCAGCTTGGTTTCAATGAGGTGATGGTAAGCAATTACCTTCGTCACCCAGCATACGCAGAATACCCGGTGGTTGGTGTCAACTGGATACAAGCCGTCGAATTCAGCGAATGGCGAACAGACATGGCCAACATGGCCGTACTTCAACGAGAAGGTTATCTAGCCAAAGACACACATTCACGAGTTGATGCAGGTAGCACGTTCAGCACCAACACCTATCTTGATTATCCTGACAAGTCTTTTGGAGGAAACATCGACACCTTATTAGGAAGAAGAAGCGCTAGAGACACTGTATTCCCTGGAAGAACAAGCGGTGTTCTTTTCCCAGAATTCAGACTTCCTACCGAAGTAGAATGGGAATATGCTGCTCTTTCACTCGTTGGTATCAGAAATTACAATTCTTACAGAGGAAAGAAAAAATATCCTTGGGACGGCGAATACACACGTTCTGGAAATCGTAAGATCAAAGGAGACCAGTTGGCCAACTTCAAGCAAGGAAAAGGTGACTATGGCGGGATCGCCGGATGGTCAGACGACGGCGGTGACATTACCGTTCAGGTGAAATCATACCCGCCAAACGATTACGGGCTTTATGACATGGCCGGTAACGTTGCCGAATGGGTAGCCGACGTGTACAGACCTATCGTTGATGACGAAGCTAATGACTTCAACTACTACAGAGGAAATGTATACTATAAGAACAAGATACGTCCTGACGGAAAGCCAGATATTGTTACTGTTGACAATATTCAGTATGACACGTTGAGTAACGGGAGAATTGTTGCTAGGGTACTTCCAGGTGAATTAGAAAAAGTACCTGTTAATGAAGAAGACACCTATCTGAGAACCAATTTCTCTACAGCTGACAATAGAGCTTATAGGGACGGCGACCTTAGTTCCACACGTTATTTCGAGCGTTTTTATGATGAAGGTGAAGAAAAAAAAGGAGCCATGTACAATGCTCCCGAACACAAAGTCTACTCTGACACGCTAGGCAACCTTGTACGCGAGTATGATAAATCTACAAGCAGAACTACATTGGTAAACGACGAAAGTAGAGTATACAAAGGTGGCTCTTGGAGAGACAGAGCCTACTGGCTAGACCCTGCACAACGTAGATATCTGCCACAATACATGTCTACAGACTACATTGGTTTTAGATGTGCAATGTCTCGCGTAGGCACAAAGGCCAAGAAAAAGAAGACGCCAAGAGGTTAATCATCCAACAACAATACATTACAAGCCCTGTTCCTATCGAACAGGGCTTTTTAGTTACCTTTGCCTTCATGAATACAGAAGATCTACACAAACGCTTCATAGCATCCTCTGGGGTGTGCACAGATACCCGAAAGATCTTTGATGGCTGCCTGTTCTTTGCGCTAAGGGGTGAAAATTTCAATGGCAATTCTTTTGCAAAGCAAGCACTGCAAAAAGGTGCTTCATATGCTATCATAGACGAAGAGGAGTTCCATGTTGAAGAAGGCAAGACCCTACTTGTTGAAGATGTACTTTCAACACTCCAAAAACTAGCCATTTTCCACCGAAACCATCTAAACATCCCAATACTTTCACTAACGGGAAGTAATGGAAAGACCACTACCAAAGAACTGATCAATGCTGTGTTGTCACAGATCTTCAATGTCACAGCCACCAAAGGAAACCTCAACAATCACATTGGTGTACCGCTCACATTGCTTTCAATGAACAAAGATACTGAGATAGGTGTGGTAGAAATGGGCGCCAACCATGTGGGTGAGATCGCTTTGCTTTCTGGTATAGCACAACCAGACATGGGCTATATCACCAACTTTGGCAAAGCACACTTGGAAGGGTTTGGAGGTGTACAAGGCGTCATCAAGGGAAAAAGCGAACTCTATGATTACCTAAAACAACACAACGGCCTTATATTTTTGAATGCTGACGATCCTAAACAAGTAGAGATCGTGGGGGGGCACCGTCACTTTTCATTCGATAGGACCAGTGGTTCGAACGTACTGGTCCAATTAATAGACATACACCCTTTTTTAAAGGTTTCCTATAAAGAAACCATCATACAGACCAACCTGGTTGGCACGTACAACTTCAGCAATGTTGCCGCGGCCATTGCCGTTGGTGATTATTTCAATGTACCTGAGAGCGATATCAAAAAAGCTATCGAAAAGTATGTGCCTTCCAACAATCGGTCCCAGATCATTTCCAAAAGGACAAACACCATTGTTTTAGATGCTTACAATGCCAATCCTACCAGCATGGAAGCTGCCTTAAAAAACTTTTCGTTGTTGACTGGCGACAAAATGGCTTTTTTAGGAGATATGTTTGAATTGGGGGACGAATCACAAAAAGAACATCAATTCATTGCCGACCTGGCTTCTTCTTTAGGAATAGATCATGTGATCCTGATAGGGAAGCACTTTTCCAGAGTTATAACCAATGAACAAGCCATTATATATAACTCATTTGAAGCATTTGAAGAAGACAACTTCGATTTCCCTGAAAACACCAGCATCCTCATAAAGGGGTCAAGGGGAATGGCTTTGGAAAGAATTGTCGATCTCATATAAAAAGGCCACCGTGTCTAACAGGCGGTGGCTTCTTGTATATGGTCGTGCACCAAAGGCTATCCCTCATCAGAAGGAATGAGCTCTTCATCGATAATGTGCATCACTCCGCAATCTTGTTTGTGGTAAGCACATCAAGCTCATCAAAGCTAAATAAGGGGGTTCTTCGAAAATACCAAACTGTGGTCCTTCGTCAGGTTAGCATTCAACTAAAAAAGCGGTAAGACCAAGGGGCGGGCTTCCAACAATGGTAGAAGTTTTACCAAGTTTCAATAAAGATCCCGAAGCTGTTATGCTTCGGGATGTGCTTGATGTGGACTGTACTGGATTCGAACCAGTGACCTCTGCCCTGTCAAGGCAGCGCTCTAAACCAACTGAGCTAACAATCCCAATACATAATAAATATACAAAAAAAGAAAAGCCCCAAGTACTTTGAAGCTTTCTGTGGGCGCGGAGGGATTCGAACCCCCGACCCCTTGGGTGTAAACCAAGTGCTCTAAACCAACTGAGCTACGCGCCCTGTTTAATGCGGATGCAAATATAACCTAGTTTTTAATGATACCAAAAGTTTTCAGTAAAAATTAAAATGCTTCGGCTACCACAAATGTACTTCCTCCAACGTAGATGAGGTCTTTTTCCCCAGCGGTTTTCTTAGCAGCCGCTAAAGCAGCTTTCACCGAGCCAAAAGATCGTCCTCTAAGCCCAAAAGGCAAGGCTTTCCTTGCCAGTGAATCAGCGTCTAACGCCCTTGGTATATCTGGTGAACAAAAATAATATACCGCTTCTTTAGGAAATAAAGGGAGGATCTGTTCCAAGGGCTTATCTTTTACAACGCCGAGCACGACATGCAATCTATCATGGGGCTGCCCCAAGAGTTGCCCTATCACTATGGCAAGCCCTTCTCTATTGTGGGCTGTATCACAAATGATCGTTGGATGCTCTTGAAGCTGTTGCCACCTGCCCTGTAAGCCTGTATTTTCTACAACATTCAGCAAGCCCTGCCTTACATGCATCTTATTCACATCAAAAGAATCGAGATAGCTTACTACGGCAACAGCAGTGCGGGCATTACCTTGCTGGTAATTGCCGAGCAAGTCTGTCTTGTATTGTTCTTTATCCTCAAAGGCAAGAATCACATGTGAATTCTTTTCAGCAGCTACGGCCTTAAAGATAGGAAGGGTCTCTTCATGAAATTCACCGACAACAACTGGCACACCTTCTTTTATGATCCCAGCTTTTTCAAAGGCGATCTCTGGCAATGTTCCTCCTAAAAACTCCATATGGTCAAAACCAATAGTAGTGATCACTGAAATTTCAGGAGTAATGATGTTTGTTGAATCCAATCTTCCACCAAGCCCCACTTCAACAACAGCAACATCCACACTCTTTTTTGCAAAATGATCGAAGGCCATGCCAACAGTCATCTCAAAGAACGAGAGCCCATGTTTTTCGAAAAAAGTCTTGTTTCGTTTTATAAACTGAATGACGAACTGCTTGCTGACTAGCTTCCCGTTTATCTTGATGCGTTCTCTAAAATCTTTGAGATGTGGGGATGTATACAAGCCCACTTTGTATCCTGCTTCATACAATATCGAGGCAATCATCGAAGCAGTAGAGCCTTTACCATTGGTGCCCGCCACATGAACCGACTTAAACTTCTGATGTGGGTTGCCAAGATGCGTTGTAAGGTTGATGGTATTCGTAAGGTCTTTTTTGAAAGCAGTTTTACCCTGACGTTGGTACATAGGCAACTGCCCAAACATCCAGTCTAAGGTTTGCTGATAGGTCATGGGAGTTATTGACTAAGCTTGAAATTGACCACCACAAAACCCGTCTGTCGTGAAGGAGCATTGCCATCGTTGTTCCAACGGTACGAAAGTGCTGTGCGTTTTGCTGGCTCCATCAAACAAGGATGTGTATTGGTCGTGCCACGCACGCCAGGCGTAGCTTTGATCACTTTTCCTGATTTGTCAACAACAATCTCAACTACTACCCGACCCTCTTGATTACAATTTTGCTGCACTTTGCTGTTGGAGAGCTTTCTTCGGCCTCTCAAGCCATAACCACCTCCACCTCCGCCCGTACCGGGATCGCCATAATAACTGTTTGCATATGGATTGCCGTCTATCTGGCCTTTATCACCCGCCTGATCATCGTTTCCTTCACCTCCATCAGCTTCACCTTCGGACTTTGACAACCCGCCCATCAAGGCGTCTAATTTGGCTTTCTTTGCTTCTTGTGCTCTACGCTCTCTTTCCTTTCTAGCCTTTTCTTCTGCTTTACGTTTGGCCTCTGCCTCCTCTAATTTTCGCTTTTCTTCAGCAGCCTTTTTCATAGCAATGACCTCAGGAGACTCGGTAGTGACTACTTCTTCCACTACAGCCTCTTCAACTTTTTCTTCAGGTTCAGTTTCTTCGACCTCTTCAACAACTTTTTCTTCTGATCTTGTGGGTTGCTCTTGTGCCTTCTGAGTCGGTTGAGACCTCACAGGTTTTAACGGCTGAACATTTCCGCTACCCACATTGGAAGTCCCGAAATTCACCTCCATGCCATATTCGATGGGTGGGTCTAAATAATTGAGTCCCGTGAAAAAAAGCAATAACAAGATCAGAATGGCGATCACTGACGTAATTCGCGCTGATTGTCGCTTGTATTTTGTGTTGAAATAGCCCATTTCACTCGGTAATCGAGATTTTTATACTTCGATTTGAATGTCGAAACTTCATTTGATTTTCAAAATATCAAAGGCACTTGTGCTGAAAATAGTTTATTTAGGCTTTACAGCCAAGATCACCTTGATGCGGTTCTTGTTGGCGATGTCCATCACCTTAACCACATTGTCTACAGGAACGGTCTTATCTGAGCGCAAGATCACCGTTGGCTCTGACATTTCAGAGACGGCCCTGGAGATCTCTCGCTGCAGATTCCGTTCTCTCACCTTCTTACCATCCACAAAGTATGCCAGATCTTTTGTGATGCTCACTGAAACGGTCTTTCGGTTCTCACTTTTCCCGCCTGCGCTAGGCAGGTTTACATCTACCGTATCCATGTATTTGGCCAAGGTAGAAGCAATCATGAAAAATATCAATAGTAAGAACACGACATCGGTCATGGATGCCATGTTGAACTCTGGGCGGACTTTATTTCTTCTGTTGAAGTCCATCGCTAGATCGGTTCGTTAAGCAGGTCTAGAAACTCTACCGAGTTAGACTCCATTTGGTGGATCACCTTCTCGGTTCGCACTACCATATGATTGTAAGCGATGTAAGCAATAATTCCTACGATAAGGCCTCCTACCGTGGTTGTCATAGCAGTGTACAGACCATTCGACAATAATTTCATGTCTACATTACCCCCTGCATTCGATATCTCAAAAATGGAAAGGATCATACCGATCACTGTACCTAAGAAACCGATCATCGGGGCCACACCCGATATAGTAGCCACGATGCTCATATTTTTCTCAAGCTTGTACACTTCTAGTTTTCCTGCATTCTCAATGGCTGTATTGATGTCTTCGAGCGGTTTCCCGATATGAGAGATGCCCTTTTCGATGAGTCGAGATACAGGCGAGTTCTCTTTGGCACATAGCACTTTAGCTGCATCGACTTTTCCGTTGGTCACATGGTCTTTGATCTCGTTCATGAAATTAGAATCTACCTTTGAGGCAGCTTTTACTGCAAGAATTCTTTCGAAATAAATATAAATAGCCACCAGCAGAAGGAGAAATAACAGTGCAATGATAACTTGACCGCCAACACCTCCATTCATGATGAGCTCTACGATGGAGAGTGTCTTTTCTTCGGTAAGCGCTTCTTCTGCAGCTTGGGAAGCTGCATCTTGAAATAATAGCATAGGTCGAATTTTAATTGGTAAACGTTCTATTTGGGGTAATATTTTATCAAAGTATCGCGCGCATTGCTATAAAAGCAATCGCACCGGCCAAGAATCCGAGCAATGCCAGCCATGAGATCTTCTTCAAATACCAGAAGAAATCGATCTTTTCCATACCCATGGCAACCACACCAGCTGCCGACCCAATGATCAACATACTACCGCCTGTTCCTGCTGAGTAAGCGATAAAGTGCCACAATGGATTATCCTGTGGTTCAGCGAACATCCCCAAACTTGCAGCTACAAGCGGCACATTATCGATCACTGCCGATCCGATACCTAGCAACAATACGACCAGATCAGAGACTGCAGTACCTGCCAATTCTGTTCCAATAGGTGGCACCGTATCTTTTAAAAGTGTAGCAAAGTTGAACAGTTGCCCTAATGATTCTAGTGCTGCTACGGCCATCAAGATCCCTAGGAAGAACAATATGCTGGGCATCTCGATCTTTGAAAGTGAACGGTGCACCGGACTGTGATGTCCCGTAGTGTCGTGATCATGGTGCTCGCCCGGCGTGCTCATACTAAACTTCGTTCCGCTATAGATCTCTGCAAAAGTAGCTACGATACCTAAAGATAGCATCATGCCAACATACGGCGGCAAATGAGTAACTACTTTAAATATGGGCACAAAAACGATTCCTCCCAATCCTAAAGCGAGCATTGTAGGCCCAAATTTCGAAGTGTTCTCTTCATCCTCATTCTCGGTATCTTCTAAATTTCCCTTGAATGCTGGCAAAAATGAAGCAATAAACGTGGGGATGAGCATACAGGCCAGTGATGGTAGCAATAAGTATGTGATCAACTTGGCTGTTGAGACCTTATTACCGATCCATAACATTGTGGTAGTCACATCACCAATTGGTGACCATGCCCCGCCTGCATTAGCTGCAATAATGATAAGTCCCGCATACCAAAGACGGTCTTCGCGCCTGTTCACGATCTTTTGTAAGATAGAGATCAGAACAATAGTGGCGGTAAGGTTGTCTATGATCGCTGATAGTATGAATGCCAAGAATGCAAAGATCCATAGGATCTTCTTCTTGCTTTTTGTCTTAACAAAACTCTTTATTGTAGCAAAGCCATTAAAGTAATCGATTATCTCTACAATGGTCATCGCACCAAGCAAGAAGACCAAGATCTCAGCCGTTTTTCCTAGATGGTGCAACAATGTTTCTTCCATCAGGTGAAGCTTCTCCTTGTGACCCAACACTCCAAAGTTATCAAGCAAAGCATGTTTGCCCGAATCAAACCATTGTGTGAAACCGTCAAGCCCAAAAGCTATCAATGCCCAACATACGGCCATCATGATCAGTGCAGGGATCAGCTTGTCGATTTTCAGGTTGTGTTCGAGGGTGATGGCTAGATAGCCCAATGCAAAAACAATGATAATGAGCGTTTCCATAAAACAGCTTTGGTTAGTTAGTGTGTTAGTCGAATGCCTAAATTAACTGTTTTAGTGCAATCTCAAAAGCTGTTTCGCTAATATTTGTCTTTGATGCGTTTTTGTCATGCACTTTATTGATGGCCTCTTTGATCACTTGGCTGGTATCCTCAAAAATGGCTTCATCCTCCATAGAAACTCTTCGTTCCATAAAATAGGCAAAAACTCTGGCCATGCCACAATTAGAAATGAAGTCGGGAATCAGGCTTACACGATTGTCTGTATATTCCATGATCGGGCCAAAGAAGATCTCTTTATCGGCAAACGGGACATTGGCACCACAGCTGATCACTTCAAGGCCTGTCTCTATCATTTCGGCGATCTGTTCCTTGGTGATCAAACGAGAGGCTGCACAAGGAGCAAATATCTCTGTTGGAAGCTTCCAGATACGGTCGTTCATTTCTTCAAAGGGAATCAGTTTTTCAGCAACAAGTGTGTTCCCATGCTTATCGAGAAAAAGTGTGCGGATCTCTTCGGTCGTGAATCCATTTTCGTTGATCACCCCACCTGCACGATCGATAATGCCTACCACCTTGGCGCCCATCTTAGCAAGATAGAACGCCGCGGCCGAGCCCACATTGCCAAAACCTTGTACGATGGCACGCTTGCCTTGTACGCTCCCACCATAAATACCATAGTAGTGCTTTACAGCTTCGGCCACTCCAAATCCGGTGATCATATCTGCAACTGTATACTTCCGCGCAATACTTGGCGAATGGTCTTCGCTCTCGATCACCTTTATCACCCCATGTCGCAATTGCCCTATGCGATTGATCTTATCCGCTTCTTTAGGCTGAAAATGCCCGTTGAAAACACCTTCTTGCGGATGCCATACCCCGGAATCTTCCGTGATAGGAATTACCTCGTGTATCTCATCTACGTTAAGGTCGCCGCCCGTACCATAATAGCTTTTAAGCAGTGGAGACACTGCCTTGTACCAGCGGTCTAGCACTCCCCTCTTGCGCGGGTCGTTAGGGTCAAAGTTGATGCCTGATTTTGCACCGCCGATCGGCGGTCCAGAAACGGTAAACTTCACTTCCATGGTCTTCGCCAAAGAAAGTACTTCATTCATATCCAGTCCTTTGCGCATTCGAGTACCGCCACCAGCCGCACCGCCACGTAGTGAATTAATGACCGTCCATCCTTCAGCTTCTGTTTCTGGGTCTTTCCAGTTGAAGACGATCTCGGGCTGCTTGGCCTCATAACGCTTTAAAAGTTCCTTCATTTTCATGGGTGGCAAAATTTGTCCAAAAATAATCAAATTGAATATGAAATTCACTTTAAAAATGCTTATAAAATTCATTTTATTCAAAAGTGAAAAGCTTAGAATGAAACTTCACTAATAATAGATTATCTTTGGACTTGTTTTTTGAGAATTCTTTAATTTGGAACACACATGGACTTTAGCCTTACCGAAGAGCACTTATTGATACGAGACGCTGCTCGTGATTTTGCAAGAACAGAATTGGCACCGGGCGTAATCGAACGGGACGAAAAACAAGTTTTTCCGCAAGAACTTGTGAAGAAGATGGGGGAGCTTGGTTTTATGGGCATCATGGTAGATCCAAAATACGGCGGCAGCGGCATGGATGCCATCTCGTATGTGCTGATCATGGAAGAGCTATCAAAGGTTGATGCCTCAGCATCAGTCATAGTATCGGTAAATAACTCTCTGGTCTGCTATGGCATTGAGGCTTACGGAACCGAAGTACAAAAGCAAAAATACCTCACCAAACTTGCCACGGGTGAATATGTTGGCGCTTTTTGCCTTAGTGAGCCCGAAGCCGGTTCGGATGCGACTTCTCAACGCACCACAGCCATAGACATGGGCGACCACTATCTACTTAACGGAACCAAGAATTGGATCACCAATGGAGGACGCTCGGATGTCTATTTGGTCATTGCGCAGACCGATAGGGAAAAAGGACATCGTGGAATCAATGCCTTCATCGTAGAAAAAGGAATGCCTGGCTTTGATATTGGCCCGAAGGAAGATAAATTAGGAATTCGCGGAAGTGATACCCATACCTTACAATTCAATGATGTGAAAATTCCTAAAGAAAACAGAATTGGTGAGGATGGTTTCGGCTTTAAGTTTGCCATGAAGACACTTTCTGGCGGAAGAATTGGCATCGCGTCACAAGCTTTAGGGATCGCCTCGGGCGCTTACGAGCTAGCTAAAGAATACGCTAAAGTCCGCAAAGCGTTTGGTACAGAGATCAGCAATCACCAAGCTATCGCTTTCAAACTAGCAGACATGTATACCGAAATAGAAGCTGCACGCTACTTGGTAATGAAGGCCGCTTGGGATAAGGACCAAGGCAACAACTACGACCGTTCTAGCGCAGTTGCCAAATTATATGCTTCTAAAGTTGCCATGGAACAGACCGTAGAAGCTGTTCAGATACATGGTGGCAACGGTTTTGTAAAAGAGTATCATGTAGAGCGGCTAATGCGTGACGCTAAGATCACCCAGATCTACGAAGGCACTTCTGAAGTTCAGAAGATAGTGATCTCTAGAAGTGTCCTCAAAGATTAGCTTCCAGAAGGGCTAAAGCACAAAATTCACTTCTCATGAGCATATACCCGCCGATCTTATGGGGTATTCGTTCATTCAGCCTCACTATCAACCAACACACCCCCTGATCTTATAGGTTAAACCTTCACAGTTAATTCTAATTTTTTGAGTTTTGAAATTTCGGCCACTGAAATTAGAAGCTTTGCGTTTTTTATAGATATTTTTTACATTCTTGGCATTTCTTTAGTTTTTTGTTAAAAAGAGTTGACACTTTCTCTGAAGTAAGTCTATTTTAGTGAAAAATCTATGATCATGCTCCCCGAAAAACAAGGTCTTTATTCTCCCGAATTCGAACATGATAACTGTGGTGCTGGATTTATCTGCAGCTTAAAAGGAAAACGAACCAACGACATCATTCACAAAGCGTTGGACATCCTTGTAAAGCTTGAGCATCGTGGCGCAGTAAGCGCCGATGGCAAAACGGGTGATGGCGCGGGCATATTGATCGATATCCCTCATGGCTTTTTAAAAGAGGTGTGCAAGTTCGAAATCCCAAAAGCAGGAGAATATGCCTTGGGAATGGTTTTCCTTCCCAAGAGTGACAACCAAACACAATTCTGTATCGATGTCTTCAATCAGAATATACATGCACAAGGGCTTGAAGTGTTGGGGTGGCGCGATGTTCCCGTAGACCACTCGCATGTAGGCAGCATAGCCTCACAAACTGAACCTGCGATCAAGCAAGTGCTTGTAGGAAAGAATGGCATGGATCTCAATGATTTTCAATTTGCCACAAAATTATATGCCGCAAGAAAGATTGCTGAACATACCGTACAGAGGTCAAAACTCTCTGAGAGCAGCTATTTCTACTTACCGAGTTTTTCCACAAGAACGGTCATTTATAAAGGATTGCTGATTCCTGAGGATATCAAGAATTATTATTTAGACCTTTCTGATGAGCGTGTGGTAACACGTCTTGCATTGGTCCATCAACGCTTCTCGACAAACACGTTCCCAACTTGGGACCTAGCGCAGCCTTTCAGGTACATGTGCCACAACGGTGAGATAAATACCATCAAAGGAAATCGAAGTCGTATGAAGGCTCGCGAAGAACTTTTTAAGAGCGACATCTTTGGTGACAACATAAAGGAGATGCTTCCCATCGTGATCGAAGGAAAATCAGATTCTGCAACAATGGACATGGTCGTGGAGTCACTGCTTGCCACTGGTCGTTCGTTACCAGAAGTAATGATGATGCTTGTACCCGAGGCTTGGGAAAAGCATCGTTCCATGTCAGACGAGAAGAAGGCGTTCTACGAGTATAATGCCTGTATCATGGAACCTTGGGACGGCCCAGCATCCATACCGTTTACCGATGGAAATTATATCGGGGCATTGTTAGATAGGAATGGCTTGCGCCCTTCACGATATACCGTTACCAAGAACGGATATGTGGTCATGTCTTCAGAAACTGGCGTATTAGACATCAAGCCAGAAAATGTAGAACGTCATGGACGTTTAGAGCCAGGAAAGATGTTCTTAGTCGACATGAATGAGGGAAGGATCGTCGAAGATGAAGAGATCAAGAAACAGATCACCACACAGAAGCCATATAGAGAATGGTTGGATGACAACTTGCTCCCACTTGCCGATGTTCCTTACACGGGTAATAAGACCGCTGTAGAGCCTGTTGATAAAACAACAAGGATGCAAGTTTTTGGTTATACCGAAGAAGACATCAAGACCATCATCACACCTATGGGCATCAATGCCAAAGAGGCCATTGGGTCGATGGGCACCGATACACCATTAGCGGTACTATCTAACAGACCGCAATTGCTGTACAACTACTTCAAGCAATTGTTTGCACAAGTTACTAACCCACCATTGGATGGTATTCGAGAAGAGATCATCACCGACATTAGTTTGGCGATCGGAAGCGACAACAATATCTTCGATATCATCCCAGACCAAGCAAAAAAACTCCGCATCCAAAATCCGATCATATCTAACGAAGATCTTGACAAGATAAAGTTCATCGACCATCCAGATTATAAAGCTACGTCCATATCAACTTTATATTCAGTGATCAATGGGATGAATGGTATGGAGAATGCATTAGAAGAAATCACCGACAGAGTATACGAAGCCGTATCTGAAGGCGCCAATATCATCATCTTATCAGACAGAGGTGTTTCTAAGGAGGTGGCACCTATCCCTATGCTATTGGCGTGTGCCTCCGTACACCACTCCTTAAAGTTAAAAGGAAAGCGCTCTTCCTTCGGAATTGTCATCGAATCTGCCGAACCCAGAGAGCCGCATCATTTTGCATGTCTCTTCGGATATGGTGCCAGTGCCATCAATCCGTACTTGGTGAACGAGATCCTCGAAGACCAGGTGAAGAATGGGCAGATCCAAGGATTCACAACAAACAAGGCGATAGCAAACTTCAACAAGGCTGTTGCCAAAGGGCTGATCAAAGTGATGAACAAGATCGGCATCTCTACGCTTCACTCGTACCGTGGCGCGCAGATATTTGAAGCACTCGGGCTAAACTCAAAATTTGTTGAGAAGTATTTCACCAATACACCAACAAGAATTGAGGGCATTGGTCTATATGAAGTAGAAAAAGAGCTCTCGCAAAGACATAGCCACGCCTTTAAAGATAGACCAGAAGGATACATAAAACTAAATATTGGTGGTGATTACCGATGGAGAAGAAACGGAGAGCACCACATGTTCAATCCAACAACGATCTCTAAACTGCAACAAGCTGTACGACAAAACAATTGGGAAAGTTACCAAGTCTTTGCCGATGAGATCAATCGACAAAGCAAGCAGCTAATGACGCTTAGGGGCATGTTCGAATTCTCTGAACTGAACCCCATCCCGATCGAACAGGTAGAGCCTTGGACAAAGATCGTCAAGCGTTTCAAAACAGGCGCCATGTCCTATGGTTCTATAAGCAAAGAAGCACATGAAAATTTGGCCATTGCCATGAACCGTATCGGCGGAAAGAGCAACTCTGGTGAAGGCGGTGAAGACAAAGCCAGATTGCACAAAAGTCTAGACGGTAATTATAAGAATTCAGCCATTAAGCAGGTAGCTTCAGGAAGGTTTGGCGTTTCTATCGAATATCTGACCAGTGCCAAGGAGATACAGATAAAAATGGCGCAAGGTGCAAAGCCAGGTGAAGGCGGACAATTGCCAGGGGCAAAAGTATATCCGTGGGTGGCAGAAGTACGAAACTCTACGCCTTATGTGGGACTGATCTCCCCACCTCCACACCACGACATCTACTCCATAGAAGACCTGGCACAACTCATCTACGACCTTAAAAATGCCAATCGCAAAGCAAGAATCAATGTAAAGTTGGTCTCTGAAGTAGGCGTAGGCACTATTGCTGCCGGTGTCGCCAAAGCAAAAGCAGACGTGATCTTGATCTCTGGTTTTGACGGAGGCACAGGCGCTTCGCCACTTACATCGCTTCGTCATGCAGGATTGCCATGGGAATTAGGCATCGCTGAAGCTCAGCAAACCTTGGTCTTGAATGACCTAAGAGGACGAGTCGCCATCGAATGTGACGGGCAATTAAAAACAGGACGTGATGTCGCAGTGGCCTGTTTACTCGGTGCAGAAGAGTTTGGTTTTGCAACCGCTCCACTAGTTGCGTCTGGTTGTATCATGATGCGCGCCTGTCATTTGAATACCTGCCCTGTTGGGATTGCTACACAAGACCCAGAATTACGAAAGAATTTTGAAGGCAAACCAGAGCATGTCATCAATTATATGTATTTCGTAGCCCAAGAACTTCGAGGGATCATGGCAAAGCTAGGCTTCAGGACCATCAACGAAATGGTCGGGCAATCACAAAAACTAAATACCGCTAAGGCCATCGAACACTACAAGGCACAGGGCATCGACCTTTCCAAGATCCTGTATAAGCCTGAAAATGAATCTGATGCGCCTGTTTTCAATACCGAAACGCAAGATCATCAATTAGAAAATGTCATCGATCTCCAAATCCTTAGCGATTCACACCCGGCCATCTATCGAAAAGAAAAAATGTCGCTCGATTACGACATCAAGAATACCGATCGTTCGGTAGGTGCCATTCTCAGCAACGAGATCACTAAGATCCATGGCGGAAAAGGACTTCCGAAGGACACGCTATATTTGAACTTCACGGGTTCGGCAGGTCAAAGCTTTGGGGCTTTCTCTACGAACGGACTGGTCATGAAGGTCAAAGGAAATTGCAACGATTACTTTGGCAAAGGACTATCAGGCGCCACACTTGTTGCCAAGGTACCCGAAGAAGCCACCTTCAACTCAAATGAAAATATCATCATTGGTAACGTAGCATTCTATGGGGCCATTAAAGGAGAGGCCTATATCAATGGCATCGCAGGAGAACGTTTCTGCGTCAGAAACTCTGGGGTGAAGGCAGTTGTTGAAGGAACTGGCGATCACGGTTGCGAATATATGACAGGTGGTATTGCGGTGATCCTCGGAAAAACAGGACGCAACTTTGCCGCAGGAATGAGTGGCGGCGTCGCGTATCTCTATAATGATACAGGAGAATTTGATGAGCGAAACTTCAACATGGAGATGATAGGCCTTGAAGACCTGTCAGAAGAAGACCTGTCAGAATTGAAACAGCTGATTCAAAATCACCAATTGCACACAAAAAGTAATGTGGCAAAGAAGATTCTTGAAAATTGGAAAGCCGAGCACAAGAATTTCATCAAAGTGATGCCAACCGAATACAAGAAGGCACTAGAGAGACTTGCTAACGAAAAAGAAACCAACAACCTACAACCAACGGCATAACTATGGGAAAGCTTAGAGGTTTTATGGAATTTGACCGCCAGAACGAAGGCAGCCTTGCTGTCGAGGAACGGTTAAAGAATTACAACGAATATACGATCGCATTACCAGAGGAAGAACTAAAGAATCAAGGTGGGCGATGTATGGATTGCGGTGTTCCCTTCTGCCATAGCGGATGCCCGCTCGGTAATATGATCCCCGATTTTAACGATGCCGTATACAATGGCCGTTGGAGAGAAGCTTCAGCCATCCTACATGCCACGAACAACTTCCCAGAGTTTACAGGTCGCCTGTGTCCTGCGCCATGCGAATCAGCCTGTGTGTTAGGCATCACAAGCCCTCCCGTTTCTATTGAAATGATCGAAAAGTCGATCGTTGAACGCGCTTTCGCGGAAGGTTGGATCGTTGCCTCTCCGCCAGAAAAACGAACAGGCAAGAAAGTAGCTGTGGTAGGTTCAGGTCCTGCAGGTCTTGCCGCAGCGCAACAACTAAATCGTGCCGGACATAGCGTAACTGTACTTGAGCGCGATGATAAAGTAGGCGGATTGCTACAATACGGTATTCCAAATTTTAAGCTCGAGAAAAATGTCATCGACCGCAGAGTTGCCATCATGGAAGAAGAAGGCATCGAGTTTGTGGTAAATGCTGAAGTGGGAAAAAGCTATCCATTGGAAAAGCTCGAGGCTTTTGATGCAGTCGTTCTGTGCATAGGTTCAACAACCCGAAGACGCCTACCTATAAAAGGTTCTAACTTAAAAGGAGTGGTGCAGGCCATGGATTTCCTGAAAAAGCAAAACAAAGTAGTTAGCAGAATCGAAGAACCTGCCGAAGACCTAACCGCAACCAACAAAGACATCATCGTCATTGGTGGTGGTGACACTGGTTCAGACTGTATAGGGACTTCTAATCGTCATGGTGCAAAATCTGTAACTAACTTCGAGATCATGCCTAGACCTAGCGAAGTTAGAACAGAAGAGCATCCTTGGCCCTTTTGGCCCTTTACACTCAAAACATCCAGCTCTCACGAAGAAGGCGTAGAACGTAACTGGGCCATATCTACCAAAGCGTTCATCGGGAATGAAAAAGGCGAACTCGTGGCGCTGAAAACTGTAGAGGTCGAATGGGTTCCGATCCCGGGAGAACGCCCACAATTAGTTGAAAGGTCAGGCACGGAAAAGGAATGGCCTTGCGATATGGCCATCCTGGCATTGGGTTTCACAGGCCCAGAAGCTACCATACCAGAACAGCTGGGACTAGAGACCGATCCTCGAAGCAACATCGAAGGAAAGAAAAATTACCAGACCAACATTCCAAGCATATTTGTTGCAGGCGATGCAAGAAGAGGGCAATCATTAATCGTATGGGCCATTTCCGAAGGTCGAGAGGCCGCCAAGCAAGTTGATGAATACTTGATGGGACATTCTATGCTTCCCGCAAAAGAAAAAGGAGACTTGCCGTCAGTTTAACACTCGTTAGAATTGGAAGGTAACCCCCAATTGTGCTCTCCAACGAGAGTTGTTAGGATCTACTACCCAAGGCTTAGTGTCTAGAGGCACATTAAAGGTGTACCGGGGCTGTTCATTTTGGATGTCAACAAAGCGTAGCAGGCTAAAACTAGAGTTTACTACGTTAGGCACAAATACCAAGCGACCCCAATCTTTGTTGACCATATTTAGCACATTCAATACATCCATAGAAACAGTGATGCCCTTCCCCCCTTTGAACCTTCTATTGAAGGCCAACTTCATATCCAATTCGTGGTTCCAAGGTGTTCGCGCTCCATTGCGTTGGGCATAATCGCCTCTTCGCGCTCTTAGATAGTCGTTCGATTCGATATAGGCGTCCAAATTCTGCCATTGCTCTTCTGCGGAAACTAGATTTCCATCAGCATCATCGAAATCGACCAATACGATCTCACTCTGATCCCTAGGAATATATACGATATCGTTCCTGGAAGATCCATCTCTATTGGGGTCTCCTTGGTATACAAAGGAAAAAGGGCTTCCAGACCTTCCGTTGTACAATAAGGAAACCAACATGCTGTTTTTCTCATTGAAAGAATGGGAGAAACTATGGCTTGACACAAACTTGTGCCTTAGGTCGAAATTTGAAAACGAACGAGCCGGGTCATTGCCAAACAGAGCCTGATTCCATTCAAAATTTGCAGCCGGACTACTCCGTACAGTACTCGAAATATCTTCGCTCCTACCGTAGGTGTATCCCAAATAGCCTTCATAGCCACCCCATTTCTTGTTAAGATGAGCAGTGAGGTTGTAACGATAGCCCACATCGGTGTTTGTCAACAGGAAAACATTCGTAAAGCTGGGGTTTATCTTGATATCCTGACCGGTCTCAAGAAAATATGGTCGATCGTCTGCCCCCGCAAAGTTTCCAAGCTCATTTCTACGATTTATAGACTGAAAGAATATTCCTTCTAGCACTTTTGAATAAGTAGCTTCAAATCCAAAATTCCAATTTCGTGGAAGTACCCATTCAAATGCAAGATTCGATTTCCAGTCCCGTGGTTGCTTAAAGTCATTATCTATCAAGTTTACCTCTGTCAAACCTGGTTGTTGTGCCACCAAGTCGCTAAGGTTCTCTGTTAAAGGTAAAGCATCGTCAGGCCTTATATCTATATTGAAATAGTTGGTTCCAGAAATATACTCCGTATAGGCGAACCATAGATAGGGCAAGCGTCCTGAGAACAGACCCGTTCCTCCACGGAGTTTCATTTTTCTATTCTCATCTAAGAAATAAGTGAACCCCAATCGCGGATTTAGCTGTGGTGCCTTAGAGATCTGATTGTCAAAACGACTGAATTCTGGAGTATCTGTAACCAATTCACTAATAGGAAGGTCTTCAGGCAATGCTTGGGCATCTAATCGCAACCCATAAATAACGGACAGTCGGTCCGAGATGCGATATCGGTCCTGAGCATACAACGCCGCCTCCAACACTTTAAAAGAGGCCGAAGGCACACTGCTCACAAAATCAAAGGCATTGTTATTCACATTGTACACACCACGCACCCTACGTGGACGATCATTCAAGAAATCTTCGACTGAACGATACTCCCACCTCCCATTCCAAGCAGATAAAAAACCATAGTCTATATCATTAAGCTGCACGAAGCCACCTAAGTTTATGGTGTGGTCTTTCTTTACATAGGTAAACTTGTTGTTAAGCTGATATGTAGAAAAATCTGTGCTATAAACGGAAGCTTCGCGGTAAGTGCCGGCAAAGATTCGATCTGACGAATTCACAGCAATTTGAATGTGGGGGAACACCCTTCCTTCAAAATCTCTATCCTCAGATACTTTGTTATAACCTACCGACAAGACATTGGCCGTATTTTGTGTGAGATTGGATCTTAGCTCCAATGCCAGACTATTGGCCGTACTGTTGTGTCGATATCCTTGGTTCCCAAAATTGAAGAATGAAGCATTCCACTCAAGATTGTCGGCAAAACTCTTTACAAAATTGTTTCGAATATTGAGTTTGTGCTTACTAGAGATATTGTAGTCCAACCTAGCGAATAGCTTCGTGCTTGAAGTCTTAATATCTGCCGCGGTAAAGGTTCCCGGGTCATAGTCATAGTTGTTGATCAAATGATTCGCGATCTCTTCAACCACATCGGCCGAGAAGTTGGAAGTGGCCGACCCAGGAGCATTCAGAACCGGAGTACTTGAAAGCGCCTGTTCAAAATTCAAATAATAAAATAACTTGTCCTTTTTTAGAGCTCCTCCATGACCTACTCCGAACTGAATATCATAAAAATCACGAACATCCTGTTCAATTCCATCGGCAAAACTTCCTACTAGTAGTTGATTGTTTCCATAGCCATAAACTTCAGTCTCATAGTTATTTGTACCATTTTTAGTCACCAAATTGAGACTAGCTCCTCCAAAATTTCCAATACTTGCATCGAAAGGGGCTACTTTCACAGACAATTCTTTAATGGCTCCGAATCCAATGGGTTGACTTCTAGACAAACTACCAGGAGTGCCATTAGCTTGTGAACCCGATGCGCCACTTGCTGGTTCTTGAAATCCAATCACATCGTTGTTTGCGATACCATCAATGTTAAGGTTGTTGAAACGGTTGCTTGCACCTCCAAAAGAATTCAGGTTGGCTTCCGGAATATTCCGAGTGAGGTCCTGGATGCCTCTAGCTATTGTAGGTGTGTTTTGTATTTTGCGAGTCGAGATCAAGGTTTCATTCCCTTGTTTCAACTTACCATTGCTCTCAGAAGTAACAACAACTTCTTCAAGCTCTTCTCTTTCCTCAATAAGGGTGAAATCTTTATAAGTGATCTCCCCAAGACTCACAGTAACACCTGCAAGCTTCTGCGTTCTATACCCAATCAGCTCAATACGGACTTCATAAGTGCTTGAAGGTGATAGGTTATTTATCGAATAGAAACCCGTGGCCTGAGTAACTGTGCCATATTGGTAATTAGTTGCCGAGTCAACAACAATAACTGTACTCAGTTCAATAGGATTTCCTTCTTTATCTTTTACTGTTCCTTGAAGTGTTCCGGTAGTTTCTTGAGAAATTCCAATGAAAGAAATGAACATTGCTACTAAAGAAAAGTAGCAAGATTTATGACACATATACAATATTTTGAATTAAAAGGTTTGTTTCAAAAACGCAAACTTCCTTACAATATGACGACACGAAATTGAAGAAATAAAACAATATCTACTTAAAAGAAAGTAGACAAAACGAAACTAGGCATCCAAGCTTGAGCAAAAAGGCCTACTCGCAATACTATATCTACATAAACGAGCGGTAATTATTTTCATTCTTAATAGATCAGAGTATGACAATCAGAACATATGACCGGACAAGTATAACTTCTAAAAAATAAAAAAAGTGGGGTTATATCCCACTTATAAAGGTCTATCAAGATAAAGGACCAACCGCTGTTTTATACCTCACTATGCGTGCTACCCCAGGAGTACCTCCTGTGCCACCGAGCTATCCGCTCATACGCTTCCGATAGCTATCGGGACGGGACTGCAGGGTATCCGGCTACTATCCCTTCCCGAGAGTTGTTCCCTACCGATCCAGACAAAGAAGTCCCGATTCCAAAAAAGGAATCGGGACTCTATAAAAGTGGGCGGCGACCTACTCTCCCACCTGTCGGCAGTACCATCGGCGCTGGCGGGCTTAACTTCCCTGTTCGGCATGGGAAGGGGTGCGCCCCGCCG
>JANQRC010000063.1 GCA_028284745.1 Flavobacteriaceae bacterium
CTCAGTTGGTAGAGCATCTCCCTTTTAAGGAGAGGGTCCTGGGTTCGAGCCCCAGCCGAGTCACTGAATAATGGAGACCTGGTAGCTCAGTTGGTAGAGCATCTCCCTTTTAAGGAGAGGGTCCTGGGTTCGAGCCCCAGCCAGGTCACTTTTTGGAATATCAAACAAAACCAAAACCTTGCTAATTGTCTTCCCCCTGAAACATCACGCCATCCTTTTGTGATTGATGGTAAAAAATAGCATGGCGTTTCTTTAATACCTGGTCAGGACTCATCGGCACTGCCATCTCTATCTCATGGATATCCCACTCGTGCCATGCCCCTCTATACAACCATACCCAACAATCTTTCATATAAGGCTGCTCTTTTAGTTGTTCTAACGCCTCGACTAAAGCATCTAAACATACTTTGTGGGTACCATGCGGGTCTGCTAAATCTCCTGCCGCATAGATCTGATGGGGTTTTATTTCTTGTAAGTTCTGATGCTGCCTCTGTATCTAAAACAAAAGTGGTATTGTTATGTTCTTGCGGTGATGAGCCGGTGGCCAATCCTAAGACACAATTTTCATTTTTCGATTGTCTTTCTTTGACAAGGCTAGCTATTTCCTGAGCTACGATCGATGAACCTTCTTTTGAATTTTCAAAAACTACATTGTGTATCTTTTCAAACCGTGTTCCCTCAAATTGTCCTGCGCGTTGATATTTAATTCCCATTCCTTTTCTAATTAATGTTTCTGCCATTTTTAATAAGCTGTTTTTACAAAATCGTTGCCTTCATTTTTTTCCAAACTTTTATCAACAGGTATCCTGAAACAATGGCTACTATGGTTAATACTATTGCTTTGGTTGTTGTACCATAGATCCAGTACCCTGTAGCAAACATGGTACTGTAAATCAGCACGCAGCCCAAGAGCATGGCCAGGATTCCTGACGGTACGCTCCATTTCTCATAAGTGTTTACAATGGCCACATCTTCTTTTTTTGCATTGTTTACTATTTTATTCCATCCCGGGCCACCCGGTTGTATCTTCTTATAAAAATCATATAAGACTTCTTTTTGTTCGGGTTGCGTGGCATAAGTTGCCAATAACCATATGGCAGTAGTTATTGCTACAACAAATGGAAACTCAGCCCAATCAGGAAAAATCCCTTTTTCGGCATCAAAAAGATAAGTTCCTAAAGGTGTTAGCTTTAGCAATAATGAGATGATCCCCGAAGCAAACATGGCTGCTATCTCTGTCCACGCATTGATACGCCACCAAAACCAACGGAGTATAAATACCAATCCTGTGCCTGCTCCGAATACCAATAGCAATTCAAATAATTGCAACGCATTTTGCAGCAATAATGCCAACAGGGCACTTAGCACCATCAAAACCACCGTTGAAATCCTACCAACAGCCACTAATCTCTTTTCTGAAGCATTGGGGTTGATTTGTTGTTTATAAAAATCATACACCACATACGAGGAGCCCCAGTTTAATTGTGTGGAAATTGTGGACATATAGGCAGCAATCAAGGATGTCAATACCAAACCTAACAAACCACTGGGCAATTTGGTAAGCATAGCTGAATAAGCCAGATCGTGCCCTAGTTTATCTTCTGAGATATTCGGAAAGGCTTCCTGAATACTCGCAATATCAGGGAATACTACTAACGATGCCAAAGCTACCAATATCCATGGCCACGGCCTTAAAGCATAATGCATGATGTTAAAGAAAAATGTAGCTCCTATGGCATGGTCTTCATTTTTTGAGGCTAACATCCGTTGAGCGATATAACCACCACCGCCAGGTTCTGCGCCGGGATACCAGGAGCTCCACCATTGTACTGCTAATGGAATAATTAATAAGGTGATCAAAGCCTGGGTATTGTTAAAATCAGGTAGTATGGATAATTTATCAGCTACATGTTCACTAGCCATCATGGCTTGTATGCCTCCCACTTCAGGTAAGTTCACCAGATAATAAGCAGCTCCTATAGCACCGCCCATAGCAACAAAAAATAGAATAAAATCTGTGTAAACCACTCCTTTAAAGCCTCCTACTGCACTAAATATAACCGTTATAAACCCTGCGCTTACAACGGTTTGCCAGGGGTCTAAGCCTAACATAATCCCTCCTATTTTTATGGCTGCCAAGGTGACTGCAGACATGGTGATCACATTAAAAATGACTCCCAGATATATGGCCCTGAATTGCCGTAAGAATTTGGCAGGCTTTCCACCATAGCGTAATTCATAAAATTCTAAATCGGTATTTACATTCGACTTACGCCACAGTTTAGCATATACAAAAACCGTTAATAAGCCTGTAATTAAAAATGCCCACCATACCCAATTACCGGAGACACCATTGGTACGTACAATATCCGTCACTAAATTTGGGGTGTCCGTTGAAAAAGTAGTGGCAACCATGGAAACACCTAACAGCCACCATGGCATGCTACGACCTGATAGAAAAAATTCAGTGGAATTCTTACCTGATCTTTTTGATACCCAAAAGCCGATACCTAATGTAGTACTAAAAAATACCAGTATTAAAATGTAATCAAAAGTGCTTAGGGTGATCATAGTGTCTTTGAGTTCAGTTGAATGTTCAGTTAATAAGTGGTTTTAAAATTGACTTATATCAATATATTATTTGAATTTGTTTTTTAATTTTTAAAAGTTTATACAAAAAATAAACATTGGTAAGCCCAATAAAATAGTTTACTAGTATTATAGGCATGGACTCTATAAAAACACCATAAGTTCCTAACATTACCGCTCCAATAAAATTTATAACCCTTAGTTTTACTACAGATTGCATGGTAATACTTATTGCTATCAATATAGAAGCGACATATCCCAATATTTCAATATAATTTAGTTCATTCATTTTCTTAACTTTAATTTGTTAGGCCAATTGCAATGCCAGGCCAATCATGTCCTTAAATGAGTTTTGCCTCTCTTCGGCTGAAATGGCTTGCTTTTTTAACAAATGATCTGATACAGTCAATATCGCCAACGCTTTTTTCTTGTATTTGGCTGCAATGGAATACAAAGCAGCTGCTTCCATATCTACCCCTAATACCCCGTAAGTCTTCCAGTTCAAAAATGGATCTGGCAGATGACTTTCTCCGTAGAAAAAATCAGAAGTCAAAATAGATCCTGTATGAATATTTAGTTGCTGTTTTTCTGCTACTTCGTGTGCTTTTTTTAACAGCTCGAAGTTGGCCGTTGGTGCAAAATCTTTTCCACTGAAGCGATATTTGTTCATTCCTGAATCCGTGCAAGTACCCATAGCTAAAATAATGTCCATGATATTCACATGCTCTTGAATAGAACCACAAGATCCTATTCTAACCAATTTTTCAACACCATATTCCTCAATTAATTCCGTAGCGTAAATTGACATAGAAGGCATACCCATACCCGTACCTTGAACACTAATTCGTTTCCCGTTGTAATAACCTGTATATCCCAGCATACCTCTTACTTTGTTGTAGCATTTAGCATTGCTTAAAAAAGTTTCTGCTATGAGTTTCGCTCGTTGCGGGTCTCCTGGTAATAAGATAAAATCTGCTATGTCTCCATTTTTGGCATTATTGTGTACACTCATATTTTTATTTTGGCAATGTAAAGAAAACCGAGGGTTTGGCCTTCCTATTTCTTTCTTAATCGGTGAATGGGAGCATTATATAACACTGCCCTTTTAAACCTCAATCATGGAAAAGGTGCTTTTGCTTTTATTTCGAAACTAGCTTTGTTGATTTTGAATGTTTTTCCGTTTTTATCGATTGTTTTAATGCCTTACGCCTTTCTTTCTTTGGCAACGGTCTTCCCGATAACCCCGTTGGTCAGTTTCTTTTGCACTTCCTTTTTAACGGTCGCATTTCTCTTTGTTGCAGTTCCGTTCGTTTTTACTTTTGTTTCCATAATAATGAAATTTTTAACCTGTCTGCCGACAGGCATGATCAAACAATATTTTGAGCATCGACCAAACGGAAAGCAAAATTTCGTCTCAAATTTTCAAGTGAAAAATTGGGGGAGGCCTTCAGGGGGTTCCGATTTTTTAGGCGGACAAATTTGAACGCAAATATTTTGCGGGTTTATCTTTCGGTAATATTGTATGAATATTATATATAAGCTATTTTTTGAAAACCTAGCAAGTAAATTAAAAACCATACTAGCTTTGAAAAGTTGGTAGTGGGAATGAACAATTAAATTCACAATATTATTTACCATATATTTTGTAGTTTTGCCACTTAAACGTAAAAGTTTAAAATCGTTCTGTATTTTATTTGAAGTTGGTCAACAAATCGGTCAACAGCAATTATAGACCCTATGGCTGCTGGGCTTAAGCTTAAAGGTTCAGATTCCAGCCAGGTCACGAAGTGACATGATGGCCAAAGATCGGTTGGCCATGCCAACGGTGGGGCGAGAAGTTCATCCCGAGCATATGAAGACCATGGCGTTGACAGCCGAAAGAAGCCCCGACCAGGTCACTAAAGCTGGGGGTGCTGCTCAACTTTTTTTATTTTTGAAAACTTGCGCACGTGGCGGAATTGGTAGACGCGCTAGGTTGAGGGCCTAGTGGGCGGTTTAGCCCGTGGAAGTTCGAGTCTTCTCGTGCGCACTTACTCTTCTCTTTTGAGGGAAAATGTTAATTTCCCATAAACTTCATTCATGTTTCTGATTAAAGCTGTACTTTTGTTTAATGATTAAGTTCTTTTATTAAACAATAATGAATAATATAAAGAACAGTTTTAGCATCAAAGACCTCGAAAATCTTTCGGGCATCAAAGCGCACACCATAAGAATCTGGGAGAAGCGCTACGGACTGCTGACACCTGAAAGGACCAACACCAACATTCGAACGTACAGCTTAGCGAATCTTCAGAAGTTGCTTAATGTGACCTTGCTCTACAAGACTGGTCACAAGATCTCCAAGATCGCAGAAATTCCTGAAGAAAAGATACCTGTGCTGGTCAAAGAGTTCATTTCTGAGAATAGCGTGAAGAATCATTCGATAAATGCCTTTAAGCTATCGATGATCAATTTCGACCAAACACTATTCCACAACACGTACAACTCTTTACTAACCACCAAGTCATTCAGAGAGGTCTTCTATGAGATATTCATCCCACTGCTGAATGAGTTGGGCCTGTTATGGCTAACCGACACCATTACGCCAGCCCATGAGCACTTCGTGACCAGTCTGATCAAACAAAAGATCCTGATCAATACAGAAAAACTTCAAATGGTAGAGCCAAGCAATAAGTCGAAGACGTTTGTTTTGTACCTACCTGAAGAAGAAATACACGAGATAGGGCTCCTATACGTTAACTTCGAGGTCATGCTGCACGGGTATCACTCCATCTATCTTGGCCCGACCGTACCGCTAGATAGCCTTATCGACCTTACGAAGTATTATGACAACCTCTATTTCATCTCTTACTTCACGGTAACACCAACCAAAGACAAGATCGCCCAGTATATAGATGACTTCAATAAGTTGATGCCTGGCAAATCCAAATGCAAACTTTGGGCACTGGGGCATCAGGCGCAATATCTTGACAAAGAGACACTTCCCTCGAATGTTTCGCTATTCGGTTCTATGCAAGAATTAGTTAAAGAATTGTAAAAACCCTCAACATATATTTTTCTGTTTAACTTTTGTGTATATTTGTTAAACATGAATAACACATTGTCCATCGTTGGTTCAGGTTTCTCTTCACTAGCTGCTGCCAGCTATCTAGCAAGATCAGGATACGACGTAACCATCTTCGAAAAGAACGATACAGTTGGCGGTAGAGCGCGACAGTTAAAGAAGGGCGGCTTCGTCTTCGATATTGGGCCAACCTGGTATTGGATGCCTGATGTATTTGAGCGTTTCTTTGCGGATTTCAACAAGAAACCTTCCGACTATTATTCATTAGAAAAGTTGAATCCTGCATACAATGTATACTTTGACAAGCTGGATTATATTTCGATAGAGGATTCGCTAGAAAAAATATGTGAGACCTTTGAATCCATTGAGACAGGAAGCGCGTCAAAGCTCAAGAAGTTCATAGGCAACGCCGAAGACAACTATGACATCGCCATCAAAGACCTTGTATACAGGCCCGGAGTTTCCGCGTTAGAGCTGATAACTCCACAGACCATGAGGAAACTAGGACTCTTTCTTGACACTATAAAGAAAACGGTGCGTCGTGAATTCAAAAATGAACGATTGGTATCTATTTTAGAATTCCCTGTACTTTTTCTAGGTGCTAAACCAGGCGACACGCCTGCTTTCTACAACTTTATGAATTTTGCTGACTTTGGCATTGGCACCTTTCATCCCAAAAACGGCATGTACAGTGTCATCGAAGGCATGAGAACACTTGCCGAAGACCTAGGCGTTACGATCAAGACCAACAGCCCAGTGGAAAGGATCGAAGTCGAAGGAAAGCATGCGATCGGTATATGGGCAAATGGTGAGTTCTTCCCATCAGATATCGTGCTAAGTGGTGCAGATTATCATCATTCTGAGACATTGCTAGCCCCAAAACACCGGGCATATTCCGAACAGTTCTGGGAGAAGAAGACCTTTGCACCCTCTTCCCTGCTCTTCTATGTGGGATTTAACAAGCAACTAGAGAATGTGGTACATCATACACTTTTCTTTGATGTTGACTTCGATATACATGCCCAGGCCATTTATGACGATCCTGAATGGCCCAAAGAACCGCTATTCTACGCGAGCTTTCCTTCCAAGACCGACGACAATGCGGCACCAACTGGTTGTGAGGCAGGCATATTCCTGATCCCCCTTGCACCAGGTATCAAGGACACACCTGAAGTAAGGGAGCAATACTTCGATATTATCATGAACAGATTCCAACGGCTTACTGACCAGGATGTTACAAAAAATATTATCTTTAAAGAAAGCTTCTGTGTGAATGATTTTGTCAAAGATTACAATTCGTACAAAGGAAATGCTTACGGAATGGCCAACACATTGCTTCAAACAGCATTCTTGAGACCAAAGCTCAAGAGTAAAAAAGTAAAAAACCTATATTTCACAGGTCAGCTTACCGTACCTGGTCCGGGTGTTCCGCCATCACTCATATCCGGAAAGCTAGCTGCTGAACTGATCAACAAACACCATCCCCTACCATGAAAACCATCTTTGACACTGTTTCAAACAAATGCAGCAAGGTCGTCACCGAGTCTTACAGCACGTCCTTCACCTTGGCGTCTAAAATGCTTTCCCCTTCGATACGTAAAGATGTCTATAACATTTATGGTTTTGTTCGGTTCGCTGATGAAATCGTAGATTCTTTTCACGATTACGACAAAAGGCTGCTGCTCGATAATTTTGAGGCCGAGCTAAACAGTGCCATCGCCAACAGGATAAGTCTAAACCCTATTCTGAATGCCTTTCAGCATACCGTACACAAATATAGCATAGGGCAGGAACTCTACATGGCATTCTTGCGAAGTATGCGCCTAGACCTTGACAAGAAGGTATACCTTACCCAAGAAGAATACAAGGATTACATTTACGGGTCTGCTGATGTGGTAGGCCTCATGTGCTTAAAGGTATTTGTAAAGGGCAATCAAGAAAAGTACGACGAATTGAAAGATTATGCGATGTCGTTGGGCTCTGCCTTCCAAAAGGTAAACTTCCTGAGGGACCTAAAGGCAGATACCGAGGACCTAGACAGAAGTTACTTTCCAAATACTGACCTAAGGCAGCTACATGAAGAGGACAAGCTCCGCATCATAAGGGAAATTGAAGCTGATTTTGCCAAAGGGTACGAAGGCGTGAAAAGACTGCCAGCTGAAGCAAGACTTGGCGTATATACCGCCTACAGGTATTATCATAAACTCCTAAAGAAATTAAAGCGCACACCTTCCTTAAAGATCAAGAGTACTCGAATCAGAGTGCCCAACTATCAAAAATTTGGTGTATTAGCTACTTCTTACTTTAGCCATAGACTTAATTTATTGTAGTACGACATGCAAACGCTTCTTTGGACCATCATCTTTTTAGGAACCTTCTTTGCTATGGAGTTCATGGCATGGTTCACTCACAAGTATGTGATGCATGGCTTTCTCTGGGTCTTGCACAGGGATCATCATCACAAGGACCATGATTCTTGGTTTGAGCGCAATGATGCTTTCTTCCTCTTCTACGCTGCGGTCAGCATCGCGCTTTTCTATTTTTGGAGCTTTGAGGGATTTTGGGTCGGCCTACCCACAGGGCTTGGAATACTGGCCTATGGCATCACCTACTTCATGGTGCATGACATATTTATACATCAGCGCTTCAAAATGTTCAGGAATGCAAATAATTGGTATGCACGTGCTGTGAGAAGAGCACATAAGATACACCACAAGCACCTTGGCAAACAAGATGGTGAGTGCTTTGGTATGCTGCTCGTACCTTGGAAATACTTCAAGAGAGAGCTAGAGGCCCGCAAGTAAGGCATCTATTGTCTCTCTCACCTTCTCGCTATTCCAATTGGCGGCTCCTTTTTTATCGATCACGATCTTACCCTGCTTGCTAAGCAAATAAGTGGTGGGCAATGATCTTGCAGAAATCTCAGAAGGTGGTGCCGATCGATCGTAGAAAACAGGAAGATCATATTGTCTTTTCTGCTTGAAGGACGTCACGGCTTCGCGATCGTCTGCAGTGACAAATAAAAAGTCAACGCTTTCTCCGTAGTCGTCGTAGAGTTTCTGTAGGCTTTCCATCTCGGCAATGCAAGGGGGGCACCATGTAGCCCAAAAGTTTATCAAGACGACCTTTCCTTTGCTGTCGCCAAACTTATAGACATTCCCAGCCTCATCATATAACGTCCAGTTATAAGACTCTATTTGGGTTTGTTGTTCTTCATGAATAGCAGAAGGAGAAAACTGTGCCAATATCTTGTTGAATGCTACTTGGATAGGGGTTCTCGTCTGGGGAATGATCATCAGCACCAGAACAATGAGCAATATGATGTTAGATCTGTTGGGCTTTTTTCGTTCCATAGTATAAAAAAGGGCACATATACCTTGATTGGTATAGCGCCCCAAAGCTAACAAATATTATACGTACGTTAACGAGTCACCCTTCCAACAGGTAAGGAGTCTGGATTGGCAGAAAGAGTGTGAGTCGAAGGAGCAGTCTCCTGACCAGCAACGCCCAATAAAGGTTTTAGCAGAAATGGTGCTGGCGAGTTGTCCGGAACTGGCTCTACGGTAACAACGATCGTTCTACCCCTAATGTCTAGCGGAAATGTAAAACCGTCTGGTTGATTCTCAAAAAAATCTTCGCCAGGTATTGGTGGTCCAGGGTTAGGGCCGCTAAACGGCGCGGCATTATCTTCGGCATCAAACACATCGAAGGTACCCGTTGTCAAGGCTCCTACCCCGTCTACGACTACCCAGCCCTCATAGATCCATCCATCAGGTAATTGGGGGAGCGTTAACCCTGGCGTGGGCGGCATGCCTGGATTCCCAAACCAAACGCCATTCTCGTCATTCATATTGTTTCCTGTGGTCTCATCAGTTGGAGTTCTTAAAAAGAATGTACCCGATGCATTGCCAAAGTCTCCTACGATCCCACTATCGAGATCTGCTATATTTCCTGAAAAATCTCCTGCCAGTATTTTAGTATCTGCGGGTGCAGGGTCTGGGTCTTCAACTGGTTCTATTGAAAGCACGAAACTAGTAGCATTCAGCAGTTGTTGGTCATTTACTTGAAAAACCGTACTCGACAGAGTACCTGAGTCGTCTACCGTAAAGGTACCTGTGCTTACTGGCGAACCATCTACGATCACCCATCCTTCGTAAACAAAATCACTGCCTAGGTTCTCTAGACCTGTAAAGTTAACCTCTAGATCAGACAAAACAGGCCCGTTGTCATCATCGTTGTTACAGGAAACAACAAATAGTGCCACTGCAGCAACTTTTAAAAAAGTCTTTTTAAACATCTTCAATTTTGATTTTTATATCATTTTGACCCCAAAAATAAGGCTGCTGGCAGCATTGAAATGTTAGCTGGCTAACATTTACGCAATATTCTTGAGAATGCGTATTTCTTTGCGGTTGAAGTTGATGATGCTGTCTTCCTTCAGTTCATTCATCAGAATATTCAAGGTAGAGCGCGATGTGCCGATCAGTGACGCAATGTCCTTTTGAGTATAGGGATTTGCTATGACCATGTCTCCTGTCTTCTCACAACAATAGCCGTATTCTTCACAAAGCTCATCCAAAAATTCTAATAACCGTGTCTTCGTATCCTTGAAGAGAAGCAATTGCAAGCGTCTTTCTAATTTCTTGAATCGCAATCCAATAAATTTATAGATCTTGAGGCTGAAGGTTTGATTGTCTCGCATCAACTCATGCATCGTGTTTACAGGAACCGGACATATCGACGTAGCATTGTCGATAGACTGGGCGAATTCGTTACGCTTCTCTTCACCTAAAATAGCCTTCTCGCCAAATAATTCTCCGCGAGAGAGAATGGCTTTGATGACCTCTTCACCTTCTTCGGTATGATAGCCTAACTTTACTTTACCCTTGTCGATCAAATAAACCTTGTTGGCATGGTCCTCTTCGAAGTAGATGTAATCTTTTTTCTTATAGTGATGGAAATCGTGCGAGTGCTTTTGTTTATAACTCTTGAACTTGTGCGGGCATAGCACCTTAAAGAGATTGACATCGTCAAGAAACCATAAAGAGTTCACGAACAATTTTGTTTGGTTGGTGTCTTAAAAGTCGTAAGCAGATCTATTTCCTTACAAGGCTTGGCCAACAAAAGGTCGTGGTGATGGTCTGCGCCTCATGCCTAACAACCTGTAGGTGACCCTAAATATTCCGTGAAAATTAAATTAGTCTTCTCATAGGTGCCAGGTCATGGCCGATGGCGCTGTTGCATTACCTATCTTGACCTTTAGCTTCTGCTTTTATCGCCTCGTAGATATCTTTGTCTTCTACATTATCTATATCTGATAATTTCCTGATCAGGATTTCTGCCTCATCTCGTGCCTCTATGTACATTTTCACCATTCTTTTGTCAAACTCAGGATGCAATTCTGCTTCTATCTGCAGAACTTGGGATTGGTAAAGGAAATTTTTAAGGATATGATTGCAGGCATAAAGCATAGAGCGATAGATCTTCTTCTTTGCTTTATTCCTTCGCTTTTCGATATTCACCAGGTAATTGATCAGGGCGAAGACGATGAAGATCTTTATCCAAAAGGCAAATATTTCATTTATCTCGTAACGCTCTAGATGGTTGATATAAATATGGGTCTTCTCCTTTATGTCGATTCCGAAACTGTGAAAAACCGTAAAACCAATAATTGAAACGACCAATCCAATTAAGGCGTATTTATAGTCATATATTACTTTATTCATGAGTTTTACTTTTTGTCAGTTAATCAAAACCTGCAATGTATTTACCTTCAGGGTATGGAGATTTTAAGGTACTCTTGGTAAATATAGCAAAACTTCTTGAAGGCAGCCGAGGCTGAGAGGTGCCTAAAAAGGCGGCTCGGAAAAAGGATCTCTTTTCCTTTTTACAGCAAATTAAGTGTCACAAAAAGAAAAAGCCTCTCGGTCTGAGAGGCTTTCCATGTATGTACCATGCGGCAACGCTTAGGCGTTCTGAGCCTTGATCAGATTCAACGCTGACCCAGCCTTGAACCAATCGATCTGCGCATCGTTGTAACTATGATTGGTGACAATGGCATCCTTGCTACCATCAGCATGCACAGCCTCTATGGTCAAAGGCTTGCCAGGGGCAAATTCATTCAGATCCAAGAAGTTGAACGTATCGTCTTCTTGGATCTTATCGTAGTCATTCTCATTAGCAAAGGTCAATGCCAACATGCCTTGTTTCTTCAAGTTGGTCTCATGAATACGCGCAAAAGACTTCACCAATACGGCCACTACACCCAAATGACGCGGTTGCATGGCAGCGTGCTCACGTGAAGAGCCTTCCCCATAGTTATGATCGCCAACTACAATACTTGGAATACCGTTCGCCTTATACGCGCGCTGTGTATCTGGCACGCCACCATATTCATCAGCAAGTTGGTTCTTTACAAAGTTTGTCTGTTTGTTGTATGCATTTACGGCACCGATAAGTGTATTGTTAGCGATGTTGTCCAGGTGGCCTCGATAACGCAACCATGGCCCAGCCATAGAGATATGGTCTGTGGTACATTTCCCATAGGCTTTGATCAAAAGCTTGGCACCTTCAATTTCATCTCCAATAGGCTCAAAAGGTGTTAGCAATTGCAGACGCTCAGAACTTTCATTCACATTCACCTGCACATGGCTTCCGTCTGCTTCTGGCTCGATATATCCGTTGTCTTTCACTTCAAAGCCTTTTGGTGGCAACTCCCATCCTGTTGGCTCGTCTAGCATAACTTCTTCACCCTTCTCATTGATCAGCTTGTCTGTGATCGGGTTGAAGTCTAAACGGCCTGCAATAGCGATGGCAGCTGTTAATTCGGGAGAAGCAACAAAAGCATGCGTGTTAGGGTTACCATCAGCACGCTTGGCAAAGTTTCTGTTGAAAGAATGCACAATGCTATTCTTTGGCGCGTTCTTCGGATCTTCATATCGTGCCCATTGACCAATACATGGACCACATGCATTGGTGAAGATCTTGGCGTCCAATTTTTCGAAGACCTCTAAGATCCCATCACGCTCTGCGGTATAGCGCACTTGTTCAGAACCAGGATTGATCCCGAACTCTGCCTTGGTCTTCAACCCTTTGTCCAAAGCCTGTTGCGCGATAGAAGATGCGCGAGACAGGTCTTCGTATGAAGAATTGGTACACGACCCGATCAAGCCCCATTCTACGCTCAAAGGCCAATCGTTATCTGTAGCTTTTTTGGTCATCTCTGGCCCCACATTGGTAGAAAGGTCTGGTGTAAAAGGACCATTCAGCAATGGGCCAAGTTCTGACAAGTTGATATCTATTACCTGGTCAAAGTATTGTTCTGGATCAGCATATACTTCTGCGTCTGCGGTAAGATATTCTTTTACTTCATTGGCTGCATCTGCAACATCGGGCCTGTCTGTCGCTCGCAAGTAACGCTCCATGGATTCGTCATAACCAAACGTGGAAGTGGTTGCACCGATCTCGGCACCCATGTTACAGATGGTTCCTTTCCCAGTACATGACATGGCCGTAGCGCCAGGGCCAAAATATTCGACAATAGCGCCTGTTCCGCCTTTAACGGTCAATATCTCTGCTACTTTGAGTATTACGTCCTTTGGTGCGGTCCAGCCCGAAAGTTTACCGGTCAGGCGAACACCTATCAGCTTCGGAAACTTCAACTCCCAAGCCATACCTGCCATGACATCTACCGCATCTGCACCACCAACGCCTATGGCAACCATACCCAGGCCACCAGCATTCACTGTATGTGAGTCGGTACCGATCATCATTCCACCAGGAAAGGCGTAATTCTCTAATACCACTTGGTGAATGATTCCTGCGCCTGGCTTCCAGAAGCCAATGCCATATTTATTTGAAACAGACTCTAAGAAGTTAAATACCTCGTTACTTGTGTTCAAGGCTGCTTGAAGGTCTTGGCTAGCGCCGACCTTTGCCTGGATCAAGTGATCACAATGCACCGTTGTAGGCACAGCCACCTTACTCTTTCCCGCCTGCATGAACTGCAACAAGGCCATTTGTGCCGTAGCATCTTGGCATGCAATGCGGTCGGGAGCAAAATCTACATAGTCCTTTCCTCTTGCAAAGGCTTTGGTCGGGATGCTATCCCATAAGTGAGAATATAAGATCTTCTCGGCGAGGGTCAACGGACGTCCTACAATCTCTCTTGCAGCATCCACTCGTTCTCTCATGCGTCCGTAAACGCCCTTAATCATTTCAATATCAAAGGCCATAATGTGTTTTAATTTAGGTTGAAGTATCGTCTTGCGAAATTAATAAAATCACTTCGATTTTTTACATAATTCAATGGAAATGCGCATTCTCAACGAATACTTTTATCAATGTGAATATTCTACGCTATATTTTTTGTGAAACGCTAAAAACGCTAATTATTTGATGATCAATTCTTAAAGAAACGCGTAGTTTTTTTATGAATTTGACCTCAAGACTCTTTCGTCAATAAAAAACATATAAAAACCGACAAGTTTAACTAAATTGGCAGTGATCGATACTGCTGATATGTTATATATTCTAGCCGCATGGGCATACATCTTATTGACCTGCATCAACTTCGGGTTGATCTTCAAGCGCCTTTTCCTAAAAAAAATGCCTCCTGCCGCATTGCTCTGCATCACTGGATCATTCTCGTACCTGCTAGTTACGCTGACCGTTGCATTTTTCAGTAATGTCAATACCAAATTCTACATCGCCATACTGGCAATGAACCTACTGCTGCTCATCATACACAAAAATTATTTCTACGAAATTGCTTTGTCTATAAAAGCAAGCTGGATAGGGTTTTCGAAACTGCATAAGCTCATTTTCTCGATCGTCTTCATAGCATGTTGGACGAAATCGACCACGGTACCATTTCTGTTCGACAATGAAAGCTATTATGTGCAGACCATCAAATGGCTGAATCAGTACGGTTTTGTAAAAGGGCTTGTGAACCTTCATCCTTTTTTAGGGCAAGCTTCTGGCTGGCACGTATTGCAGGCTGGTTTCAATTTTCCTTTTTTCGGTCCTTATTTCAATGACCTCAATGGCTTACTTCTCATCGTAGTCTCGTTTTATTCTATAGAAGGTCTTAGTGATAAGGGCTCGTTGACCACAGAGCGCTTTTCCATGGGCTACATGCTGTTATTTTTACCAATACTCATGTTATTTGTGAACATTCCATCGGCTGATATCGTATCCATGCTTGTTGGGCTGGTCGTATTGTATCTTTTCCAAAGAAATTACCACCAAGCGAACACAGATGAGGTCATTCTCCTGTTTGCATTTACGATCTTGATCATATTGTCTAAAGTGATCATGGCCGCACTTGTATTGCTGCCCATACTTCTCTTTGTGAAGCACTTTTCATCGCTGAAGACCGAATCGGCCAAACTTTCGGGATTGGTTCTTGTTTCTGCGTCGCTGTTAGTGGCCAAGAACATCATCTTGACCGGATTACCTCTCTTCCCGTTGTTCTATGGTGATCTTGCAACTGTGGATTGGAAAGCTTCAGAGATCATACTGCAGACCATTCAGGGAAAAGAGTTCTTAACAGGTCTTGATCATGATACGGTTGACAATATGGGGCTAGGTGAGATGGTCATCCGATGGATCTCCTACAATAAAGTTGGTGGTTTTTTCAACCTGTTATTTGTGGGCTTATTGGTTGTGACACCTTTGATCATCTTTTTGAAAAGGCAAACAAGGTCACCACTCATATGGACCTACCTTACAGCATTGCTCCACTTCGGAGTGTTATGGGCTACATCGCCAAAGCATCGTTTCTTCTTGGTATTTGTATTCTATCTGAGTTCGGTGTCTCTGTTCCAGGTCTTTAGAAATCGTAGGGTGTTCAACTCTTTTTTGGCCATCAGTGCTTTTATAGGTTTGGGATTGGTATTTGTACCTATAGATTTCGGAGAGGCTGTCAACAATCCGTTGATGAGGCAACAGCCTACATTCTCATTGAACAATCTTCTGAAGCCTGCGCCTAATTCTGTAATGAACGAAGGTTTTGCGCAAAAGAGCATTGGCAACATGAATTACTGGAGTCCGCCTAAGGGCACTTACTTTTGGTTGACCGGTAATGGGGAATTGCCTTGTGTGAACAGTGAGCAAATAAAGTTTTACGAAGAAAATTATGGCTTGTGCCCACAACTACGAAGCACATCTCTTAGCGAAGGTTTCTATATAAAACGAATAGATGTGAAGTAATGGTATTTACAACAGCGCTTTGATGACCTGCTCTTCTGAAATACCCTCAGCCTCAGCTTTATAGTTTTTGATGATACGGTGTCTAAGAATACCATGAGCAACTGCTTGCACCTCTTCAATGTCGGGAGAGAATTTACCTTTTGCTGCTGCTAGCGCCTTTGCTGCCAAGATCAAGTTTTGTGAAGCTCGTGGGCCAGCGCCCCAGTCTATGTAATTCTTCACTAGATCCGGAGCGGCATCACTATTAGGGCGCGTTTTGGCTACAAGACCTACTGCATATTCTACTACGTTGTCGGCCACTGGGATCTTTCGCACCAATTGTTGTATGGCAACGATCTCTTCAGCACTGAACAATGCATCGACATTAGGAGTCTCGTTATTTGTTGTGCTTTTAACTACTTCGACCTCTTCTTCAAAAGAAGGATATTTAAGCTCTATGGCAAACATAAAACGGTCTAGCTGCGCTTCAGGCAAGGGATAGGTCCCTTCTTGTTCAATTGGGTTTTGCGTTGCCAGCACAAAATAAGGTTGTGAAAGCTGATAGCGGTGGCCTGCAACAGTGACCACACGCTCTTGCATAGCTTCTAGCAAGGCAGACTGTGTTTTAGGCGGTGTACGATTGATTTCGTCTGCCAGTATGATGTTAGCAAACACAGGGCCTTTTATGAATTTGAAGTGCCGGCTCTCGTCTAGAATCTCACTACCCAAGATATCACTGGGCATAAGGTCTGGCGTAAACTGGATCCTTTTAAAATCTAGCCCTAGCGCTTTGGCGATCGTATTCACCATGAGCGTCTTCGCCAATCCGGGAACACCGATCAACAAAGAGTGCCCACCTGCATATATGGAAAGTAAGATCTGGTCAATGACCTGTTCTTGCCCTACAATTATTTTGGCGATCTCTTTTCTAAGTTGTTGGTGTTTGACAACCAGTTGCTCTACGGCAGCGACGTCTGACATGGAAGTTATTTTTTCAGCCAATCGTTTTCAAAATCGCAGCTTCTGTTTTCGGCGTTCACCTTTACATATGTATCTGTGATCTTTTCTCCCATCCATTTGGTGATGGCCTTCAATTGTTTTTCTTTAAGAGTCAGTTCTTTGACCTTAATATAGTCTTGCGCGAAGTCGGCGATATGCTCTTCGTATCTTCTGGTTACCCGAAGTATCTTGTAACGTTTGTTGCCCCTGTCATCTTCGTCGACGAGCGGGTATGAGATCTCACCATCTTTTAATTCGCGCACTTGGGTGTACAGTGTAGGGTCCATTTTAGTAAGTTCGAAATGGGTGTCTTGCGTAATTGGGTTGTAGAGCTGCCCACCATTGTTGCGGGTCTCTTTTTCATCAGAGAACATCTTTGCAGCTTCTTCAAAAGTGATCTCTTTGTCCAGAATACGAGTTCTTATGGAGTCTATCTTGTTCTTGGCTCCTAGCAAAGCAGTGCTCGAGATCTTAGGGATACGCAAGATGTGCCTAACATCGCGCTGCTGGCCTCTTACTTTATCTACGGTAATTATATGCCAACCGAAGTCGCTCTCAAAAGGTTCTGACACTTCGCCTGGTTGAAGACTAAAAGCAACGTCCCTGAATTCTTTTACCATCCTTGGTCGCTTTCTGTCTAGCGTATACAGACCTCCATTAGACCTTGACCCTGGATCTTGCGAGTATAAGATAGCCTTGCTCGCAAAGCCAACACCATTCTCAAGTACGTCCTTTCTGTATTGTTTCAGGTCGTTTATCACCTTTTGTTTTTCTTGCTCGGAGACTTTAGGCTTCACGACGATCTGTGCAATTTCCATTTCGGCACCTATCAGCGGGCGGTCTTCGGCAGGAATCTTATTAAAGAACTGACGAACCTCTTCAGGAGTGACTTCAATATCGCCAACGATCTTATCTCGCATGTCTGCTGCAAGTTTAGATGTCTTTTGAGCATCAAACACCTCTTTCCTAAAATCCGCCTCGTTGGTCTTCCCATAATACGCCAGCACCTTGTCCATACTTCCTAGTTGTTGCGTGAAGTATTGGATTACCTGGTCTACGCGTGCATTGATCTCATCATCTGAAAACGGAAGGCTGTCTTGAATGGCATGATGTGCATACAGCTTGTCTTCCATAAGCTTGCCAAGCAACTGACAGCGAGTAATATCTTTTGTTGAAATTCCTTGTGTCTCTAGGTTTACGAATTCCTTATCGATGTCAGACTCAAGTAATACATGATCGCCTACCACAGCTGCCACACCATCTACCTTGATTCGCTTTGGGGCATCGTTTTTTGTCGAATCTATCGCAGGGGCTTGTCCTGCCACATCTTCAATGATCTCTACTGTGGCTTCCTTTTGTTGGGAAGCTTCTTCAGCTGGGGAATCTTGAGAGAAGCTAGGAATAGATATGCTAAAAATAAAAATTGGGAAAATGCTGTTCAACCTACTCATAAACTTCAAATTGCTTCTTCCTGATCGCATCATTCAATATGTCTTTATCCAGTTGCCGTAAATATTCGACCTTGCGTTTGTTCAAGATGATCTGTTTTACCGTTGGACTAACGTATGCAAGTGGCGCCAATTCGCCCCTAGGCAAGATATCAGTAACGTGCACCAAATATATATCTATTGAATCTTCTAGTGTAAAGAATTGTGATTTTTTTAAGTATTTGCTGTGATCGTCTTGTGCGAGTATTGGGATGCGGTCGTACACGTGCGCTGTCTTCACCCAAATAGAGTCATTGAGTGAAAATGCCTTGAATTGCAATGCGATAGAGTCTAGGTACTCGATATCAGTCTCGCTGAAGATCCTCAATCTCCTCCCTGCTTCTTTTACATTGTAATTCTGCTTGCCCAATGCAATGTATCGCAACTTCAGCAGGTCTTCATTCAGCTTGAAGTTCATCTTGTTCTGGTCAAAATATTTGGCGATCTCCTCCTGGTTTACCACAGTGTCGATAGCATTGGTTGTAAGTGCTTCTTTGTATACTTTGATGAAAAGATCGTTCTGATACTGAGAGATCAACTCTTTCAATTCATCTTGACGTTCGTCACTTAAGTTTACTTCGGCCTTTTGCAGAAACAGTTGTTGTCTTGCCCAGTTGTTGATGTAATTGTTGACCCAAACGGTACTATCTGTTTCACTCAATCCTGTGGGTGCGACCGTTCGTATCTCATCCATATATAAATAGGAATCACCAGCTTTTGCCACTGCGTTCTCGGCCCCTTCGCTTTTAAAGAGCGTACAGGTGGCAAGGCATATCGAAACAGCTATTATGAACAGTAGTTGCTTACTTCGCATACTTCTTGCGTTTCTTCTTTTGTTTTGCAACCAATTTTTTGAAAACTCGTTCATTCACGTGTATCTCATGACCTTTACGCAGGTTCGCTGTCCAATCCTTTTCTAAGAATTGCTGGTAGTCATTGATCACCCTTCCTTTGGTCTCTTCTAGTTTTTTCTGAGCCACAGGAATCACTTTGTGAACCTTTACAATGGTGAAGTCTTTTTCTTCTTCGTAAGCGGGCGATACGCCTTCAACTAGTTCGAAATCTCTAGGCAGTGCATTGTGGTCTTCTTCTACGGTCCCTGATGTGAACAGCACATTGATGATAGCACCTTCATTTACCGCTTCTTTGATTTCGTCGGTTGTTTTGCCAGCCAGGAGCAATTGCCTCACTTCTTGGGCATGTTCAGATCTTGTGCAAGTAGCGATAGTGACTTTGCCACGGGTCTTCCACATATAGTTTTGTTTATGTTTCTCATAGAATTGTTGCAATCCAAGTGAATCTTCCTTTGCCTTGTCCCAGATCTGGTCTTGCATCAGGTCGAACAGCAGAAGGCCATTGCGATATTCTTCTACAATATTTGCATATTCTGTACTCTGATTTGCCAGATCTCCTCTATAATATGCCAGAAGCTGATCAGTTAGAAACTCATCATAGAGATTCTCGAACAATATTGCTGGGTCTACTTTTGCATGATCGAACTTTCTCTGTAGCCCTTTTAAAAACTCAGAGAACTGTTCAACGGTATGTTTTGCCCCATCGATCGAGACAAGTAGCTTGTCATTGAGGTCTTGGTCGCTAGTACTCCACCATTTTCTGGCTTTATAATTCAACTTCACAGAGTCTAACAGGCTCTTATAGGTACTTTCGTCCCTTGTGATGGTATAGAGGCCTTTTGCTTTTTGGGCCAGTGATGCATCAATCAACGTGTTGCGTTTGTCTTTCTTCACCTTGGCCAGCATCTCGTCGTACATTTCCTCATAACTGAGAATGGGGTGCGTATCGATCAATTGCACGATATGCCACCCAAATTTGGTTTTAAAGGGTTTGCTGTGATCGCCAGGTTTCTCCAAGCCGAAGGCTATTTCTTCAAAATTCTCTATCCCTAGGCCTCCTTTGGCAAACCGAGGTAGTTTACCACCACGAATGCCCGTGTTGCGGTCGTCAGAAAACCTTCGGGCCAAATGCTCGAAATTCTCGCCTTGTTCTAACTTGCTGTACAATTCGTTGATGCGCTCTTCAGAAGGAGGTATCGTGGTTGAATCCACTACTTGCTGTGGTCTGTCTATCAGCATGATATGTGCCACGGTTCGTTCTCCTAGAGACACCCTCTTGTCTTCGACTTTGATGATGTGATATCCGTATTGGGTCCGTACAGGCATGGATATATTGCCTATGGCAGTACTGAACGCAGCCTTCTCAAACGGATATACCATTCTAAACGCAGAGAAATAGCCCAAGTCACCTCCATTTTTTCTCGCACTGGGATCCTGAGAATATTGTCTTGCCAACTCGGCAAAACTCTTTCCCGCAATAGCTTGCTCACGTATGTCTTGTATGCGTTGGTATGCCTGCAAGGTATCGGATGGCTTGGCGTTTTCATCTACCGTAAGCAATATGTGGGATGCTTTTACTTGATACTTGCTGTGACCATACGCTTCTTTGACCAACGCATCGTTGACCAAGGTATCGATCATATAGCTATCAGATAGCTGCCTCTTGTATCTTTCAAACTCTTGCTTGAAGCTAGTGCGCTTGTCTAACTCTAGATCCAAAGCTTGCCGCACCTTCAGTTTGTAGTCGATGAACAGCTCTAGATATCCTGCCATGTCCTTCTGGCTTTCATCTTGAACAAGATCCAAATTCTTGTTGTAGACCCTAAGAAATTCATCTTTGAAAGTAGGTTCTCCGTCAATAGTGAAAAGAGGACGCTCCTTTTTCTGAGAATGGGTCTGGGCAACTACGAAAAACAGGCTAAGTAGAAAAAATAGTAATCGCATGAGTAGCTATGGCATGATTTTGGAGCACTAAAATAATAATTACGGACTTATTATTGGGGTCAAAATATTTGATCTAGACTTGAACACATCAATATGAGCCGTTTTGACAACAAAAAGAATCTAGGTATAGCCAAAGTTTAGTAAATTTACACAAACCCTGAATCCTATGATAAAAAAATACGCTACACTTATCGTACTCTTTGTTTGCACGGTGGCCTTTGCCAATAACGAACACAGTAGCACTTTTATTACCTCAGGTTTTGAGAAGAATGTACAGCAAGATCCCAAAGGAAAAGTGGTGTACAGCAATGGCATGCTTACCATCAGTGGAATTGAACAACTCGCCTCTGTTGAAGTGTATGACGTGTTGGGAAAAAAGGTCTTCGGATCCTCTAAGTTGAAAGGGAAGCAGCGGTATCGCTTCTCAGTAACGCTACAAAAGCGAAGCATGTACATTGTTAGGGTACAGACCCCAAAACAGCTAAAATCATTCAAGATCATCGCATTATAGCACCAAGTGCATGAGAACAGCATATTGCTAAAGCGAGTGGAAGATCCATTCGCTTTTTTTATTTTTATAGAATGACCAACTACCTAGCACTATGAAATACCAAACCTCTATCACGATAGACCTTCCTAGAAAAGAGTTTCTAGAAAAATTAGACAATGCCGAAAACATGAAACATTGGATGCGTGGCTTGATCAGCTATGAATTTTTGGATGATCATCCAGGCGAAGAAGGTGCCAAGATGAAAATGCGCTTCAAGCATCGCAATCGTGACATGGAAATGACCGAGACCATCCTGAAGAAAAACTTGCCTGACGAATTTCACACACAGTACGAAACAAAAGGTGTGCTCAACATCCAAGAGAATATGTTCAAAGAAATAGGGCCACAACAGACGCAATGGGTCAGTAACAGTGCGTTTAAATTTAGTAGCCCCATTATGAAATTCATGAGCCCATTCATGAAAGGAATGTTCAAGAAGCAAAGCATGCAATACGCCCAGGACTTCAAGAATTTTGCTGAAAACGGAGTTTCAGTAGCAGATGTGTAGCGTAAAAATGATATTGGGAGTTTAGAGGGCCTGCTGCAAAAATGACTGCCAGAACATCGCACGGTGCACTTGTTGGCCCATAGCGGGCAACTTTACACAGAATAAGGTTTTTTCTCGCTAGCACTCAATAAGGTAAGATGTTTTCAGTAGCTTTGCGTAAATTTCAGCAACCATGAGAACAAACATCAAATTTGCTACCCTTTTCCTACTCATCACTTCGTTCGGATTCGCACAAAAGTTAGGTACCATCGACTCACAACTCATCCTATCTAAAATGCCAGAGTTAAAAGATGTGCAAAAAGGTGTACAGGACTACAATCTTGAACTAGAAAAACAGGTAGGGCCTAATATCACAGCATATCAAGCCTTGCTAAAGGAATACCAGTCTAAGGAGGCCAGTTACACAGAGGCGTTAAAAAAGCAGATGCAGGATTCCATTTTACGAACCGAAGCCAGTCTGCAACGTGTAAGGCAAAATGGTGCCAAGCTCATACAGTTGAAGAATGACGAATTGATGCGTCCGCTATACCAAAAGATGGGCAATGCCATCAAACAGGTTGTTCAAGAGCAAGGATACACGCAAATATTGACCTTGGAAGGTAATAGTTTTGCCTATGTAGATCCCCAATATGACATTACACAACTGGTGATGAACAAGTTAGGCATCAAAGTTGAAGAATAGATGTTAGGTGTTAGATGTTAGGTGTTAGGTGTTAGGTGTTAGGTGTTAGGTGTTAGGTGTTAGGAAATGAAAAAGAGCATTGGGAACAGCAA
>JANQRC010000043.1 GCA_028284745.1 Flavobacteriaceae bacterium
AAAGAGTGATAAGATAGACCTCAACGCGCTTAAAGCGTATGGATTCGATACGGTAGACCAAGTATACAACTGGCGTAACTACAAAAGATTAGGCGGCGGCGTGGTCTCAGACCTTGGGTCGCATCAGATCGATATCTTCAATTGGTTCTTTGATGCGTATCCGCATACGATCCATGCTACAGGCAACAACTCCTATTTTGGTCATGAGCAAGCAGATACCATGGCAACCATCCTAGAGTACAACACCCCTAACGGACCTGCCATTGGCATCTATGAGAACATATCAAACTCAAGGGCCATCGGTGTGTATGAGCGATTCATAGGGGATCATGGTGCCTTTATCATTTCAGAAGGAAAGGACAATAAGATCTATCGCGAATCAAGAGTAGATAGCAAACAATGGGAGAAATACGTCGATGCCGGCTACATAGCCAACTTTGCAGACATGCAGAAGTACAAGGTAAAAGAGTCGGGCGATTCGGGCATCAAAGAGACAGCACCGCAGGTCAGTTATGACATCCATGAGATGCGCGATATGGATAGGGTGTACAATATGGCCGCTCATACCGCGCATCTTTACAATTTTATCGAAACTGTGAGAGGAGAGGAAACACTTAATTATGACGCCATCACCTCCTACAAGTCTGAAGTGTGTATCTACAAGATCCATGACGCCATCAATGCCAATGGAGAAAAGATCAAGATCGCCCCAGAGGAGTATGAGATATAATGCTCAATTCATACCTTTGCCAAAACTCCAAAGGATATGGAATTAAGCCTTGTTCCCAAACTAAAGCATACGAGCAGCAATAACTTTTTCCTACTTGCAGGACCTTGTGCCATCGAGGGTGAGGACATGGCTCTTCGTATTGCCGAAAAGGTAGTTTCGATCACTGACAAGTTAGCGATCCCCTATGTGTTCAAGGGTAGTTTTAAAAAGGCGAATCGTAGCCGCATCGATAGTTTTACAGGTATCGGTGATGAGAAGGCCTTGAAGATCTTGCGCAAAGTCTCGGAAACTTTTGATGTACCTACCGTTACGGACATCCATGAGAATGAAGACGCTGTCAAAGCCGCCGAATATGTGGACGTGCTACAGATTCCTGCTTTTTTAGTGCGTCAAACCGACCTAGTGGTCGCTGCTGCAAGAACGAGCAAAGTGATCAACCTCAAAAAGGGACAGTTTATGAGCCCCGAAGCTATGCAACATGCTGTGCGTAAGGTAAAGGATTCGGGAAATGACAAAGCCTGGATCACGGATCGCGGTACCATGTTCGGCTATCAAGATATGGTCGTAGACTTTCGCGGCATTCCCACCATGAGGCAATTTGCGCCTGTCGTGCTGGATGTTACACATTCGTTACAACAGCCCAATCAAACTTCAGGCGTTACGGGAGGTCGTCCAGAAATGATCGAGACCATTTCAAGAGCAGGTGTGGCCGCTGGTGTAGATGGCTTGTTCATGGAAACACATTTCGACCCGAAAAATGCTAAGAGTGATGGCGCCAACATGCTAGACCTTTCCTTGTTAGAGGGGCTGCTGACGCGGCTAGTGGCCATCAGAAAGACTATTTCCCATTTTTGAATACTTGAGAAAGAGGTGGGTTGATACAAAATCATCCGTTTCTTCTAGACCATTATTAGCAAAAAAAGTGTATTTTCATGGAAAATTTCCTTTTGAAGAATTTATCAACACTGATCTTCCTTGTCTCATCATGCATGATGTATAGCAATTGCACGTCTAATAAAGGAATTGAGCAGCATAGAGATTCAGAAGTAATGGACAAGGACCAGGTCACAAATAATACATCTTCACAGATCAAGTACAAGAAAATATTGAATGAAGAGAAAACAATGACGCTTCATGTCTCTAAAGCGCCTAGGACACACTTGATCTATGATTTTGACTACTATGTTTCGGATGTGAAGACAGATGATATTCTAGAACGTGGCACGTATACTGGCCTCGATGTATCATGGCATGACAATACGTCGATCAAACTTGTTCCATATGTTGGCATAGTTCAAAAAGAAAAGAGCATTAACCCCGAGGATAGCCTTTCACATGGACAAGCAAACCACAACACTATAGTAAAGATCAATTTTTAATAACCAAGATTAATTTTTAATAACCACAAAACCGTATTATTATGAAAAAAAAGATTACCCCTGTTTTTTTATTCATATTGACCTTTCTGACAGTTGTTTCGTGCAACGATGTAAATGTCGATGCTGAAAAAGATGCAAGTGAATTAAAGAGAACGTCTCAAGTAACCAAACAGGACATTCAGAAAGCAAAAGAGAGAAATGGTATTCCTGCAGACAAAAAAGGAATAGAATTAATGGCGGAGTACCATGCACAGATCAGAAAGCCAATAGGTGCTGAAAAATCCAACTATGAAAAAGGCTATCTCCTCGAAGAACTCAAGAAAGCAAAGGCCAGAGCCAAAAACAGAACAGGATCACGAACTCCTACAGCAACTTTCACAGAAAGGGGCCCCAACAATGTACCTGGCAGGTCTAGAGCCATACTTGTACATCCCACCAATGACAATGTTTGGTTTGTAGGTACAGCAGGAGGTGGAGTATGGACAACCACAGACGCAGGCACCACATGGGCCAATCTCACCGACAATCAAATACCAAACTTGTCTACATCAACACTGGCATTATGTGAATCTGTTCCCAATACGATGTATGCTGGTTCTGGTGAGCCCTTTGGGAATTTAGATGCCATTGGCGGTTCAGGAGTTTTCAAAACAACTGACGGTGGAACCACATGGGCGCAACTCGCAAATACAGAAACCTTTGGTGATGTAGGAAGAATCGTTGTAGATCCAAATGATGCAGACCACGTTGTAATGGGAACTGACTCTGGCATATATCTAAGTACCAATGGCGGTACGACCTGGAGCCAGACCTACGCTAATGGAAATGTGCAAGATCTGGATGCCACACCGGGAAACTTCGATGTGATGTATGGTTCTGCAAACGGAGTAGGGATCGTTAAAAGTACTGATGGTGGAGCCACGTGGAGTCTGGTCTTCGATGTTAGCGTTGTCAACTCAGGTATCTCTAGAATAGAAACTGGCGTCTCTGCTGTAGATCCTGATGTAGTAGTGCTCTGCGCATACGCTCCTGGGGCAGCAGCTCAAAGTACTGACACCGATCTATTTATCTCAAGAGATGCAGGCGCAACTTTCACCAACCTTACTTCTACCGGAACCGAGGACCGCAAGAACCTTGTTGGCGGCCAAGGTTGGTACGACAACATCGTATTGAATCATCCCTTTGACGAGAACATTTTTTATGTTGGCGGCGTAGAGCTATTTAAGGTGACCGTGAATCCCGCAGACAATTCCTTTGCTGCTGTCGAAATGGCGGCCACACAACAAAACGGCAACCTAAATCAAGTAAACACCAATGTGCATGTTGACCAACATGGACTAGCTTACATCGAGGACTCAGCAACTACATTTAGGCTAATCTTAGCCGGAGACGGCGGCATACACACCGCAACTTCGGCCACGGATCCAGGTGTGGCCAACAATACCTGGACAAGTGCGGTCTCAGGAAAGAATAGCACACAGTTTTACGGAGCAGATAAGAGAAATGGAACCATCGATTATGTGGGTGGCGCCCAAGATAATGGATCATGGGTCACACTTGCCAACAATACGACAGCTACCTCTAATTACATATCTGCGCTAGGTGGTGATGGTTTTGAAGCGATCTGGCACTATAACAACCCCAATGACTTCATCGTATCATCTCAGTTCAATAATATCGTGACCTATTTCAATCTGGGTGCCAGCTTCGGTACATTCCCACAAGCGGGTAATGGTCCTTTTTATTCCAAAGTGGCCAATGCCAATAACAATCCGGATGCCGTTTTTGCCGTGAACAGTTCTGGAGTATGGAGGTCTACAGATTTTGGCGCCAACTGGAATCTTACCTCGATCACAGAAAATGGTTTTGGAAATGTAGGCAACGCCAGTGCCTTAAATGTGAAAGTGTCCGTTGCTGACCCTGATGTGGTTTGGGCCGGCGTTGCGATGACAGAGAGTAATTTTTATAGCTTGTTCTTATCTCAAGATAATGGTCAAAGCTTTTCTAAAGTGAGTTCATACGCTCCTGGTAATGGACATAACTTCTTCATCTCAGGCATGGCAGCCTCTCCGACAAACCCAAATAGAGCGTATGCCCTATTCTCGGCTGCTGGTGCTGCCAAGATCATCAGAACCAATGACCTTGGGCAGACTTGGGCAGACATCTCCGGTTTTGAGTCTGGCATAGATATCGGCTTCCCTGACGTAGCTGTACATTGTCTAGTAGAAATGCCTTATGATGAAACTATTTTATGGGCAGGAACCGACATTGGTATTTTTGAGTCTACAGACTCAGGAGCAAGTTGGGCACTGCGCTCAGACCTTATCCCCGTAGCTGTCTATGACATGAAGGTTGTTAATGACCAAGTAGTCATAGCCACGCATGGTAGGGGAATATGGTCTGCAACCATAGCAGAACTGTCTGGCTATGAGCCACCTGCGTACTTTGCACCGCCAACTATCGTCTCTGTGAATCAAGAAAGCATTAGCAATACTAATGCCGTCATCACCTATCAAGTAGCTTCTAACGATATAGACAGAGTAAAAATATTCGTCGACGGTGTTGAAGTTCAAGAAGTCACTCAGAATTTTACTACTGGTGTTGATTATACCTATGTATATTCGCATCCCTCAGAAGGTACATTCGAATATGGGGCCAATGCCTTTGACGATGACACTGCTCGTGAATCCATCAGAGCCACAACAACGGCAGAAATTATCGATTTCAATGCTCCTGTTGCTGGAATAGATATCACCACCTTTGCTACTGCTGATGTGAGCGGCACCGATTTCCTCATAAATAATTTAAGTGGGGCGATAAGTGCTGACGCATTGAATAATGAAGACCATCCCTACTCTAACAACAGAACGTATACTACCGTTCTAAAAACGCCCCTCATCATCAATACCACAGACAATGACCTAATTTATGAGGACTTCGCGATCACTGAAGTAGGCTTCGACTTTGTTTTCATCGAGGGTAGTACAGACCTGCAGACCTGGACCGTACTAGACACCTACGATGCTACTCGTTTCCCAGATTGGCAGGCAGAAGACACAACTATCCAAGGTGGTGGCACAGCAAATATAACAGATGCTCTATTTAAAGAACAAAGCATTGACCTGGGCACTACGTTCAGCCAAGGAGACAATGTGGTCATCCGTCTAAGACTAACGACCGACCCTGCCGTGATCAGCTATGGTTGGGCCATACGTTCTTTGAAATTCAACCAGTCTGTATTTTCAGTGAATGAAAATACCTTATCTGATGGCATCAACATATATCCAACAATGTCTAATGGTAATTTCACCATTACAAGTAAAAACATGGCAGAGGACATGGAGATGAAAATATTTGACCTCGGCGGAAAGACCGTCTCCGATCAAACGCTCGAATTTTCAAGAGCAACGTCTGCAAATGTAAGTGTCAATCTTAATTCAGGTGTGTACATTGTTCAATTAGTGTCTCCGGAAGGAAGTCGCTTCACCAGAAAGATCGTTATCAAATAACTATATTGTCTAACTTAAATAAAGAATCCTTGTGATTTTATCACAAGGATTCTTCGTTTTAAGGACTGACCGTCGCAAATGCCATGCAGATAAGAACACGGTGTTCTTAACGCCAGAACCCTTTATCCGCAACAGATTCAGCATCTTTCAATATCCCGACCAAGATATCATGGTCGATGCCTTCAATAGATGCATATCGCAGACTTCGGATCACCTTTCGGCCTTCTGTGACCATATGCTCTACATGTACTGTGAGATGAGCAGCATTCCAGAAGCCTACATCAACATAGCCCTTCCCTTTGGGAACATTGAGATAACAAAAAGGTTTCCCGCCTAAATAATAGAACGGGATTCGATATTTGAACTTCAACTCAACTTTGGGAATGGTCTGCTCGATCACCACTTGCAAATGCAGCAAAATACCTTTGAAAGGCTCGGATTGTTCTAAGATATAATTTTCGGAAGGATTCATATATTCAAACTAGAAAACATATAGCGCATGCTCAAAACGTTGAGGTCCTTTTTACTTACAGGCAGGGCTTCTTGATACTGGTCTTGCTCATACCGCTGACATTCATCAAGGAATTGATTCGTGAACGTGCTACGCGGCAGCAAGATGTTGTACAAGGGCTGTTTGTGTGATACAAATGGCTCCTTCTTAACCCTTTCCATCTACATAATCCCGAAGATACATGTAGGGCTCCGTTAACTCACCGTTTTGAGTCATACGGGCACGCTCCAGGATCCCTTCTTCATCACCATTGAAAAAGGCAGGGATCACATATGCCAAAAAGGCTTCGCCAAAGCCCATGCTCGCATCTGCCGGCAATTCGCAGGGCAAATTGTCTACAGCCATTACAGCAATAGCGCCTTTCTTTTTGAAATCAATTTCAGATTCACCTTTTGGGTCATAGCCGTAGATCGGGTCAGCAATGGTAGAAGGTCTTATTGTCGAGGCCACTGGTCCGTCAATATCGCAACTGATGTCTGCCACTACCTTGATCTTGAAATTTGGAGACCTTGCGTCTTCTCTTGTATACAGATACGGAGCGCCCTCTCCATAAAAGTGTCCGGCAATGTAGAGGTCTGTAACCTCGGCAAACCGCATGAAGTTTGACCTGTAGTCCTTAGGATTACTGAAAAAATCCTTCTTCCCCAGATCCTGGCCATCTTTCCGCTTGTTGTAGTCCAGCACATCGATATTGCAGTACACAGGCTCGTCAAAAGTTTGTGTGAGGTATTGGGTAACGGTCACCTCACGCAGCTTCATGCCATCAAGCATTTCCTTGGCGCCCTTGCCCACCTTTCCCCTGCCGGTGAGCAGCACCTTCATATTGTGCAAGGGAACACGCTGTAAGACATCGACCAAAGCCTGTTGGTCGGGCAAGGTCTCTGCTTTGGGCATTTCATAAACATCAAACTTCAGTCCATAGGCTCTAAATCCGTTATAGGCCCCAACAATACCGGCATAACGTCCAAAAGCTACCAGTCTTCTGCCTTTGGGACCGGTGATCACCTCATGGTCGTACAACTCGATGTTCTTTTCCAAGATCGCTTGGAGCAGGTTTCGATTGTAGGGTTGTTTTTTGATGGTATGAGAGAAGAAGAAGTATTTTTTATCGGCGACCAGTGCCTCGACAGGTACTTCTTTCACACCAAGCATGATGTCACAATCAGTCACATCATCGGTCACCTGCAGTCCTTCGTTCTGATACTCCTCATCAGTGAATACTCTGATATCCGAGCTTTCTACATGTACTTTGGCTTCTGGGAAGTGTTCTTCTAGATGTCGGGCAGCTTTTGGAGAGAGTACTACGCGACGATCGGGCGGGTCCTTGCGTTCCTTGATGAGTGCGAATTTCATTGGCCAGTGTAGAAGTTTATACTATTGAAGGGGAAGGCACCTACTGAAGACTGCCAACTGAAGACTGTCAACTGAAAAGTGGCATCAAATTTGCGCTAAAATACTTGAATTTGAAGCGAGGCGCAAACTTTTTACTAGCTTTGCATTCGAGTTGCGTTAGGGATTGTAGCAAGCTACCGTGTAGCGCGAAAAGCCCGACCCCGAGTACTCGGGGGAACGCCCAAGAGAAGCTCTTTGAAAAATGATGAGGTGGATGAGGTCCTGAAACTAGTTCAGGACGTGATCCGTTTACGATAAGCAAAGCTTATCTAACTCATTACGGGGTCGACTGGTTTTGACAGCGAGTCGAATTGAAGTGTAAGCACGTCGAGCCATGATGCTAATGCTCGTTAATCACTGTATCACACCTTTAAATGGCGAGAATAACTACGCTCTTGCTGCCTAATTAGACCGAATCATAGTAGGTCTTGGCCTAGCTCCGCGAGGCGGAGAAGCGAGATGTCTCTTGAAAGCCCTTGTTGATGGCGTTCTGCGAAGAGGCACCATAAAGATCAACACGAAAACTGTGGAGCTTCGACACAGTTTTTATCAAAGAAGCTAAGTTGGCAATAGGCGGTTCTGGGTCAGTTGCCAATCGAAAACCAAACTAGGACTACGCGTGTAGAAAGCATTTGAATTGCTTGTTTGGACGCGGGTTCGAATCCCGCCGACTCCACGATCAAGCGTAATTTCTTTACGGCTTGAAATAGGAAAATCTGCCAAGTTCACTTGAGCAGATTTTTTTGTTTTAAGGCGTCTGGACCCCAGGACAGGAAATTACATTTGCAAAACTGAAGACCAGGGAACACCACAGGGTAATCCCGCCGACTCCACTAAAATCAAAATTATCACTTGAAAGGCAGAAGCGAGCAAGCAAAAGCTCGCTTTTGTATTTGTGAGCAATGTGTTTTGACAATCTCAAGGATCGACATTTTGATTTTCACATACGGAAAGAAACCATGAGCCTCGGTCAGGATGCTCATCTTTTGCTTATGCTACTGATAAGCGACCATCAAAACGATCCATTGTTCAAAGGCATCGGCTTACCACGCTGCCCCATTCTTGACCGATGGGCAGAACATCTCGGGCACTTGACCTTTGCCATGCCCCATAGCGACCCACGTTGGGGAAATCATTCCCTTGCTTTATGGGCTTTCCGAATACTTCTCGCTCCTCAATACGTCAAGGAACCTTGAAGATCAAATCCACTAATACCTTACAGGGGTTTGATTTTCAGTTGCATAAGTGTCGTCACAAGTCTATGCCCTAATTTGACCCATTACCGTAGGCAGGTTTCAGGTTTTCAGTATAAAACGTCAGTATTTATAGGTGTTCTGAGATGCTGAAATGGGTTCAGCATGACACCAAAAAATAACGTCATGATATAAAGCACACAAAAATAAAGTAATATAATTTTTTTATGAAACAACTATTTACTTACTTTGATTAGAAATTAAAACTTTATATTCTATGATAAAAACCTTACTCTTACTTTTTTTAATTCCATTATTTAATTTTTCACAAACTCAAAATAGGCCAGGATATCGATGGGGAAGCTGCTGGGGATCTATCAGGTTTTTCAGTAAGTTTATCTTCAGATGAATTTGTATTACGTCAATTTAGTTTTTACCCTAATCCTACAAAAGATAAGGTGACTATAGAATTAAACCAAGGAGTAGAGTTAGAACAAATAAACATTTACAACAATTTAGGTCAATTTATAAGCAGTAGTAAAAATGTGGAAGTAGATACGTCGCAATTACGTACCGGTCTATATTATCTAGAAATAGAAACAGACAAAGGAAAAGCCTCTAAAAAACTCATTATTAATTAAATATGAAAAATATGAAAAAACAATTACTTTTAATTTTCTTAATCCCTTTATTTAGTTTTTCACAAACTCAAATAGGACAGGATATCGATGGGGAAGCTTCTGGAGATCGATCAGGTAGATTTATAAGTTTATCCTCAGATGGTTCTATAGTTGCTATTGGTGCAATTTTAAATGATGGAAATGGTGCAGATTCAGGTCATGTACGTGTTTATGAGAATCAATCAGGAACATGGACACAGATAGGTCAGGATATCGATGCGGAAGCTGCTGGAGACTTTTCTGGTTCAGTAAGTTTATCCTCAGATGGTTCTATAGTTGCTATTGGTGCACAAAATAATGATGGGAATGACTCTAATTCAGGTCATGTACGCGTTTATCAGAATCAATCAGGAACATGGACACAGATAGGTCAGGACATCGATGGGGAAGCTCTTTCTGATGATTCTGGTTCCTCATTAAGCTTATCCTCAGATGGTTCTATAGTCGCAATTGGGGCTACAAATAATGATGGCGGTGGAAATAATTCAGGTCATGTACGTGTTTATGAGAATCAAAGTGGAACGTGGGTACAAATCGGTCAGGATATCGATGGGGAAGCTGTTTTTGATCGATCAGGTTTCTCAGTAAGTCTATCCTCAGATGGTTCTATAGTTGCTATTGGCGCACCTTTTAATGATGGCGGTGGAAATAGTTCAGGTCATGTACGTGTTTATGAGAATCAAAGTGGAACGTGGGTACAAATCGGTCAGGATATCGATGGAGAAGCTACTTTTGATCGATCAGGTTCGTCAGTAAGTTTATCCTCGGATGGTTCTATAATTGCTATTGGAGCAGAAACCAATGGTGGAAATGGTGTAGATTCAGGTCATGTACGCGTTTATGAGAATCAATCAGGTGTATGGACACAGATAGGTCAGGATATCGATGGGGAAGCTTCTGGGGATCGATTAGGTTCGTCAGTAAGTTTATCCTCGGATGGTTCTATTGTTGCTATTGGTGCAGAAAACAACGGTGGAAATGGTGTAGATTCAGGTCATGTACGCGTTTATGAGAATCAATCAGGTGTATGGACACAGGCAGGTCAGGATATCGATGGGGAAGCTTCTGGGGATCTATCAGGTTCGTCAGTAAGTTTATCCTCGGATGGTTCTATTGTTGCTATTGGTGCAGAAAGCAACGGTGGAAATGGTGTAAATTCAGGCCATGTACGTGTTTTTGATTTAAGTAGTGTTTTATCTTCAGATGAATTTGTATCATCACAATTTAGTTTTCACCCTAATCCTACAAAAAATAAGGTGACTATAGAATTAAACCAAGGTGTAGAATTACAACAAATAAACATTTATAACAATTTAGGTCAGTTTATAAGCAGCAGTAAAACTAAAGAAATAGATACTTCACAATTAAGTACAGGCTTATATTATCTAGAGATAGAAACGGATAAAGGAAAAGCCTCTAAAAAACTCATTATAGAATAGATAAATCAAGATATATCGATATAGAAGACTGCTAATTAGCAGTCTTCTTACTTTAAAACAACTATTATACAACACTATTAAATATTAATACCGTAGCTTGTAAGGGTCCCAAGATCAGACAGCAACTTTATAGTTGCTCAATCTATCCTGTTGAGTATTTCACCCAATTAGAAACTTTAATATCAAATTCCCAATCTTGATATTCTGAAATCAGCTTTGCTAGGGTTCGTTTTATGATTATCTGTTTGGGCAAGGTGGAACCAGATCTACTAAAGATCCTCTGGCATCTCATTGCCTTTGGAATGACATCTAGGGTTCTTAAGTAGGTCTATGGAGAAGTGGTTTCCTCATAGTGTTTTTTCAGGTCTGGTCCTGTAAAGATCTTACTCTTGTACTTTATAAGCTCCTTCGGCCCATTTTCAAGACTTGAAACTTCTTGAACACTTTGGCGCCATTTCTCCACATACCCTTTTTCACTTCTATCAGCCCTTTTCTTTACGCGCTGTCCCCTGCCAACTACACCTGCGCTCTCCAAAGCCTTGACAAATAAAAAGCGAAGGAGGGTTATTCTTATGTTAAACTAAATCAAGACGTCGATATTTTCCGTAACTTCAACGAGACCAAAAACTCATCAACATGCCAACCTATAACATCACTGTCAATGGCGATAAAAAAGCCGTTGACGCAAGTCCAGAAACACCGCTCCTCTGGGTCTTAAGAGACCATCTTGACCTTGTCGGCACCAAATACGGTTGTGGTATCGGCCAATGTGGGGCATGCACCATTCATCTGGATGGAACGGCCACCAGAAGTTGTTTGCTTCCTGTCTCTACTGCAGAAGGTAAAAACATCACGACCATCGAAGGATTGTCTGATAATGGCGACCATCCTGTTCAGGAAGCATGGAAAGCTGTAGACGTACCACAATGCGGCTATTGCCAAGCTGGGCAGATCATGACAGCATCTGCCTTCTTAAAGGACAATCCAAATCCGTCCGAGAGTGAGATCCGTGAAGCCATGCATGGCAACATCTGTCGATGCGCTTCCTATAATCGAATTGAAAAGGCTGTGGCAATGGCCGCCGAAAAAATGTCCTAACCACCAACCTAAGCACTCATGGAAACTTCTAATAAAATCACTTTTAGCCGCAGGAACTTCATGCGTACCACCGCACTGGCAGGTGGTGGCATGCTGATCGGCTTTAACTTGTTTACTGCTTGCAAGGAAGCTGTGAAACCTCCTGTAGACATTGCTGACCTGAATTTCAATGACTTCAATGCATTTATCAAGATCGCAGACAATGGCATGGTCACTATCTTCTCACCCAACCCAGAGATCGGACAAGGTGTAAAAACCTCAATGCCCATGATCATTGCTGAAGAGTTAGATGTACCATGGGAAAACGTACATGTAGCACAAGGCGTACTTGACACGAAAAATTATACAAGGCAAGTGGCAGGCGGAAGTCAATCTATCCGTTTTGGTTGGGACGCCTTGCGCCAAACAGGTGCTACTGCAAGACAAATGCTTGTCAACGCTGCAGCTGCCAAATGGGGTGTCGACGCTAGCGAATGTTCAGCTTCAGAAGGCATCATTACCAACAGTAAAGGCGAAACCTTAGGTTATGGTGATGTGGTGAAAGAGGCCGCAGCATTAGAGATTCCGGAAAATACAGCACTCAAAGAGCCAAGAGACTACAAGATCGTTGGCGCCGATGCGATCAATGTGGATATGGAAAAGATCATCACCGGAAAACCCCTGTACGGTCTGGACTACAAAGTTGATGGTATGGTCTATGCTTCCGTGTTAAGGCCACCCGCTTTTGGGCAAAAGCTCAGTGCTTTTGATGATATGGGCGCAAAGGCTGTTGAAGGAGTGAGTGATGTTATCAGATTTGGCGAAAAGGTCGCCGTATTGGCCAATAACACCTGGTCTGCCATGCAAGGAAAGAAAGCTTTGAAAGCAACTTGGTCAGATAATTCAAGCCTAGAGAATACAGAAGACCATGATAAGATATTAACAGAAATTCTTGATGGCAACAAGTTCGAAACACGGCGCGAGGATGGTAATGTGAAGAAGGCATTTGCCCAAGCCGATAAGGTGATCGAACGCACTTATGAATCACCCTTCCTTCCACATAATTGCATGGAACCCATGAATTTCTATGCAGATGTGACCGATGACAAGATTCACCTCGTGGGCCCGATCCAAACTCCCGAAGGTACTGCCAACCGTGTAGCCAATATGCTCAATAGAGATGTCAATGACATTCATCTGGAAATGACCCGCATGGGGGGTGGCTTTGGCCGAAGACTCTATGGTGACTTTGTGATGGAAGCCGCCGAGATTTCAAACTTGGCCAAAAAACCAGTGAAAGTGGTCTTCTCGCGCGAGGATGATATGGCTGCGGGCATTTATCGTCCAGCCATCAAGTATCGTATCGCAGCATCGGTCAAGGATGGCAAACTCACTGGCTATCATCTCAAGGAAGCAGCTATCAACTCCAACATGTATGGGTTGATTCCACACTTCTTCCCCGCAGGCTGTATCGACAACTACAAAGTGAGTACGGCAAATCATCAAAGTAAGATCACTACGGGTGCATGGCGTGCACCGTATACCAATTTCTTAGCATTCGCAGAGCAGTCTTTCTTTGACGAATTGGCCAGAGAGTTGGAACAAGATCCCGTACAACTTCGAATCGATCTACTCCAAAACGTAAAGGGCAACACTGATGACCGTATTCAATACTCGGGGCAACGCATGGAAGACACGATCAAGCTTGCCGCTGAGAAGGGAAATTGGGGCAAACAAGAAGAAGGCGTCTATCAAGGGTTTGCTGCCTATTACAGCCATAACACGCATGTTGCCGAACTGGCCGAAGTGGTGATGAAAGATAATTTCCCTGTTGTGACCAAGGTGGTCGTCGCTGTAGATTGCGGCATTGTCATCAACCCAACAGGCGCCAAAAACCAGATAGAAGGTGGTGTCATAGACGGCATTGGGCACGCCATGTATGGAGACCTTGCCTTCAAGAATGGTGTACCGCAGGCTACCAACTTTGATGAATTCCGGCTGATAAGAATGCAGGAAACACCCAAGGTAGAGACATATTTCGTACAAAATACGCTTTCTCCTACTGGTCTCGGCGAGCCCGGTTTACCGCCTGCAGGAGGAGCCATTGCCAATGCGATATACAACGCCGCAGGTCAGCGTTTGCTCAAACAACCGTTCGTAAAGCACATCAAGGCTGAAGTGAAAGAACTGGTCGGTTGATCAGACGATCAACACCACTTGGCATTATCACTTCTCAAAGTGCATGGCCTTTCAAAGTACGAACTCTAACGTGAAAAAGATAGGTCTTTCCTTCAAAATTACCAGCTAGTAATTTTAATTTTGGAGCGTATTTTTCAAATCTTAAGCGGGGCAAAAGGAAATTTCTATGAAATCGCCCGTATCAGATCCTGTTTGGTGATGATGTGATATTGGCCCTCTCCTAGATCTACCAACACCGCTGGGTTCTCCTTGGTGATCTTTTTGGAAACTTCATCAATAGCAGTACTCTTATCTATTACCGGAAAGGGTTGGCCCATCACATCTTTTATAGGCCTTTCAGCCACGTTCTTGTCGTTCACAAAGGCGTGGAAAAGATCCGTCTCGTCTACAGAGCCCACAAAACCTTCGGTATCTCGTACCGGGATCTGAGAGATATCGTACTGCTTCATACGCTCAATGGCATGCGATACGAGTTCTTCGGTCATCGCGGTGACCAGGGGTTTCTCTAGATGGTCTTTGACCAGGTCTTCGGCCGTAGTGATCTCTTCTTCTAAGAATCCTCGGTCACGCATCCAATCATCATTAAAGATCTTGCCCACATAACGGCTTCCATGGTCATGGAACAATACGACCACCACATCATCCGGGCCAAAGTGTTCCTTCAACTGGAGTACACCTTTGATGGCCGAACCTGCAGAATTGCCCACGAAGATGCCTTCATCCTTGGCTAGTCTTCGCGTATACACAGCAGCATCCTTGTCAGTCACTTTCGTGAAACCATCAATGATATCGAAATCTACATTTTCAGGGAGAATGTCCTCACCAATGCCTTCGGTGATGTATGGATAGATCTCGTTCTCGTCAAAGATGCCAGTCTCGTGATATTTCTTGAACACCGAACCATAGGTGTCCACACCCCAGACCTTGATATTCGGATCTTGCTCTTTCAAATATTTACCGACACCCGAGATGGTTCCACCAGTACCGACGCCTACGACGAAATGTGTCACCTTGCCTTCGGTCTGTTCCCAGATCTCAGGGCCCGTCTGTTCGTAATGCGCCACCGTGTTACTGGGATTGTCGTATTGATTGACATACCATGAATTGGGGGTTTCCTCGCCCAAGCGTTTGGATACTGAGTAGTATGAGCGCGGATCATCTGGAGTGACATTGGTTGGGCAGACGATCACTTCTGCTCCAACGGCCTTCAGGATATCGACTTTCTCTTTGGATTGCTTGTCGGTGGTCACGAAGATACATTTGTAGCCTTTCACCACACCAGCCAATGCCAGGCCCATACCCGTGTTTCCGGAGGTGCCTTCGATGATCGTACCGCCAGGTGCGAGTCTTCCGTCAGCTTCGGCATCTTCTACCATTTTCAAGGCCATGCGGTCTTTCACAGAATTGCCAGGGTTGAAGGTCTCTACCTTGGCCAAGACCAAGGCATCTACTTCTTCTGCTACCTTGTTCAACTTTACCAGAGGGGTGTTCCCGATGGTCTCTAATATGTTCTTCGCGTACTTCATGCTGTCTTGTTGAGAGTGCAAAGATACACTGTTGAATCACGAATTACGAATGTTGAGCTACGAAGTGCGAATTTAGAAGTATGCCCTTGCGCTAGGGATTGTAGTGGCATCCTCTGAACTTGTTTCAGAGATGTAGTGAAAAGCCCGACCACCGAAGCCTTGGCGAAGATGGTAACGCCCATAGTGAGTAGTGAGTAGTGAGTAGTGAGTAGTGAGTAGTGAGTAGTGAGTAGTGAGTAAAATTATCTAATTACGAACGTAGAATTGCGAAATCTTAAAAATATCATTTTCATCAGCTTTCCAGCTATCCAAAAATTCCGTCATCTAAAAAATCAAGCAAACTTTATGGACTTTACCGGCGTGATCCTAGAGATGATGTAGGAAGGGACCAACAGCATCAACAAGCAAAGTAACAAGGTGCCGATATTTAGTAGAACGACGTATCCTGCTGAGACATACACAGGTGCTTGGGTAACGTAGTAGGTAGCAGGGTCGAGCGAAATGATGCCATAGGTCTTCTGAAGCCAGAGCAGACCTATACCGATCACATTGCCCCAAAATAGCCCGACCAGGATCAGGTAAGCCGCATTGTACAAGAATATCTTTTGGATGCTGGCATTCTCACTGCCCATGGCCTTGAGCATGCCGATCATCTGCGTTTTTTCGAGGATCAGCACCAACAGTGCTGTGACCATATTGATCCCCCCGACAATGATCATGATAACTATAATGATCGCCACATTGATATCAAAGAGTTTCATCCACTCAAAGATATGATCGTACTTGTCTACGATAGTATATGAATTGAGCAATGGAGGAATCTCGACATACACTTGCTCGCCTACTTCTTGAATTTTGTCAAAATCTTTCAAAAATACTTCAAAGCTGCCTACTTGGTCTTTTTCCCACTTGTTCATACGCCGCACTTGGCGAATGTCGCCAATGACATAAGTCTCATCAAATTCCTTGAAGCCTGAATCGTAAATGCCAACGATGGTGAGCTTCAACTCGTTGGGCAACTTGTTAGGGTCTTCCTTCGGAAAGAAGGCGCTTACGCGATCACCCACACCAATAAGCAATCGATTGGCCATGTAGGCAGACATGAGCACTTCTCCGTTCATCTGTTGGGTATAGTTAGGCAATCGGCCTTCTAGAAGATACTCTCCAAAATAATCCCATCGGTATTCACTGCCAACACCTTTGTAGATGATGCCCTCAAAAGTGGTCTCGGTACGAATAATGCCTCCTTTACTGGCAATAGTCTGAATATGGTCTACTTCCTCTATAGCACCAAACTCAGGATAAAAATCTTGGTCGTCACTAATGGGATTGATGGAAACCTCTGAATTGTTGTTGTCGTAGGTAGATATAAGAATATGGCCATTGAAAGCAGAGACCTTTTCTCTGATCTTCTGCTGAAGTCCTACGCTTGAAGAAATGGCAATCATCATCATCACCAGTCCGATAGCAATGGCAGCAATGGCAATTTTGATGATCGGTGACGAAATGCTACTTTTATACGATCTGCCCGCAATAATGCGTTTGGCTATAAAGAATTCGTAATTCAACGTAATGCTATTGAAATTGTTGCTGCTCAAATATACCGCTTTCCTGCTTTTGGTCCCGATGGCTATCGGGATACCGTTATCCTGTGCAAGTCAGGCCAAGGAAGAAACGAAAGATTCCTCGACTCCGCTCGGAATGACAGAAGAATTGAATGATAAGAATCTGAAAATTGCTGCGAACCGCATAGAAGCCTATTTACCTCTTCTAGAAGGAAAGAGAGTTGCCATAGTAGCCAATCAGACCAGTGTGATCTTTCATGATCGAACAGGCTCCCTCTCACTTGGGGAGAGGGCGACCCACTTAGTTGATTCATTGCTAAGCTTGGGTATAAATGTAAAAAAGGTATTCGCGCCAGAACACGGGTTTCGCGGGAATGCAGATGCTGGTGAACATATAGCGGACGGCACAGATACCAAGACCGGGCTTCCATTGCTTTCACTGCACGGAAAAAATCGAAAACCCACCCAAGAGCAAATAGAAGGCATTGATCTGGTGATCTTCGACATTCAAGATGTGGGTGCCCGCTTTTACACCTACATCTCTACCTTGCACTATGTGATGGAAGCTTGTGCTGAAGCTGACATTCCTGCGATGGTCTTGGATCGTCCCAATCCTAACGGACATTACGTGGATGGTCCGATCCTGGAATCAGAATTCAAGAGTTTCTTGGGCATGCATCCCATTCCTATTGTGCATGGTATGACCATTGCCGAATATGCACAGATGATCAACGGAGAAGGCTGGCTGAAAGATGGCCTGCAATGCGAGTTGATGGTAATCCCCATGAAGAACTACACGCATGAGACCCCATACAGCTTGCCTATCAAGCCTTCGCCCAACTTGCCCAACGATGTGGCCATCAACCTATATCCCAGTATTTGTTTTTTCGAGCAGACACCTGCAAGCTTGGGGCGTGGTACAGACATGCAGTTTCAGGTGTTAGGCGTTCCCTATGGCGCGGACTTGTATGGTTTTAGTTTTACACCACGACCCAATGAAGGCTCGAAATATCCCAAGCATGAGAATGTGACCGTTTGGGGTCTCGACCTGAGAAATTCAGAGAGATTGTCTGAGATCAAGCTTGATTGGCTCATCGACTTCTACAAACAGCATCAAGAATATGGAGACAGGAAACCTTTCTTCTGGAAATACTTTTATCGACTTGCGGGAACGAAGAAACTAGAAGAGCAAATCAAGGCAGGCATGACCACAGAACAGATCAAGGCCACTTGGCAAGAAGACCTAAAGAAATTCAAAAAGACAAGAGCCACCTATTTACTATATCCTTAAGCAGCGTATATGTTTTCATCCGAACTTACTATGGGCATTCCTGCCCTACTCTTCCCAGCCATATCACTGACCATGCTTGCCTATAATGCTCGCTATCTGGCTATCGCAGCACTAATCCGTCAATTGCACAGCAAGTATGAAGAGCATCGATCAGCCACTCTTTCCCGCCAAATAAAAAACTTACGAAGAAGACTATCGCTGATCAAGGCCATGCAGGCCATTGCGATCGCCAGCTTTTTCACAAGCGTGGTGACGATGTTCTTGTTGTATGTAGGTTGTATGAGATCTGCCAACATCCTTTTTGCTATCAGCCTGGTCTGTCTAATGGTATCGCTATTCTTGTCGTTCTGGGAGGTTCAGATATCGACCAAGGCCTTGTCCATTCGTCTAGATTCTATGCAAGAGAAGTAACAGCTACTCCTTATGCCCAAAACCGGGGGCATTGGTCGGTGGGCGATAGCCTTTGAAGGGAAGCTTGAGCAAGGTCATCACACTTTCATCATCCACATCGGGATACGAGTCTACACCATAAACGATGTCTTCGTTCTTCATCTTGGCAAAGGTGCCAAACAAACGATCCCAAAGCGAGAAGATATTACCATAGTTCGTGTCGGTATAAGGGAGCAGATTATGATGATGTACCTTGTGCATGTCGGGTGATACAATAATCCAACTTAGCGCTGTATCTACACTTTTAGGCATCTTAATGTTGGCATGGTTGAACTGTGATAGCACTACAGAGAGCGACTGATATGACATGATCATCCAAACGGGTGCTCCAACGATCAGCACCGCCAAGCAGGTAAAGACAAAGCGAATCACACTCTCGCCAGGGTGATGGCGATTCGCTGTGGTCGTATCTACATGCGTGTCGGTATGATGGATGAGATGAAACATCCACAAGAACTTGGTCTTATGCTCTACCAAATGTGCCGTGTAGGCACCAATGAGGTCTAGCAGCGCCACACCAAGCAATGCCTTTGCCCATAGTGGCAAAGCGATCCATTGTACGATACCGAATTGATTGCTTACTGCCCATTCACTGGTAAAGAATAGAATCGCAGCTAGTCCAAAATTGATGATGATGGTCGTTAATGTGAAAAAGATGTTCGGCCACGCATGCCGCCATTTCTTATAATCAAATTTGAAGAGTGGAATTCCATATTCTAACAGCCAAAAAAAGGCAATCCCACCAATTAGGATAAAGCTTCGGTGCGACGAAGGAATCGTTTCAAAATAGTGTACGAGGGTTTCCATAGGGATAAATATAAGCAATGCTAGAAATAAATGTTCAAGTTCCTTCTTCTTGGGGTGAGGAAACCCATAGAACAAGCCCCATTACTTCATATTCAATGCTTATCGCAATCGCTTCTTCATTTCCTCTACAATATTGAACGCTGCTGGACAGATAGCTACATTCTTTAGAGTAAGATCGCTGATCTGGTGGAACTTCTTTCTATCGGTATGTGGATACTCCCGACAAGCCTTGGGACGCACATCATAGATCAGGCAATGATTGTCTTCATCTAAAAATGCACAGGGCACTTGTTGCAACACATGATCACCATCTTCGTCAACACGCAGAAACCGAGCTATGAATTGTTGTTCTTTCATCTTGAAATGCTTGGCTATACGTGAAATGTCGGCGTTGGTGAACAACGGTCCTGTGGTCTTGCAACAATTGGCACAGTCAAGACAATCGGTACGTTCAAACTCAGCCTCGTGCAATTCTTGCATCAGATGATCGAGCCGCTTAGGTGGCTTCTTTTTTAGCCTCGTAAAGAACTTTTTGTTCTCGACATGCTTATCTTTGGCCTGCTTAGGGAGATTTCGAAGGGTTTCTTCCATACATTTTTTGTCATTCCTGCGTCTGCGTGTCGCCCAGCTTTAGCGGAGGCGCAAGGCAGGAATCCAAAAGTAATAGATTCCGCATCAAGTGCGGAATGACAAAGACGATTTATGAGCAAGGACCTATTCGGAAAGGCCATTCTAGACTATCAACAAGGCAACTACAGTGAAGACCTCGTCACAGAGACTTCGATATCTGAAGAGGATGAACTATCACTTCCCTATCTGTTTCGTTCGTATGACGAGATGCCCAAGATCGAACGGACAGCGCTTGACCTTTCCTTCGGAAATGTGCTGGACGTAGGCTGTGGGGCAGGAAGCCATTCGTTGTTCCTTCAGCATGAAAAAGGGTTGCACGTCACTTCTATAGATATTTCTGAAAATGCCATCAAAGCCTGTAGCCTTCGCGGATTGAAAGATGCGCGCTTCCAAGATCTACTGAGGTTGGAAGGTGAGGTCTTCGACACCATCTTGTTGCTTATGAACGGTGCTGGCATGTGTGGAAAACTTGAAAACATCCCTGATTTCCTACAGCAATTAAAAACCTTGTTGAAACCCAAAGGGCAAATTCTCTTAGATTCCTCGGACATCATTTACATGTTTGACGACACTGAAGATGGCGGTAAGCTCATTCCTGCTGACGTACCTTATTATGGCGAAGTGATCTTTACCGTGAAATACAAAGGAGAAGTCGACGAGCCTTTCAATTGGTTGTATATCGACTACAACACTCTACGGAGTGCTGCCATGGCCAATGGCCTGGATTGTGAACTTGTTCAGGAAGGCGAACACTATGATTATCTGGCGAAGCTGACTATTCTGTAAAAGGAGGTTTCTCGACTGCGCTCGAAATGACATAGGCTTTAGTTGGGCATGTATACGCGTTCTTTTAAAGCATTGGTCATGGGCTGCTACCCACACTTGCGAGATCTCGCCTACCATAATTGGTCAAGGGCCATCCTCCAACGCATCTGGTTTTTTGGCCTTCAGGTCTTGCCAAGTCTCTTCAAGCACGCCGAGCTACATACAGGTCACCGCTTTGCGAGCATGAAACTATTGAAAGTAGCAAGATGAAGCGTGTCAGCGTCCTTTTCATATCCTAATGTCAGTTCGATCTTTTCGAACAAAAAGTATTTCCAACCTACGGAATGTTCAAATATTTATGTGTCTGTAATGAAACTTTCCATTTGGGATGTTCCATCACATAATCCACGATTTGCGGGATCATAGTATCTCGCTTGCTCCATTCGGGTTGGAGATATAGGATGCAATCGTCTGGAACTTTAGCTGCCTGTGCTTCTGCAAAATCAAAGTCGCTCTTGTTGTAGACGATCACCTTAAGCTCATCGGCCACCGCATAGCATTCTTCTTTAGGCAGCATGCGCTTTTTGGGCGAAAGGCAAAACCAATCCCATTCACCAGTCAGTGGGTAAGCCCCTGAAGTTTCGATATGGGTCCTTAGGCCTCTTGCCTTCAACTGAGAGGTTAATGGCCCCATGTCCCAGGTAAGCGGTTCGCCGCCGGTAACTACGATGGTGTCCGAATGTCTTGCGGCATTTTCTACGATGCTTTCAATGACTGTTGGCGGATGTGTCTCGGCATTCCAACTTTCTTTCACGTCGCACCAATGGCAGCCTACATCACAGCCGCCTACGCGAATAAAATAAGCAGCAGTGCCTTTGTGATAGCCTTCTCCTTGAATGGTGTAGAATTCTTCCATGAGTGGTAAGACCAGACCTTTTTCTACTAGCAATCGTGTTTCTGTTTGTAGCATGGGACAAAGATACGTTGTAGAATGACGAATGTAGAACTATGAATTACGAATTTCCAGTCTAAAAATCTGAAGGCCCAACTTTCCAATGAGCTACTTAAACGCGATAACGTCGATCTCGATCTTTGCCCCCACGGCCAAGCCAGAGGCCGCAAAGGTTGTGCGGGCAGGTTTGTTTGGGAAATACGTTTTATATACTTCGTTAAAAGCCGCAAAATCATTGATATCACTCAAAATGACTGTACATTTCACGACGCTATCGAGCGAGCTTCCGTGGTGTTCTAACACGGCTTTGATATTCTCGATAGACTGTTTGGTCTCTGCTTGGATACCGCCATCTACCAGCTTCCGTACGGAATGATCCATGCCTACTTGTCCTGCCAGATACAGCATATCACCGACTTCTACTGCGTCACTGAACGGAGCATTCTGTTTTTTGGCCTCATGAGAAGCATGGAAGATCGGCGTGTTGCCACTGCTTTCACAAGCACTAAAAGCGAACAACATTGCAAGTGAAATGGCGATATCTTTAACAGTTTTCATAACGAAGGAGTTTTGGTTTTTTATCTTCTCCAAATTAACCTATTTTTATCAAAATTTAGCATTCATGAGCGATACCACACAATTTCTGGGATACATCAACGACGGATACAAGACCAAAGGCGAATTCATCACCATGGGAGCCGCCATGTTGGGCCAAGAGACCGTAACGGGCGCTCATGTAAAAGTTCCGCTAAAAACACTGAATCGTCACGGACTCATTGCTGGTGCCACCGGTACAGGAAAGACAAAGACACTTCAAGTCATTGCCGAGAACCTTTCTGAAAAAGGGATACCGGTATTGCTCATGGACCTGAAAGGCGACCTCAGTGGTCTGGCACAGCCCAGTCCTGGTCATCCCAAGATCGACGAACGACATGAGAAGATCGGTCTAGAATTCACCCCAAAGAACTTTCCTGTAGAGATCATGAGTCTGTCAGAACAAGACGGTGTTCGCTTGCGTGCTACTGTCTCTGAGTTTGGTCCTATCCTATTATCAAGAATCCTTGACCTTACCGAGACCCAGCAGGGGATCATGGCAGTGCTTTTCAAGTACTGTGATGACAATAAGCTGCCATTGCTAGACCTGAAAGATCTAAAGAAGATCATACAATATGCTACAGATGAAGGCAAAAAGGAGATCCAACAAGAATACGGCAGAATGTCTACCGCGTCTACGGGATCGATCATGCGAAAGATCATCGAGTTAGAGCAACAAGGTGCTGACCTTTTCTTTGGCGAAAAGTCTTTTGAGGTTGATGATCTTACACGAGTCGACAAGGACGGCCGCGGGTATATCAATATCATTCGATTGACAGACATTCAAGATCGGCCCAAGCTGTTCTCGACCTTCATGTTGAGCTTGTTAGCCGAGATCTACGCTACCTTTCCCGAACAAGGTGACAGTGGGCGCCCAGAATTGATCTTATTCATCGACGAGGCGCATTTGATCTTCAAAGAAGCCTCAGATGCCTTGCTCGATCAGATCGAGAGCATTGTAAAGTTGATCCGCTCCAAAGGCATTGGCCTTTACTTCGTGACTCAAAACCCAACGGATGTGCCAGATGCGGTCTTGGCACAATTAGGCTTGAAGGTACAACACGCCCTGCGTGCCTTCACAGCTAAAGACCGGAAAGCCATTAAAATGACTGCCCAGAACTATCCAGATTCTGAATATTACGATACTGCCGAAGTACTGACTTCACTAGGAATAGGAGAAGCGCTCATCACTGCTTTGGATGAAAAGGGTCGCCCTACGCCACTTGCTGCCACGATGCTTCGTGCACCGATGAGCCGTATGGATGTGTTGACCGACAGCGAGTTGAAGGCATTGATCGACAACTCAAAAATGATCAAGAAATACAACGAAGAGATCGATCGTGAATCTGCTTACGAGATGCTGAACGAAAAGATCGAGAAGGCAGAAAAGGTCAAGGCTGAGGAAGAAAAGCGTAAAGAAAAGGAGAAGGCGTCTCGGTCAAGAGGCTCTTCACGCAGAAAAAGCACCCGCATGAATCCAGTGGTGAAAGTATTGACCAGCGCCACCTTTATTCGCGGTGTACTGGGCGTATTGAAAAAAGTGATATAGGTAGGTGTCAGATGTCAGGTACCCGGTGAATTCTGGAAATGATAGCACAACAACCATGAGCCAAAAGTCAGATAATGCCAAGTTTTGATTCCTTTTGAAAAAGAAATACCACATACAAACCTCTCCCTTTATCGTTCCGACTGACGACGGAAAGTTGATCGAGGAACATTTTGGCAGTGCAACAGATGGCAATACCCAGGTCAGCATCGCACACATGATCGCACCGCCAAATTGGAGCGAACCTTTTCAAACCCCTGATTTTGACGAGTATACGTATATCATTCGCGGGAAGAAGCAATTCGTCGTAGATGGAGACACGGTGGTACTAGAAGCTGGGCAATCCATCAAGATCGAAAAACATGCACGTGTGCAGTATAGCAATCCTTTTTCAGAGGAATGTGAATACCTGGCCATTTGCCTTCCCGCGTTTTCGATAGAGACCGTTCATCGAGAAGATGCATGAACATTCCCTTGTTTGCGCAAAAATTCTATCTTTACCGTACTAACTAAAAATACTGATCATGGAAAATATTTTATACTTGGTAGGCTTAGTAGCCGCTATCTGGGTGATCTACGACGTATGGGCCAAACAGCCCGGCACAAGTACTGGAGGCAAGATCCTTTGGACCGTCGCTGCGCTGTTCTTTAGCGTACTTACGGCTATCATCTATTATTTTGTGAAGAAGCGATAACAAGTACTCTCACTAACTACTTTGAAAGACCCAATACCCTATTGGGTCTTTTGTTTTTCGTAGCGCTATGGGAATACTAATTCGGGTATCGCCTTTGATGTTCGTCCTTGCCTGGCTTGGAAGAGCATCAAAAACGAAGAGATCATCGACCCTCCTGTCATTGCTATTGACACTTGGACTGGTATCTTGCAAAGCTTACCTGAAGGACAAAGATCAAGACCACTACCCCTTGATCTCTGGCTTCTTGATCTCTGGCTTGGGGCCATATTTGTCGATCAAGTAGACCAAGGCTGTCATCGTAGCGGCACCTAACTCCAACTCACGCTTGTTCACAGCGTCAAAGGTGTCGTTCTCTGCATGGTGGTGATCAAAATAACGCTGGGAGTCTGGACGCAAGCCAGCAAGTAGAATATCATCATCTTTTAACGGGCCAATGTCAGCACCGCTACCACCTTTGACAAAATAGTGGATCAAATAAGGTTCGAACAAAGGCTTCCAGCTCTGTACTTTAGCTACTGCGGCATCACTACCATCAAATGAGAACCCACGCGGTGTGAACCCGCCCGCATCACTCTCTAGAGCGAATACGTGTTTCTCATTGTTGGCTTTCGCTTCTTCAGCATATTTACGTCCACCGCGAAGCCCATTTTCCTCATTCATGAACAACACCACGCGAATGCTGTGTTTGGGCTTGTATCCTAATTCTTTGAAAAGTCGTACGACTTCCATGCTTTGTACGACACCTGCGCCGTCATCGTGCGAGCCATCCCCTAAGTCCCAAGAATCCAGATGTCCGCCTACAACCATATATTCTTTTGGGAATTCGCTTCCTGTGATCTCTCCGATTACATTGAAGGAAGGGACGTCTTCAAACTGCTCACAACTTTGTCTGAAATAGAACTGTAGGTCTGGTCCTTCTCTTAACAGCTCGCTCAGTTTTTCAGCGCCTTTGGTACTAATCGCCGCAGCAGGAATGCGGTCTTCAACAGGTATGTCGCCATAGGTCATCGAACCTGTATGCGGCAGATCGTCTAGTCGTAAGTTCATCGAGCGAACGATGACGCCAGCAGCACCGTATTTTATAGCTTCGACCGCACCGGAATAGCGTTGATTCACACAACCTCCATATGCTTGAAACGTATTGATCAAATTGGCTTGCATAGGACGATTGTAGAATACGATCTTTCCTTCGATGTTCGCACGACCCAACTGACGTAGTTCATCAAAATTACGCACCTCGACAACTTGGGTCTTCAAACCGTCTTTGGCAGTAGCCACTGAGCCGCCCAGCGCACAAATAGGCACATCTATTTGTTCACCATCGGCTTCGATGTATGCTGTCTCCTTGTCTCCACGCACCCATTTGGGCACCATCACTTCTTGCAGCCAAACCTTGTCCAATCCTAGTTTTTGTAACTCAGTCTTGGTGTATCGCACAGCTTTTTCGGCATTCTCGGATCCTGACAAACGCCCTCCGATCTCGTTAGACAAATGATCAAGCCATGCATAGCTTTTTCCATTGAGCAAAGAAGCATCGTAGATGTTCTTCATCATCTGTTCATCTTCTGTTTGGGCAACAGAAATTATGGAGCTCACAAGCAATAGGGAGAAGAGCAGCTTTTTCATTCAGATTCTAATTGTTTGATGTACTCGTCAAGATGTGCTTTCACCTCTGGCTCTAATTCTGGTTCTTGAATATCCTTATACTGCCTCAACGTATCTAGGAGAATGGTAGCTACGATCAATCTGGCAGTAGGCTTGTCGTCTGCAGGAATGATGTACCAAGGTGCATGTGGCTTGCTTGTGCGGTTGATCGCATCTTGATAGCATTCTTGGTATTTCTCCCAAAGTTTGCGCTCTTTTAGATCTCCTGGAGAGAATTTCCAGTTCTTCTCTTTTTTATGCAAGCGCCTTAGCAAACGGTTCTTCTGTTCTCCTTTTGAAAGATGCAAGAAGAATTTATAGATCAGCGTACCGTTTTCGGCAATGTGTTTCTCAAAGTCGTTGATCTGGCGAAAGCGTTTCTTCCAGAATTCATCGTTCACGTCTGCAACCGAATCAACTCCGGGGATGTCTTCGCCTAAGATATATTCAGGATGCACCCGGGTCACCAATACATTCTCGTAATGTGTTCGATTGAAGACCCCAAACTTCCCGCGGGCTGGCAAGGCAATATAATGGCGCCAAAGGTAATCATGGCCTAACTCAAGCGGTGTAGGGACTTTAAAACTATGCACTACGATACCGCGCGTATTGAGGTCCTTGAAGACCTCCCTGATCATGCTGTCCTTTCCTGCCGTGTCCATTCCCTGGATACAGATCAACACAGCATATTTACCATGTGCATAAATGGTATCCTGAAACTTGCCCAATCTTTCCCGTACATCTTCTAGCTTTTTCTCTATTTTCTTTTCCGAAGCCTCAAGGTCATATGTGGTGGGGATCGATCCTAACCGTATCTTTTCATCAACTCTGAAATGGTCTGCGCTTATGTTCTTCATACAAAAATTTTAACGCCTAAAGATAAGAAAGTTCAGGCAGTAAAGATCCAGGTTTTCGAATGAGCAGAACCCATCATAACATCAACTAGTAGGATGGCCTCACCTCAGCTACATTACACAACATTTATTTGGTCATTGTCCCAGATTTTATTCATTTCGTATCATCCAAACCTACGTACAATGAGCAAGATTACTTTTGTAACACTTTTCTTTTTTGCATTTGCCAGTGTAAATGCCCAACTTAGTTGTGATGAGGCTTATTCTGCTGCCGGCTACGCCTATCAACACACAAAAAAGGCACTTGAGGCCAACAATGACAGTCATCTCAAGTATTATGCTGAGCGTGCTATAGAATCACTCACAACGGTGAACACCAATGCGCTCAACTGTGGTTGTAAAGAAGCCGAACAAGCTAGTTTTGATGCCATTGAGTACCTTAAAAAGACGTTGGAGACTGAAGGGTTTGAGCCAAGTCGTTACTTTGTAAAAAAAGCAAAACCTTTATCACAACACACCATTGATGCATTGGATGTGTGCATGAGTAGCGAGGCATCTTCGTATAGTGAATTGGTAACAGGATCGGAGACCTTGGAAGAAGAAGAGGAAATGCTACGCATAAAGCAGCAACGACTTATTGAAGAGCAACGTAAGCTCGAGGCCAAACTGGCAGAGAAGAAACGCCTTCATGAAGAGCTTAAGCGTCAAAAACAGCAAGAGCTCACACAGCAATTGGCGGTGAAAGATCGTATCGAGCCTGCCATGCTGGCCTTAGAAAATGCATATAGCAACCTGGTGAGCGCGCTTGGTTGTGAAGAAGGTTATGAATACCTACAAGGGTACAAGCGTGAGTTGCAAGAGCTTGAGAAAGAAAGCCTAAACGCTACAGAGCAGCACTACGTATTAGAGTCTACCGAGTTATTGAGAAAACTAGTGGCCCAATTAGAGCGTTGCAAAGGTGAGTCAACTGCTGAAGGCGAGAAGTAGGCCACACAAACATTACTATTTGCTTGCAAAGAGCTGAACGTCTTTCTTGGTGACTTCGTCGCCTCCAAGAATGATCAATCGTTCTATGACATTTCGTAGCTCGCGGATGTTCCCCGTCCAGTCATATTCTTGAAGTTGCTTTATGGCATCGGGTGCAAACGCCTTTGCCACAGTGCCTTGCTCATTGGCTATGTGCTTCGAGAAGTGTGCTACAAGTAATGGGATATCATCCCTTCTATCATTCAATGCTGGCACTTTGATGAGGATCACAGCCAGCCTGTGGTATAAGTCTTCGCGAAACTGATTGTCTTCGATCTCTTTTTTTAGATCCTTGTTGGTTGCAGCAACAACGCGCACGTCTACTTTGATATCTTTGTCACTACCCACGCGCTGGATCTTGTTCTCCTGTAGTGCACGTAGCACTTTCGCTTGTGCGGAAAGGCTCATATCGCCGATCTCGTCCAAGAAGATCGTACCGCCATTGGCGGCTTCAAACTTACCAGCACGATCCTTATTGGCCGAAGTAAAGGCGCCTTTTACATGACCAAACAATTCGCTCTCTATCAATTCTGAAGGAATTGCAGCACAATTCACCTCGATCATAGGTCCTTTGCTACGCTCGCTCTTCTGGTGCAACCAATGCGCCACCAATTCTTTGCCCGTACCGTTTGGCCCTGTGATCAGCACACGAGCATCGGTCGGAGCCACCTTCTCGATCATCTCTTTGATATCTGCAATGGCATCAGACTCGCCGATCATCTCGTACTTCTTGCTGACCTTCTTTTTCAACAATTTGTTCTCTACCACCAATTCTTTTCTATCAAGAGCGTTTCTAACGGTATTCAACAGGCGATTCAGGTCTGGTGGCTTCGATATGTAGTCGAATGCTCCTAAACGCATCGTATTCACTGCCGTGTCGATATCGCCATGTCCAGAGATCATGATAAAAGGAATCTCTGGCTTGATCTTCAATGCCTTTTCTAACACTTCGACACCATCCATCTTTGGCATTTTGATATCACAAAGCACCAGGTCATAGTCCGAGCCTTTGATCTTTTCGATACCCGCAAGCCCATCTTCTGCCTCCTCTACATTGTAGGTGTCACTTTCTTCAGAAAGTATCTTTACTAACACTCGGCGGATGGCCGCCTCATCTTCTATGACAAGTATTTTGGACATGTTGAGTTCGTTTGCTGGTGAAATTACGTATTTTGAGTGTAAAGATTGACATCTCGTTGTGGGAAAGGTATTATGATGTTATTCTCTTTAAAAAGCTGGTTGATCTTAAAGCGCACATCACTCTGAGGCACAGCACCTTGGAAACTGTCATTCACGGTAAAGATCAGTTTGAAGTTGAGTGCGCTGTCGGCAAAATCAGTGAAGAGCACCAAAGGTTCTGGTTGTTTCAATACATTAGGCGTCGTACTTGCCGCTTCGATCAGTAGTTGCTTTACCAGTTCGACGTCGCTTCCGTAAGCAACACCAACAGTGACCGACTCTCGGGTTATGCTTCCGTTCTGGGTCCAATTGAAGACCACTGACGCCAGAAACTTGTGGTTGGGAATGATCAGTACTTTATTGTCGATGGTTACCGCTTTGGTAGTGCGAAGGTTGATCGATTCTACACGACCTACTTTGCCTTCGACCTCTATGATATCGTTCACGCCAACGGTACGATCCAGAAGAATGAATGTCCCTGAAATGATATCTTGAAAGAAGGTCTGTAACGCGAGGCCAACACCTACCAACAATGCTGCCGAAGCTGCAAAGATGGCCGTGACATTCACACCTACATTGTCTAAGGTGATCAATAATACAATTGTGTATATGATCCATTTAGTGAATGAAAACACTGAAGTGAACTTCTCCTTATCTGGCTTTGGAAGTTTTCGTGTGATGATACGCTTCAAAAAGCGTAGCACTATCCATGTGATGATGAAAGATAGGATCACAGCCAGCACGATACCAACCGTGATCACTATTGTTTCCTTATGATTGACATACAGTCGATGATTCAAAAACTCTCTTATAGTAGCTAAGAATAGAAGCATATTAGTATTTGATCCATTTATATAACTCTTTGTACGAAGCTTTTTTACCGTACATCAAAATACCTACACGGTAGATCTTGGCTGCCAACCATGCGGTTAGCAAGAACGTCCCAAGCAACAATAAGACCGAGACGATCTGTTGCCACAACGGCACACCAAATGGAATGCGCATGAGCATCACCACAGGTGATGTCAGTGGGACCATGGAGAATACCGTAGCTACCGTTCCGTGTGGGTTCTCTATTACCGTGAACACACCTACATACACTGCGAGAATGAGCGGCATCAATATAGGCATCATAAATTGTTGTGTGTCTGTCTCGTTATCTACTGCTGCGCCAATGGCCGCATAGATCGAACTGTACAAAAGGTAGCCCCCGACGAAGAAGAACAAAAAGGCAATGACAAGATTGGTCAACGGAAGGTTTAGCACTTCGCGCATGGCCACTTCGATCTTGTTCTGCATGGCTGGGTCACTTGCTTGCTCCATGAGCATCTGCTGTTGTGGCGACTGCAGCTCACTTAAACTAGTGCCTAGTATGGCCGAGACCACAAACAGTAGTACCGTACCCAACACGACCCAAATAGCAAACTGAGTGATTCCTGCCAACGAAGTTCCGATGATCTTGCCCAGCATGAGTTGTATCGGCTTCACGGAAGAAATGATCACTTCGATGATACGATTGGTCTTCTCCTCGATCACGCTGCGCATGATCATATTTCCATAGATGATGATGAACATGAACAGCAAATAGCCTGCAAAACCGCCAAAGATCAGTTTCAAGATGCTACCAAACTCTGAGGTTTCTTCGCCTGTGAAGTTTTCTATGCGTACATTGACACGTGTCTTCAAGTTGTTGATATGTTGAAGGTCTACATTATTCTGCACCATCTTAAGGTCGGTGAGTTCTTGACTGATCACATCGTTTAAATTGTCTATCACCACGATGCTGGGGGACTCTTCCGAATAAAAAGTGATGTTCTTCTTGTACTGGTCCAAGTCATCGGCCGCAGGGATATGCAACAATCCATATAGTTCGTTGGTCTTGACTTCCTCTTTGAGCGAATCTACCGAAGTCTCACCTACGAACGTAAACTTGTTCTTTTCGTCACTTTTCAAAACCTCCTCAAAGATTCCCGATTCGTCAAGCACTGCGATCTCGCGAACCTTATCGTTGTTTAGCTGCGACAGATAGGAAACCACGGCAATCAGAGCGATCATGATCAGCGGACTTAGAAAGGTCATGATGATAAACGACCTGTTGCGCACCCTATTGAGGTATTCTCGCCTTATGATGATGGGCAAGTGATTCATGAGCGATTGTTTTCAACAGTTCTTATAAAAATGTCATTCACACTAGGGATCAATTCTACAAAATGCGACACTTGCCCCCTATTGGTCAAAAATGAAAGTAAGTCATTAGGACCATGCCCATTTTGTAAATGTATGTTGGTCTTCAGCTCGTTGCCCAGCGTTTTGAAATTGGCCTTGGAGAGTTGAAATTTTTCCTTCAACTCTTTTTCAAGCCGCTTGTTGTCCTCACTCTCGATGCCAACTTCATAGGTGTTGGTACGATATTGCCTCTTAACTTCTGAAAGTTTTCCTTCTAACAGTTTGTCGGATTTGTTGATCAACGCGATATGGTCACAAAGCTCTTCAACAGACTCCATGCGATGCGTAGAGAAGATCACGGTAGCGCCTTGGTCCCTGAGGTGCAGGATCTCGTCTTTGATGCGGTTGGCATTGATGGGGTCGAAACCACTAAAAGGTTCGTCGAAGATCAACAGCTTGGGCCTATGCAAGACCGTGACGACAAATTGTATCTTCTGTGCCATTCCTTTAGAGAGTTCTTGGATCTTCTTGTTCCACCAATCACCGATCTCTAGCCTTTCAAACCAGTACCGGAGTTGTTTCCTTGCCTCAGACTTGCTGAGTCCTTTTAGCTGGGCCAGATAAAGTGCTTGCTCGCCTACTTTCATGCTCTTGTACAAACCTCGCTCTTCGGGCAGATATCCTATGTTTCTGACATGCTCTGGCTTTAGGGTCTCACCATCCAACAATACGCTTCCTGAGTCTGGATAGGTGATCTGATTTATGATACGGATAAACGTGGTCTTTCCTGCTCCGTTAGGCCCAAGAAGGCCATAGATACTACCCTCAGGAATATGTATCGAAACATTGTTCAACACTGTAAAATCGCCAAATCTTTTGGTGACATTCTCAGCCACCAGGAGGTCCCTCATAATTCAATTTTTGTAAAGATAATCAAACCATAGCGTACGCTTCGGGTCTTGTCATGGTAAAAAAAACCCATCCTCAAAATGATTTCAAGGATGGGAAAAAATTGCTATGAAAAAGAAAAAATTAACACTAGTAATACTAGCATTGTTCAAATATAAAGATTTTTTATGCAACAAGGCATCTTTTTATGAAAACATGTCCTTCACCTTCTCAAAGAAAGATTTATCACCTTTCTCTGGATTGGGTGTGAAATTCTCGTCTTCTTGCATCCGCTCAAAGAACTCTTTTTGCTCTTTGGTCAGGTTTTTTGGTGTCCAAACATTTACATGAACCAACAAGTCGCCAGTCCCATAACTGTTAAGGCTTGGAATACCTTTGTTCCTCAATCGAAGGATCTTTCCGGATTGAATGCCAGACTCTAGCTTGATGCGTACTTTGCCCGATACCGTGTCTATCTCTTTAGAGGTTCCTAAAACCGCATCAGAAATACTCACGTACAGGTCATAATGCAGATTGTTGCCTTCACGTTTCAGTGTGGCGTGCTCTTTTTCTTCAATAACGACCAACAGATCGCCCGGCACACCATTCCCTGGAGCTTCGTTGCCTTTACCGCCAACCTTTAACTGCATGCCCTCTTCTACACCAGCGGGTATCTTTATAGAAACTGTTTCTTCGTTTGCCTTTAATCCTTGTGGATCTGTACCGTCGGGTCGCTTATCGATGATCTGTCCTGCTCCTCCGCATGTAGTACAAGTAGTAGCGGTCTGCATTCTTCCTAAGATCGTGTTGGTAACACGCATTACCTGCCCCGCACCATTACACGTTGGGCACGTCTTGTAAGAAACCCCTGGAGTTTGCACTTTACGCTTTACTTTGATCTTCTTTTCAACTCCTTTGGCAATTTCTTCGAGTGTCAGCGATACTCTAATGCGAAGGTTACTTCCTTTCACACGGCGTTGCCCACCACTAAAGCCACCGAAACCTCCGCCAAACCCACTTCCGAAGGCACTTCCGAAGATATCACCAAATTGACTGAAGATGTCTTCCATGTTCATGCCACCGCCACCAAAACCACCTGCACCTTCAAAAGCTGCATGACCAAACTGGTCGTAACGTGCCTTCTTATCTGGGTCGCTCAATACTTCGTAGGCCTCGGCAGCTTTCTTGAACATCTCTTCTGCTTTCTTATCATCCGGATTCTTGTCTGGATGGTACTTCAAGGCCATCTTGCGATACGCCTTCTTGATCTCAGCCGCCGTGGCATTTTTGCTGACGCCCAGTATTTCGTAATAGTCTTGCTTCATCTTATTCTTTTATTGGCCTACGACCACCTTTGGAAAGCGAATCACTTTGCCTCCCAATTTATATCCCTTCTCTATCACATCGATGATCTTACCTTTCATATCTTCGGAAGGCGCTGGGATCTGTGTGATCGCCTCGTGCACCTCTGCATCGAAAGCGTCGCCATTTGCAACCTCGACCATTGAAAGGCCTTTGCCTTTCAAGGTCTCTTTTAGCTTTGTGTGGATCAGTTGAACACCTTTTAGCAGTTCTTTTTCCTCGGTCTTTGCGATTTCTAGCATCGCTCGGTCAAAATCGTCTAACACGGGAAGCATCGATCGCAACACATCCTGACCTGCTGTCTTGAAGAGGTCTATGCGCTCTTTTGTGGTTCTCTTCTTATAGTTCTCAAACTCTGCAAAAAGCCTTAGGAACTTATCTTTTTCTAAAGTGAGCTCTTGTTGAAGCTTCTCTTCGACAGAAATCTCTTCGGTCACTTCTTTTTCTGCAGTTGCTGTTTCTGTTGAGGCATTTTGCTGTGCTTCTATTTCTTCTTGCTGTGCTTTCTTCTTCTTGGTCATTGTTCTGTAATTCAACAAAATTTGTTCAGTTTAAGCATGCAAAAGTACTGCCATTTCGCGGAAAATGTCAAAATGTCATCGTAAAACAAATACTATTTCTGTGGAAGGAGGTCTTGAAGCGCAGCAGTGAGGTTCACAAATTGAAAGTCGAATCCATGCTCTTGAAGTTTTTTGGATGAAACGCGTTGGCTGGAAAGCAGCATATGGCTCATTTCACCAAACATGAGTTTCAACATGAACGACGGCACATTGGGAAGCCAAAGCGGTCTCTCAAGTATTTCTGCGATCGTTTTGGTCATTTTCTTATGTGTCACAGGATTGGGCGCAACTGCATTGAAGATTCCTTCAAATTGTTCTTGTATCAATAAGAGAAAAATACTTGCCAAGTCTGTGATATGGATCCATGATTGCCATTGATCGCCACTACCGAGCACAGCACCAACGCCTCGCTTTATGGGCTTGGCGATCTCTGTCAATGCACCGCCATTACTCGAGAGCACCAAACCAGTACGAACTTTTGTTACCATGATCCCTGCTGTCTTGAACTCATCAACGGTACGCTCCCATTGTGCTACAACCTTTGCCGGAAAAGCATCATCGACACCTTGCTCGGTTTCCTCGTAAAGGGCGGTCAACGAGCTTGGATATACCCCGATGGCCGATGCAGACACTATTTGTTTTACCTGATGGCCGGGATTTTGCTTTAGCAATTCAACAAGGAGCTTTGTAGCGTTGACTCTGCTACGCAATATCTCTTCTTTTGCTTTTGGCGTCCATCGTTGGGCTATGCTAGCACCGGCTAAATGAATGATACGAGTTACACCTTCTAGGCACTTATCATCTATACGACCATCACTCGGATTCCAAAGAAATCCTTTTTCTTCTTCAGAATGTTCGAGTTTACCTTTTCGCGTGGTCAAGTAATGAACAGGTATGCCACGTTGTTTGCACAAGCGTACGATCTCACTACCAACAAGCCCGGTGGCCCCTGTTATCAATACCTTCATCTGCCTGACAAATTTTAATTTTGCGCAAAGGTACGGCTAAGGCAAAGCTTACTTCGTGTATTTAATTCATCTTTAACAACTTAGATTTTTGTTGCCCGTAGCATCTCTCGCTTTCCTGGTGGCCCAGGAAGCCTTTCCACTTCAAAGCCTACTGCTTGCATGGCACGACGCACACTGCCTTTGGCAGCATAGGTCACTAAAACTCCGTCTCTTTTCATAGCACTGTACATTTTTGAGAAGATGGCTTCCGTCCACAGTTCAGGTTGCACGCGGGCACCAAAGGCATCGAAATATATTAGGTCGAAACGATCTTCATCATCGACCTCATGGAAAAACTGCTTCCGCTTGGTCAAATTGAATTGGCTTGTTATGGTATGACCTTTTTCCCATGAAACTTGGTGCATTTGTTGAAATTCATCAGAAAACGAACCTGCGTCAAGCTGTTGGACATAATTTAGAGATGGAAGCTCTTCTATAGTGATCGGATATGCCTCTACACCTGTATAGTCTATGCGCAAGTGTCTTTCTTCTGCTTCAAGTAAGGTGATGAAGGCATTGAGCCCCGTACCGAAACCCATTTCTAGGATCGAGAGCGAGGATGGTTCTTTTAGGCTGATAAAATGGTCTAGACCACTATGGGCAAATACGTGATACGCTTCTTGTATTGCTCCGTGCTTTGAATGATATTGCTCGTCCCACTCTTCTAAATGAATGGTAGTAGACCCATCACCTGTTTTAATGATCTTACGCTTCACTTAGTCGTGAATCGCTACCGCATCTGCGGTAAATGAAAATGTCTTCTTTGGCGAAGTGATCGTTGCTATCTCTTCTGCTGACTTGCCAGCGTCTTCGGCGTAATGTTGTTGCTCTTCGACTGACATCTCCTCGACAAAAGCATATCCTTGTATCACTGTTTCCTTACCTGCTGCATCCTTAGGTACAAAAAATCCATAGTCCTTGAAGCGCACCATTAGTTCTTCCTCACCTGCAGCAACTCGCATCCAGCAACCTTTTGCTTGGCATACCTTGTTAATGCCTCCTCGTAGTTTTACCTTTATGGAATCGCCAGCATTCATCTTTTGCATTTTGCTGATAAATGCTTCAGTGGCCTGCGCTTCTCTGCTTTCCAGACTACCTCCAAAATAAGCAATTTCTTCTGTGGTTGTCTTTTCTTCTTGCTTGGCAGTTTGCTCTTGCTTCTTGCAACTTACTAAAGTGGCGAACATAAGGGCTGCGAAGAGAATTATATGCTTCATTTTCTTTGTGATCTGGTCATTTTTATAGCTCAAGAACAAAATTAAATGATTTTTACGGTATATATGGTTTTGAGGCATGGCGATTTTCCTAATTTTGTAATTAGTTTGGCATTTGCCTGACAAACTTAAAAATGATGAGATGAAGAACCGTGTTTCGACCCTAATCCCAGTTAAAAAAGTTGCCAATTCTAGAATTGATCAGGTTGATTTTAACAACCTAACATTCGGTAGCGAGTTTACCGACCACATGTTTGTGTGTGACCATAAAGATGGTCAATGGCAATCGCCAAAGATCGTTCCTTATGGTGATATGAGCATTTCGCCCTCGGCGCGCGTGTTTCACTATGGGCAGGCTGTGTTTGAAGGTATGAAGGCTTACAAAGATGATGAAGGGAGCGTATGGTTATTTAGACCCGATGAGAACTTCAAGCGCATCAATAGGTCATCGGTACGCATGGCAATCCCTGAGTTTCCCGAAGAATTTTTCTTTGAGGGAATGAAGACCTTGTTGAAGCTTGACAATGATTGGATCAAAAAAGGGGTCGGTAACACATTGTACATTCGTCCTGTGGTATTTGCCACCCAAGCGAGTGTTTTGGCTTCACCAGCCAATACATATCGTTTTATGATCATCTGTTCGCCTGCGCAAGCATATTATGGCGGTGAGGTTCGTGTGAAGATCGCCGAACATTACAGTCGTTCTGCAAGTGGTGGTTTTGGCTATGCCAAGGCTGCAGGGAATTATGCGGGCCAGTTCTATCCTACCGAACTGGCGAAACAGGAAGGCTTCAACCAAGTGATATGGACAGATGCCAAAGAACATGAATACATTGAGGAGGCAGGGACCATGAATGTATTCTTCAGAATTGGTGATACCCTCATAACGGCTCCTACCAGCGATCGAATTTTAGATGGCGTAACGCGAAAGAGTGTCATTACAGTTGCCGAGGATATGGGGATTTCTGTAGAAGTACGTCCTGTAACCGTATCTGAAATTGTTGAAGCAGCCAGAGAAGGTTCGTTACTGGAGATCTTTGGTTCCGGAACCGCCGCCGTGATCAATCCGATCGTTGGTTTCGGTTATAAAGGCGAACAGTTTGAGCTTCCGAAACTGGCTGATTCTTATGCTACGATGTTCAAAGAGAAGATCGTAAACATTCAGTACAATCTTGCTGATGACCCCTATGGGTGGCGATATCCGGTTGGCAGTTAGCAGAATTATCTTTTTAGGATGCCAGCAATATCTGGCTTGAAGTAATTAGGACCTTTCAATACCTTTCCATCTTCACGATAGATAGGTTTGCCATCTTCTCCCAGTTTGCTCATGTTGCTACGCTGAATCTCCGCGAACACCTCTTCGATCTTGTATTGCATGCCATGCTCTAGAATAGTACCGCAGAGTATGTAGAGCATATCGCCCAATGCATCGGCTACTTCCTCAAGGTCTCCTTCGTTGGCTGCTTCGAGATATTCTTCATTCTCTTCACGCATCAACTTGTAACGCAGCAGGTTCTTTGCCTCGCCCAATTGTGCTGTCGGCGCTTCTTTGATACCAAGACCAAAGGCTTCGTGGAATTCTCTAACGTATGCTAGTTTTTGTTTCATTTAAAATTTGTTAGCCATTATCTTTGTACTAAAGTATCGAAATTATGTTTAGCAGTGGTCAATGGGTTTTTGTGATCTTCTTTGTTGTCGCATTTGTCATCACCATGCTACTTGCCTACCGTCGAGACCTTAAAGTGCATCGCAAGCACTATAAGGGCACTGTATGGGTCTTATTAGGCTTTATCGCTTTTATGACCCTTCTTGTTCTGATAAAAAAGTATCTCTAAGCGGCTTTTTTGTCTCAACAGTATTTTTTCTTCCTCCTTTAACAAGAATTTTACGTAACTTCTTTTGCGTTAAAATCCCTAGGAATGGGGATGGTCTACATTGTTATAAATTCTTCAATTTGTTTTGAATTGCCACACTGATAATCCTAATAACTCAAATTACAATGCCTGAAGTCGAACTTCCAGAAAAACTCATTAATGTTGTCAATGGTATTGAATACTCATATACCCTTAACAAGGACAAGATCTTGATAAGCAAGCCTGTTTATAACCAAGAGAGTGTCATAAGCATACTGTCAAAAAACGAAATATCAGAGATTGATGAAATAAGATCGATTGGTGCGCAACACTTGATCACTCATATTGATATTGTCGGGAGATTTATGCACGACCCAAAAGCATATAGCCCCCTTGAGTATAAACTGGTCTTTACCAATGACCTAGATGGCTCTGATAATATTTTTGAGAACTTCATTGTCCTTACCTTCGAGGAAGAACAGAATATAGCAGCGTTAATGGCACATTGCAAGTGCAAAGAAGAGGACATAAAGGTAGCAAGCGGAGGAGGGTTGTTTTTCTATCGGATCGAATACCCAGACTATCCTGAGGCCGAAGCTATGGGCCATAAGATTTGTAAAGATAATCCAGGATGGATCGTTGAATACTCCTTTTCCAAAATCATAACCACCACCGTAAATGCAGAGATCCCTAATAGTTCATCAACAATACCTGAATTGTCTAACCAAGCCATGTTCGATGCCATTAAATTGAAGTTGCCAACTGTAGACCTCAATGGAAGAAAAAAAATAAGAATTGCACTGTTTGACACAGGCACAGATAATGGGCATCCATATCTATGCAATAATGTTTTGGCAAAGGGGGTAGACTTAGTAGATGGAGACACCTATCCTGACCCTGGGCCTTTTTTTGTTGATGGCCATGGCACAAAATGTGCAGGTCTCATCGCAGGAAATTATAAGGATTCTGTATTAGGGGCGGGCGTTTATTGCGATATTGTATCTTACCGTATGTTCTATGCAGTCAAAGATGGTCAATCTACAAATAAGGTCATCGACGTTTTTACAATTATTGAAGCCTTTATAAAAGCAGGGTTCGAAGACACCTTTGATGTCATCAACTGTTCTTGGGGCTATGGTAGCAATGTATACAAATGCATAGAGATGTTATTGAAAGCTGTCTGGAAATCAGGAAATAACGGAAAAGGCGTCGCGGTCATCTTTGCAGCCGGGAACAATGGGGCCAAGGTCGACTTTCCTGCGAATTCAAGATATTGCATTACTGTGAGCGCAACCAACACTGACGGCAAACCTATTGTCAGGTCTACTGATAACGCATGGGGATCTAATTACGGCAATCAAGTAGATATCGGCGCTCCTGTCAACATCCTTAGGACTACAGCTGTGAGATATGCCCGCAGTAGCTCTAACATAGAATACGAATCAAAAAAATTTGGGAAGACATCAGCAGCAGCAGCAATTGTTAGTGGGTGTGTCGGATTGATCCTGACCTTAAATCCCGACCTAACCCCGTGCGAGATCAAAGAGGTCTTGAAATCAAACGCAACACGTTTCATTCCTCAACCCAAAAACAACTATGGCACAGGAATGATAAATATGCAACAAACACTATCCAGAATATAAACCAGACTAAGACTAAATATCATGAAAGACCAGTTATTAAGAAACGTAGACCTGAGGGTCAATAAGTCTAACCACCATCAGAGCCTGTACGCCTCTATGGCTTACAACACATTTTTCGGTATTTTTGGAAAATTAGAGATGATCAAAAAAGGGGGGAAAGACCACTTTTTAGATATTGAATTGAAACTGATCAATTACAAAGGAATTCTTGATGTGCAGTTCAAGAAAAATATCTTCACAAAGAACTACGCTTCCTTCGACATCCCAAAAGATGAGGATGGAAATCTCATCGAATCAACGCTGATCCTCAACATCAATGTTGGTGCGTACATCCCTGATGGTACTCAAAAAAAACTCAAGCTGACTACTTCTGAGATTGACCTTTCAGCCATTAAAAAGATAGACCTTTCGAAGATCGAACACCTTATCGTGAACCGTCACCTCATCAGTTTCTATGGCTATCCATGGGAGAATCTTAAAAAGCGGATCGACAACAACCCTGCGGATTTGATTCCGATGAGCAGCAAAAATGGTGTCCACGATGAAGAATTCTTTTATAGAAATGGGCCAGACAATGTCTTGTTACGAATTATTGGCGATCATGCATTAAAAAGAGAGGTACTGTTTGATAGTGGCACCTGTCATCAGAGTGTATCAATTAGTATAAAGTCATAACATCTTCTTTGATTCGATATTTTTTACTTATAATAGTTCTTCTAGCAGGCTCATCGAGTGACAAGGTCTTTAGCCAAGAGATCACCGATGAGCTTGTCTCATTAGATTTTTGGAAGGCGGGGTCCAAACTCGAAAATATAAAGCACAAGACTTCCCATATCTATTGGAAAGCCCTCTTAAGTTTGACTGCCAATCGTGGCAATGCACGTAAGCAGGACAGTGTACTCTACCAAAAAGCAGCCAAGCAAAAGAGCTTGGAACTGCACCAAGACCTTTGGCAAATTACTGATGCTCTATACCATTACTATTATAAAAATGACAATCCCAAACTATTGCAATTACTTAACAACGCCTTGTACACAGCAAGAGAAAAGAATGATGTCAATCTTCAAAAACTTTGCTTGATCCCTATATTGGAGTATTACTCAAAGAATTATTCACTGAATAGCAAACATTTCAATAAATATTTTGATCAACTAAAAAGCATCTCCAATTCCATACATGATCAAGCCCATCTGACCATATTGGAGAATCTTCGAGAAGGAAGAAGTGCTGAATGGGACCCCGCCTTATTCTACCAAACAGGATTGAATAATATTACTTTCTATGAAAGCCACAGCCAACAACTTTCTAATGGCATGAAGGTTCAATTAGAGATGAACATTGCCTCCCATTACAGGGTGAATGAGCAACTAGATAGTGCCCTCTATTACTATAAGAAGATTCTAAAGTATCCCGAGAGACCATTCTTTGCAGAGTATAAATTCATTAGCTGTTTAGATATAGGAGCGATAGAAGTTCTAAAAAAGAACATTTTCTCTGCATCAAAATATTTTGATAGTTCACTCACCTATCTTTCTCAAAATGATAGTGTCAAAAAAATCATCGACTACTATCGCTTCAAATCTAATTATTTCTATGAACCCTTAGAAATTTATGATAGTGCCTACTTATTCACTGAAAAGGCCTTCTTGTTGAAAAGAAAACACGGATACGCAGAAAACAGCAGAAGGATCACTGAGCTTTTTGAAGAGCTCAATGTAGCCGAGAAAGAAAAACAGCTCCTCGAAGAGCAACAAAAGGCCAAACAAAGCCGAAACCTGCTCATTGGCTCATTGGCCCTACTGCTGCTTGGCGCCACCATTGCCATCCTATTGCAAAAGAATACCTCCAAGAAGCGTGTTTTGGCCGAACAGCAACGAGAGATCCAAAGGCAAAAGGTAGAGACACTTTTAAAAGAACAGGAATTGGCAAGCATCGATGCCATGATCGAAGGACAAGAGAAAGAACGGCAGCGCGTGGCCAACGAACTGCATGATGACCTGGGCAGCCTTATGGCCACCATAAAGCTGTATTTTGAAAATCTTAAAAAAGAAAAGAGTGAAGCCATTTTGATCAAGACCAATGACCTACTCGATGAAGCTTATCAAAAGATCCGTACCATGGCACATGCGAAGAACTCAGGTGTGATGGCCAGTCAGGGGTTGTTGCCAGCCGTTGAGAAATTGGCAGACAACCTCAGTAAGACAGGGGATCTAGACATTCAGGTGAATGAATACGGGATGGTCGACAGGTTAGAGAATTCTATCGAACTCACTATCTTTAGAATTATCCAAGAACTTATGACCAATATCATAAGACATGCAGAGGCTACCGAAGTGATGATCCAATTCACACAGCATGAGAACACACTGAACATCATGGTGGAGGACAACGGGAGAGGGTTTGACATCCAAGCTATGAAACCTGGAAAGAATGGCATGGGACTCTCGTCCATCGAAAAACGAATAGAGCATCTAGAAGGTTCCTTCACCGTAGATAGTATTCCAAAGAAAGGCACTTCCATAATCATAGATATTCCAATAACATGATCACCGTAGCCATTGCAGAAGACCATCAATCACTCATAGACGGTATCGTTTCATTTGTTGAATTCGAGGACGACGTCAAAATTGTCGGACATGCCAACGACGGGCTTCGGTTAATGGAGATAATGGCCAAGAAACGCCCACAGGTGGTTATCTGCGACATCCGCATGCCAAAGCTAGATGGAATCGAAGCCACAAAACGCATAACTGCTGAGTATCCTGAGACAAAGGTGTTGGCATTCAGCATGTTTGATCAAGAAGAGGCCGTACGGCAGATGCTGATGGCTGGCGCCGTTGGGTATATACTAAAAAACTCTTCGCTTGAAACCGTTTTAGAGGCCATAAGAACCTTAGCCGATGGAAGAACCTATTTCGACAAGAAGATAAACTTGCCTTCAACAGAAAAGAACAAGTCCAAGACGTTGCTCTCGTCGCGCGAGCTGCAGATCCTAAAGCTTGTCGGACAAGGCATGACCTCGCATGAGATCGCTGCCAAGCTCTTTATCGGCAAGAGCACTGTAGACACACACCGCAAGAACATGATCAGAAAGTTAGATCTTAGCGGCAGTGGTGAGTTGATGCGGTATGCCATCGAAAGAAAATATGACTTTTAGACCATTCTTAGTTTAGACAAGAAAAAGCCGCCCGAAATGAGCAGCTTTTTTCATCATATAAGCTATGCGCATGTTTCTACAAAATGCCATACTCTTTGGCATAGGCCAACATCTGCGCTTCAAAACTTTCAGGCTGTGTTACCTTGATGGAAATGATCTCGCCATTGTCATCAGTCTCGGGGACCAGTATTGGATTCACAAAGCCGCTGTATGCTGCGCTTTTGAACTGCTTGTTTCTTTCTAGCACTTCTGCGTGAATGGCCTGGTCTACCTTTACACCATGACCTTCTACCAAAGCTTTTGCAGCTTCGTGATCGCCCTCCGATTTTATACGCTGTGTCTCGCCAAGCAGCTGACCAAACAACTCACGAAGCTTAGGGTAGTCATTAATGTTGTAATAGGTCTTTCCGTCGCGTGTCACTTTTTCGATCACCTTATCGGCTTTGCCCTTTTCAAAGGTCCAAGCGCTCACCCATTGACGGTTGCGCATGTGCGCCTCTTCGACCTCGTCGCCCAAGTTCAAACGGATGAGTTGCGTCATAAGTCCGTTGCGGATATAACCATCATATGCTGCCTTGCCCACAGCTTCCCAATCATCTACCAAACCCAATTCTTGCAACTTTGGGTCCATCAAGTAGTAAAGGCCAACAAGGTCTGCGCGACCTTCTTCCAATGTGGAAGCATAACTTTTCAAGGTTTCTTTTGGTGTGCCGACCCCAGGATTCAACTGCCCAGAAGCATGGCCGATCACTTCGTGCAAGGCCGTATGTAGCTTGTCGGCCAATTTACCATACTTTTCTTCGCGTTCGATCTCTTCATCATCGTGGGCAAACTCCTTTAGGCGGCCACTGCCTCCTGCATTGTTATATGCGTTGATGATATTGCCTAATGAAACTGATTTGGACCCATGCTGCTGACGGATCCAATTATTGTTAGGCAAATTCACGCCGATAGGTGTGCTGGGCGATGCATCACCTGCTTCGCCAGCTACATTGACTGTCTTGTATGACACGCCAACTACATTCTTCTTCTTATGGTTCTCCATTAATGGTGCATTGTCTTCAAACCACTGGGCATTTTCAGAAAGCACTGCCATCTTTTTCGACATGTCAAAGTCTTTGATCTCTACAATGGTCTCATACGAACCACGATAGCCAACAGGGTCATTGTACACCTCGATGAAACCGTTGATGTAATCGATATTGCCAGCAGTGTTGGTCGCCCAAACAATGTTATAGTCGTCCCAAGTCTTCAGGCTACCTGTTTTGTAGTACTCGATAAGCAGGCCCAATTGCTTTGCTTGTGTTTCATCATGTGCTACGGTCTGTGCTTTTTCGAGCCAGTAGATGATCTTGTCTATGGCTTCACCATAAAGGCCACCGCTTTTCCAAGTCTTTTCTACAAGTTTGCCATTCTCCTTTACCAATGTGGAGTTCAGCCCCAATTCGATGGGCTTCTGCTTGTCGATCGCTTTGCCTTTTTCAGCATAAAAGGTGGCCACCTCGTCGGTCGTAATATCAGGCCCGTAGAAATTTACTGCAGAGGCAAGCACATTGTCTACATCCTTAGAAAGATTCACCTTCTTAGCATCTTTGTCATCGAAGATGACCTCAAGGGCCTCCCCTTCTAGCGTTGTGTCTGTCTCTTTTAATAGGAATTGAAGATATTCCTTGGAAAAATCTGGCTTTATCTTGTCGTTAGAGTAATGATGGTGAATCCCATTAGAGAACCATACGCGTTTCAGGTAGGTCTCAAAACTTTTCCAATCATCAGACTCCTTATCGCCTTGATACGTGGTGTAAACGTTCTCTAGAACCTTGCGGATCGTAAGATTGTGGCGATAGTTCTGATCCCACATGATGTCGCGCCCAGCAAGGCCTGCTTGCGTCAAATAATATGTCAGCTTTTGCTCTTTGAGGGTCAGATCGTCCCAGCCAGGGATCTGGTAGCGCAAGATGCGAAGGTCTGCAAACTGGTCTACCACATGGTTAAACTCCTTTTTCTCTTCAACTGCAGCTTCGGGAGTTGCCTGCTTTTGGGATTCTGCACACGAGAACATTACTATAGCTATCGTGAGCATTCCCAATATGTGTTTGTACTTCATTGGTAATTTAGGTTTTGATTCATACAAAGTTACGGGGATGCCAAACGTTAAACAAAATTTTCAAAATATTGTACCTTAGCGCTTCAACCCCCAACAAACGAACAATGAAGACCCTTAAATATCTCTTTCTCTTGCTGCTCGTCGCCATTATTGGTGGTGCCATATATATTTCAACACTTCCTAGCGATTTCGATGTAACACGCTCTAGAACTATCAATGCGCCAGCAGAAGTGATCTTTGATGAGGTGAACGACCTAAAGAATTGGGAAGCTTGGAATGCATGGAAGGAAGAAGACCCTAGTATCTTGATAACCCATGGAGAAAGTACGATAGGTGCAGGTGGTCATTATACCTGGACAAGCGACCAGGGCAATGGCAAGATGACAACGATAGCCGCCACATCCCCAGAAAGCATTGAGCAAGAAATGCAGTTCGAAGATCTTTCTCCCTCAAAAGTATCGTGGAGTTTTGAACCTACTGACAAAGGCACAAATGTAACCTGGAGCATCAAAGGTGAACAGAATTTTATGCTGAAGGCCTTTTCATTGGTCATGGGTTCTATGGAAGATAATATCGGACCTTCTTATGAACGCGGCCTTGAAATGTTAGACAGCGTAGTCATGAATTCCATGGAGGCCTACGAGGTGAAGGTAAATGGCATCTCTGAATATGGGGGAGGCTATTACCTCTACAGATCCACGTCGGCAACTGCAAGCAACATCAGCCAAGTAATGGCACAACAATACGGAGGCATCATGGCCTTTATGCAACAGCACGGCATAAAACAAACGGGCATGCCCTTTACTATCTACCATAGCATGCAGCCCAACGGCAATGTGATCATGTCTAACGCCATTCCTGTACGAGAGCGAATTGTCATCACTGGCGACCAAGACGTTTTGTGTGGCTTTCAGCCGGCTACTGCAGCCGTGAAAGTAACACTAAAAGGAAATTATACCCATTTGGGTGAAGCCTGGCAACAGGCCAACACCTATCTAAGTGAAAATCAATTAACGCAACTAAGCGACATAGATCCTTTTGAGATCTACACCACTGACCCTGGTGATCGCCCAAACCCTGCCGATTGGCTTACCGAAGTATATATCCCAATCGAGAATAAGGTGAGTACGAATATCTCGCAATAATAGTCATCAATGAAGCAGGCAATACTTGTTTTTGTGGGTGGCGGCCTGGGTAGCATGCTACGCTACCTGGTCGGGAAATACTCCGACAGGGTTCAAGAGGTCATACCTATGGTTCCATTGGGCACTTTCTTTGTAAATATCATTGGCAGCCTTTTGATCGGGATCATACTAGGCATTGCAGCCAGAGGAAACTCATTATCGCAAGACCATACACTTCTACTGGCCACAGGCTTCTGCGGAGGGTTCACTACATTTTCTGCCTTTGCATATGAGAATCAAGTATTCTTAAAGAATGGCGACTTCCTTAATTTCATCATATATACCGCCGGTAGTATCGTTCTTGGCATACTTGCCGTAATTGCTGGGCTTTGGTTAGCCAAACTTCTATAGTCGATCGTCTTCTCGACAGCTTCTTCCTTGCATTTTTTGATCCTAACGATCTAGTTTTTCAAACTAAATCGTTTTCGTTATTCATTGAAATCTGTGATCTATCGAAGTATCCGATGCAGCATTGACTTTCTAAGGTTTCAAATTCAAAAAAAACATTTCTATAAATAATGCATACCCTATTAAATAGGGGGTATATTTTCATATTTCATAAAAATAAATTTGTAACCCCTATTTTTTTTGGGGTCAATTTCAAAATATATAGTTTTGACCTCAACAAAACTGAAAACCTATGAAACAAGTAGAAGCAATTATTAGAAAATCGAAATTCGATGATGTGCGCGATGCACTTCACGATGTTGATGTAAACTTCTTTAGCTACTGGGATGTTACCGGTGTAGGCAATGAAAAGAAAGGCCATGTGTATCGTGGTATTAGCTACAGCACCACAGACATCCAACGGAGGTATCTGTCTATCGTAGTTTCTGATGAATTTCTAGAAAGAACCGTAAACGCCATTCTGGACGCTGCCCATACGGGCAATGTTGGAGATGGTAAGATCTTCGTATCAGAAGTGGTAGAGACCTATCGTATCAGAACTAAAGAAACTGGCAAGGCTGCCATCAACTAACTAACCCTAAAAGATCATTCTATGGAAACAGGATTATTTACAGCAAACAACGTATGGATGATGGTCTGTACGGCATTGGTGTTCTTCATGCATATGGGCTTTGCCTTCTTAGAGATAGGCCTAACACGTGAAAAGAACACCATCAATATATTATTCAAGAATATTTTTATCATCACCGTAGGGCTCCTTATGTACTACATCGGTGGTTTCAATCTCATGTACCCAGGTTTTGAGGATGGCGACATGGGTCTTTTGAAGTTTGCCGGATTTGGCATAGCGCCACCCGAAAACGGTATGACTCCCGACTACGCAGATGGCGGCTATACTTGGTGGACAGACTTCCTTTTCCAAGGGATGTTTGCTGCTACCGCTGCAACCATCGTTTCAGGTGCAGTGGCTGAGCGTATCAAGATCGGCCCATTCATGATCTTCACCATCATATATGTAGGATTGGTCTATCCTATTGTTGGTGCTTGGAAATGGGGTGGTGGATTCCTTGATGGCCTCGGGTTCTATGATTTTGCGGGCTCTACACTGGTACACTCTGTTGGTGGGTGGGCTGCATTGGTAGCTGTTTGGTTGCTAGGCGCCAGAATTGGGAAATTTGGCGCGGACGGAAAACCAAAGGCATTGCCTGGTCACAATATCCCATTGGCAACGGCAGGTGTGCTCATCCTTTGGTTAGGATGGTTTGGATTTAATGGTGGTTCTGTACTATCTGCAGATCCTGCCCTAACATCATTGACACTGGTAACAACGTGTTTGGCTGCCGCAGCTGGTGGTGTAGGTGCTTTCATCCTTTCTGCTATCCTGTACAAGAACTATGACCTTACCATGTTCTTAAATGGCATCCTTGGCGGATTGGTAGGTATCACTGCAGGTGCTGACCAAATGGCTCCGTTCGATGCTATCCTGATCGGGCTCATTGCTGGTGCTATCATCGTACTGGGCGTGGCTTTGGTTGACAAGTCTAAACTAGACGACCCTGTAGGTGCCATCGCCGTACACCTTATCTGTGGTGTATGGGGAACCATTGCCGTAGGTGTCTTCGGGGCTATGGCTAGCTTCGATCAATTTTTGATCCAATTGGCTGGTGCTGGGATCGTAGGCATCTTTTGTGTGACCTGCGCATTCTTGATCATCCTCACATTGAAAAAGACCGTAGGCATCAGAGTATCCAAGGAAGAAGAAATAGAAGGATTAGACTTGCACGAGCACGGCATGAACGCTTATCCAGACTTTAGAATGAATCAACACTAGAATAATTGTTAGACTATTCCTGCTGAAAACAAAGACCCGGAGTGCGTGGCAGCGCATTCCGGGGTTCAGCAAGGCTTTCATCAGGAATCGAATTTTAAAACACGAAACATAAAACTTGATCGACAACGATCAAACTAATGATCAATTCCAAAAACTATGAAAACTAATGCTATTACAAAGATCGCAAAAAAACTAGTGCTATCAATAGTTGCAACTGCTTCATTTGCAGGTTTTGCGCAAGAAGAGGAAGAAGAAAAGAAATTTTCTTTCGGAGGTAGCGTTGACGCTTATTTTAGAACCAACCTAACTTCTTCAGACCAAGGGGGTCAAGCACCCGCAACATCATTTGCTGATGAAACAGGTTTCGCGCTAGGCATGGCCAACATGATTGCATCATACGAGCACGGAAACGTTGGTGCCGTTGCAGACTTGGCATTTGGTCCTAGAGGCGTAGATGCGGTTGGCAGTGACGTTGAGTTTGTCAACCAATTGTATGCTTACTGGAATGTTTCCGAAAATACCACGCTCACCTTTGGTCGTTTTAACACGTATCTAGGTTATGAGGTGATCTCGCCAACAGGAAACTTCAACTACAGTACTTCGTACCTATTCTCTAACGGACCTTTCTCGCATGTAGGTCTTAAGGCTGACTTCTCGCTTTCTGAAGACTTTAGTTTGATGCTTGCTTTGATGAACGTTACAGACACCAACTTTAACTTCAGCGGAAGCTATGCATTGGGAGCCCAATTAGGATATAAAGGGCAATACCTTAACTTCTACTACGATGACAAACAAGCACTAGGATTCGAGATCGACTATACAGGTGGTTTTGATGTCTCTGAAGGTCTCTACCTGGGCATCAATGCTGCATATGCTGATAACGATGGAAACGGATTCTACGGCGCAGCACTATATCCTCAGCTAAAGACCTCTGACGTTTTTTCATTGGGTCTGCGAGGCGAATACTTTGCAACTTTTGTTGATGTAGACGGTGTTGATGACACACCTGTATTTGCCGCGACACTTACGGGCAGCTATGAAGTTAAGAATCTTACGATCAAGCCCGAGCTACGTCTTGACAGCTTCGGAAACGACGCAGAACCTTTCTTTGACAACGATGGTGACCCAACGAACAGTCTATCATCATTTTCTGTGGCCGCTATCTATTCCTTTTAATGGCTTGCAGGTTTTGTTGGAGAGGCACCCGCAGAGCGGGTGCCTTTTTTTATCTATATGACCCAATATCAGCAAAATTAACTAACTTTGATGAAAATACCATGATGAATCGCATTTCGCAATATACCAAAGTCTCTTGGGCTCTTAGAAAGAGTCGAGCCTGCCTTGTGTTGTGAAATCTAGATATAAGATAAATCAATCCTTTGAAGCCCGGCGACAGCGCCGGGCTTTTTAATTTTATAGTGCAAGCTGAGCTATGAGAGACCTTTATGCCAACTACATTCGATCCTTTAAGGGATTACCCAAGGAAATATGGTTATTGTCATTGGTGACCTTCATCAACAGGGCAGGTACCATGGTGATACCTTTTCTCAGCAAATACCTGAACGAAGACCTAGAATTCGCCAAAGACGAGGTAGCCTGGATATTGGTATGTTTTGGGATCGGCTCAATGATCGGCTCCTATCTAGGTGGAAGGCTCACCGACAAGGTAGGCTACTACAAGGTAATGGTCGTTAGCATGCTAATTGCCGGCACACTATTTATTGGCTTGCAGTTTGTTGCTGGCTTTTGGGGATTGTGCATCAGCATCTTGATCTTGATGAGCATCGCAGATATGTTTCGGCCAGCCATGTTTGTTTCAGTCAAGGCCTATTGCCCAGAAAAAGACAGGAGCCGGGCAATCTCATTAGTAAGGCTTGCCATCAACTTAGGTTTTGGCATGGGGCCTTTCTTTGCAGGTTGGCTTATTGTAAATTCGGGATACATCACGTTGTTCTGGATAGATGGAATCACGGCAATTGCCTCGATCCTACTGTTCATGGTATTGATAAAGCCTAAAGACATCAATGCATATCAAACCGAAAAGCCCGACCTTATACAGGCAGGAAATCCTAGCATTACCAATGTGTTTCAGGATAGGTTGTACTGGATCTTCTTGGGCATTACGTTCTGCATGGGCATGATCTTCATGCAAATGTTCTTCACCGTGCCCTTGTTTCATGAGCAAAGCTATGGACTAGACGCCTTCTATACAGGTATCTTGTTCTTTATGAATGGCGCGATCATTGTTGCTATTGAGATGCCCGTAGTATATTGGCTAGAGAAGAAAAAAGTGCCTTACTCAAAACTATTCCTCTATAGCTCGGCCTTGATGCTCATGAGTTTTGCAGTATTGCTCATAGATCCTAGCAACATATTTTCCACAGTGTTGGTATTGAACATGTTTCTCATCACTATTGCTGAGATCATTGCATTTCCGTTTACAAATACTTTTGCGATGCGGCGTGCCAAGAATGGCAACGAAGGCAGGTATATGGGACTGTATACCATGACCTTTTCGGCTGCGCACATCCTCTGCCCATTGATCAGTTTGAATTTGATCGAGAAGACCAATTTTCATACGAACTGGTGGGTCGTTTCAGGGATTGGATCGCTCGCTGTGGTACTTTCGCTATTTTTGGTGAAAGGAATTAGAGAAGAGCAACTTCAATATGAGAACAATAAAGATAATTCTCCCGATATTCTGCAGCCTACTGTTGCTGAAGTGTAACACCAAAACGAAGCGAAACGAAGATGTCGCTGGCCAAAAAAAGATGGAAAGGTCTTTCCCTGAGTTACAACCAGATCGCTACAATGTGGCCTTTTTGATCATGGATGGCGTTTACAACACTGAGTTGACGGCGCCATACGACATCTTTCAGCATACTCAATACCGAGAGGGCATCAAGGCCATGAACGTGTTCACTGTGGCTAATACGGATGATCCCATTACCTCATTTGAGGGAATGCGCATTCTTCCCGATTTTAACTACAGGAAAGGTCCTTTGCCAAAGATTGACATCCTAGTGGTGCCAAGTGCCGAACATCACTTAGACTCAGACCTGGAGGATATGGCGATGATCGATCTAGTGAAACGCATCGACAAAGAAGCTACGTTTGTGACTTCGCATTGCGATGGTGCTTTTGTGTTGGCAAAGGCAGGATTGCTAGACGAAAAAGTATCGACCACATTTCCTAGCGACATCGATAAGATGCGAGCCATGTTTCCCGGTCTAGACATTAGAAAAGAGGTGCTTTTTGTACATGACGGAAAATACATTACCTCAGCGGGTGGCGCCAAATCGTTCGAGGCTGCCTTGTACCTATGCGAACTCTTATATGGAGAGGAGATCGCCAGATCCCTGGCTGGTGGCTTGGTGATCGACTGGAAGCTTGATGAGGTGCCTCATCTGATCATTGAGAACTAATACTTCTCCAGCAGTGCTTTGTATTCGGGCATGATCCGAAGTAGGGCAATGCCTTCCACCTTGTTGAGCGCCTCTTCGTTGGTATATCCGTTTTTCAGCAACTCTTCTAGGGCACCCAATGCAAAATCGTAGTTGCCCACTTTAGAGTAATGCTTCATCAACTCGATATAGGCATTGTGGAACTTGGGGTTTAACGCGATCAGGAACTCGTTGGCAAAGATCAGTGCATCCACGTCCAAGCTAGGGTCAAGACCTTTGGTACTTTCTATCGCCATGACAAACAGCAGTCCATACAGGCGATGGCCCATATTCTGGACGGAGGTTTCAGCGGATGCTTTGAAATCTTCAATTTTTTCGAATTCCTTCTTCCACCAGGCTATGTTCTGGATATTGTTATCCTCTAGGTCTTCAAAATAAAAGTCAGCGTACTTGTAGATCAAGTCCTCTTCCTTGAGTCGAATGTTCGCCTCACTGCGGCGATACTGCTTGAAAGCATCTAGCTTTCTCAGTGCTCTTGCCTTGGTCTTAACACTGTCTAGGTCATAATGGCTTTTATAATTCCTCAATATCTGTTGATAGTGGGCTTCGGCGAGATTCACTTTTCCCTCATTCTCAAATACAGATGCCAGCTGGTAGTGATTTTTATAGAACTTTTCGGCAAGCGCTTGCTTCTCTTGCTCATCCAACCTATCGACCACACGTTTTTTCAACAACAGTTCAACAGCTACCCGCATGATCGGCGATGGTGGCCAGCGATGGTCCCCCGAAAAGACAATTAGTTCATTATCGATGTATCTTTCACTTAGATAAGCACGATTGTCCCTCATTTCAAAATAATTGAAATCACGCTCGCCCACTACGCCAATATATGTCAGGTTGCGCTTGGTGGGATAGTACAATGGGTTGCTAGCAAAGCCTGCGCCACATGCAATGACACCTTTGATCAGCCCTTCAGAGAGTACCGCTATGGTTGTGGCCAATCTAGCGCCACCAGAAAATCCTGCAACGAACACCTTGTCTTCTTCAAGTGGAAGTATCGATGACAGATGTGTTACCAGACCTTCAAAAGACTTAACATTCTCATCATAGGTCGTATTATTTTGGGTATTGTTAGAACAGGCAATGATAAGACCATATTCCTCGGCCGTATCAAGGAAAGGAGATATGCCCAACCTGCCTCTGGCTACGGGGTCAAAGGAAAATATCACAGGCCATTTCTTGTCTTGGCGAAACTTCGTAGGGATGTACAAAGCATACGAAAGTGAGTCATTCACCTTTACGGAATCGATGACAGCACCCTTTTTAAGACGCAATCGATCCTGGGCAGATGACCCCAATGCAATCAACAATAAGAAAAGTAATGGGGAAAAGCGTAAGGGTATCTTCATCAATTCAATTTACATAATTAAACATTAATGTCAATGCATTTATAAAAATCGCATCAAAAACAAGACCAAAGTACGCTCTTGGATCTCATTTTGGATGAATGGCATTTTCGATGATGTTTGAGAGTACGATATGCGTACGTGTCTCGCCATAATTTATAAGCTGATCGATAAACCTTTCCAAATGGAATTGATCGTCCAGAACAACTTCCATCACGATGTTCTCATTGCCCGTGATCCGATAACAGTTCAAGACCTCTGGAAATTCCTTGACCTTCTCCAAAAAGGGTTTTAGCCTACCAACAAAGGCACGAAGTGTGATGATCGCCTGTAACTTACTGCCTACCTTGGCGTGGTCCACCATGACTTGATAGCCTTTTATGATCCCTGCGTCTTCCATTCTCTTCACTCGTTCGGCAACAGCAGGCGACGACAATCCTACTTGCCTGCCTATCTGCACATTAGGCTGTCTCGCATTCTCATGCAAGCATTGCAATATCTTCTTATTGATAACATCCAACATATTTAAAAGTATTTAGACCGTTAATCTTTAATATCTAAAGCAAAGATAGCTTAATGCCTTAAAACATATCGAAAACACTGTGCCATTTATCGTACTTTTATAGGAAGCAATGATGAATATGGAACGTACTGCTTCTCAATACCTTCCAAACCTTCCTATCTATCAGAAGGCCATAGAGATCTTAGCACTATCTAGGCGAATAGCCGACTATCTGACCGATGGTAAGAATGATTGGCACATACCTGACGACCATCCGGTTTGTTTCGCGGGCGATATGATCACGTACAGCTCAAAGCTGGCACCCAATATCGAAGCTGCAGAAACACAAGAGAACCAATTCAGCAGATATCGACACATGATGCTACTGAAGAAGTTCACCAATCGCTTAGTTCGTCAAAGCGAACGGTTAGAGCGCCAAACTATTGACGGCAAGGATTATGTGGCGCTACTTAGAAATGAACTGAAAAAATTCAAAAGACTGCAGCTGTTGTGGGAATCATCATTCAAGTGACCAAGTCAAGTTTCCTGCTTACATATTCCTCCTGTACTGGCCTCCTACCTCGAACAATGCCTTAGTGATCTGTCCCAATGAGCATACCTTGGTGGCCCGCATGAGCTCATCGAATATGTTTTGATTTTGGATGGCTGCTTGTTGCACGGCCTTCAGTGCATCGCTAGAAGCAGTGGCCTGTGCTTTGTGAAGACCTTCAAGCGTTTGTATCTGGTGCTCTTTCTCTTCTTCTGTGGCACGAATTACCTCAGCAGGAATGATCGTAGGCGAGCCTTTGCTACTCAAAAAAGTGTTCACCCCGATGATGGGATATTCGCCCGTGTGTTTCAACGTCTCGTAATGAAGGCTCTCTTCTTGGATCTTGCTGCGCTGATACATGGTCTCCATAGCCCCGAGCACACCACCACGTTCGGTAATGCGATCAAACTCTAGCAATACGGCTTCTTCCACAAGGTCAGTCAGTTCTTCAATAATGAAAGAACCTTGTAGCGGATTCTCGTTCTTGGCCAATCCCAACTCTTTATTGATGATCAACTGAATGGCCATCGCACGACGCACCGACTCTTCTGTAGGTGTGGTGATCGCTTCGTCATACGCATTGGTATGCAGCGAGTTACAATTATCATAGATCGCATACAAGGCTTGTAATGTGGTACGAATGTCATTGAAGTCGATCTCTTGTGCATGTAGCGAACGCCCTGAGGTCTGAATATGATACTTCAGCATTTGCGCCCGAGGGTTGGCGCCATACTTGTGCTTCAACGCCTTGGCCCAAATTCTTCTCGCCACACGACCGATCACTGCATATTCGGGGTCGATCCCATTGCTGAAGAAAAATGACAGATTGGGCCCAAACTTATCGATATCCATACCACGGCTCAAGTAGTATTCTACGTAAGTAAATCCGTTGGCCAGTGTGAAGGCCAGTTGTGTGATAGGGTTGGCCCCGGCCTCGGCGATATGATATCCTGAGATAGAGACTGAATAAAAGTTACGAATCTTCTGGTCAATGAAGTACGCCTGTACATCGCCCATCAATCGCAAGGCGAACTCTGTGGAAAAGATACAGGTGTTCTGCGCCTGGTCTTCCTTCAAGATATCAGCTTGCACTGTGCCTCGTACCTGAGAAAGCGTCTCCGACCTGATCCTTTGATATATTTTCTCTGGAAGGACTTGGTCGCCCGTGATGCCCAACAGCATCAGACCGAGTCCATCATTTCCTTCTGGCAATTCTCCGTGATATTTCGGCCGTTGAAGTCCTTTGTCATCATAGACCTCTTTCAACTTATCGGCTACGTCACCCTCCAGACCGTGTTGCTTGATATACAGCTCGCACTGCTGGTCGATGGCCGCATTCATAAAAAAGCCCAACAACATCGGTGCCGGTCCATTGATCGTCATGCTCACCGAGGTCATCGCATCTACCAAGTTGAAACCTGAGTATAATTTCTTGGCATCGTCCAAACAACAAATAGAAACACCTGCATTACCGATCTTCCCGTAAATGTCCGGACGATAGCCTGGGTCGTTCCCGTACAAAGTAACACTATCAAAAGCGGTGGACAGACGCTTAGCGGGCATGTCTAGACTCACATAGTGGAAACGCCTGTTGGTGCGTTCTGGACCACCCTCACCAGCAAACATTCGTGTTGGGTCTTCACCAGTTCTCTTAAAGGGGTACAATCCTGACGTATACGGGAATTCGCCTGGCACATTCTCTTGCAACACCCATTGTAAAATGTCGCCCCAAGCTTCGAACTTGGGTAGGGCCACTTTAGGAATATCGCTGTGCGACAAGGATCTGGTATGTGTCTCGATCTTGACCTCCTTGTCTCTAACCTTAAAACTGTAGACAGGCTCTCGATACCGATCGACTTTTTCTTTCCAATTGACGATCACCTCCCAATTGTAGGGGTCCAAGTTCATTTTCACCTTATTGAACTCTGCAATGAGCATCTCGACCAATTTGTCATCGTCATTCTGAACTTGTTTCAGAATCTCCTCTTCGTTTAATCCAGATTCGTTAGACAAAGACCTCTCGATCGCGTTCGAGGTGACATTCAAAACAGTACATAGTGTCTTATGGATACCGTACAGTTTTTGGGCCACCTCAGCTTGTTCAGCAGCTTTTTTATCGTACATACGATTGTTCTCAGCAATCTCAGACAGGTAGCGTGTACGGGCAGGCGGAATCACAAAGACCTTCTCTGACATTTCCTTAGAGATCTGGAAAGTAGATCTTATGTCCGCATCGGTCTTTTCCACCACCTTGTCCATAATGGCCTTGTAGAGCGTATTCATGCCCGGGTCATTGAATTGTGAGGCGATGGTACCAAACACTGGCAACTCATCTTGTGGTGTATCCCAAAGGTTGTGATTGCGCATGTACTGCTTTTTCACATCACGCAAAGCATCCAAGGCGCCACGTTTGTCGAATTTGTTGATGGCCACCAGATCGGCAAAATCTAGCATGTCTATCTTTTCGAGCTGGGTGGCTGCACCAAACTCTGGTGTCATCACATATAATGACACATCACTATGGTCTAAGATCTCGGTGTCTGATTGGCCGATCCCTGAAGTTTCCAAGATGATAAGGTCGTATTCGGCAGCTTTCAGCACTTCAATGGCCTCGCTTACGTACTTGGACAATGCCAGGTTGCTTTGCCGTGTAGCCAAGCTGCGCATGTAGACTCTCGGATTGTTGATCGCATTCATGCGGATACGGTCGCCTAGGAGCGCACCTCCGGTCTTTCTTTTGGAAGGGTCTACGGAGACCAGTCCGATCGTCTTCTTAGGAAAATCGATAAGGAAGCGACGCACCAGTTCGTCTACTAACGATGACTTTCCTGCGCCACCGGTACCTGTGATACCTAGCACTGGGATGTTTGCCTTTTCGTTTTTCTGGTGAATGGCATCCAACGTCTCTTTCGCAACTTCAGGAAAGTTCTCTGCGGAAGAGATCACGCGAGCGATCGCTCTCGGGTCCTTCTTAGTGAGCAGGTCTGCCTCCCCATTGAGTTGTTCGCCAATTGGAAAATCGGCCCTCTGCACCAAATCATTGATCATGCCCTGCAAGCCCATTTCACGACCATCATCGGGCGAGTAGATACGCGTAATGCCATAGCCCATAAGGCTTTTGATCTCTTCAGGGAGGATCACACCTCCTCCTCCTCCAAATATCTTGATGTGCCCGGCACCTTTCTCTTGAAGCAGATCGTACATGTATTTGAAATACTCGTTATGGCCACCTTGATAAGAGGTCATCGCTATGGCATTGGCATCTTCCTGGATGGCGGTATTGACCACTTCCTCTACGCTGCGATCGTGCCCAAGGTGAATCACCTCTACCCCTGTGGCCTGGATGATCCTGCGCATGATATTTATGGCCGCATCATGGCCGTCGAAAAGCGAAGCTGCGGTGACGATTCTTACTTTGTTCTTAGGTTGATACGGTCTGATCTGCTCCATCTTCAAAAAGAGGTCGGTTTTCTAGCTGCAATTTACGGAATATTCAAAAATTAGCAGATATTTTCAGAAATGTTTAAAACTTCTTTATACACTTCACAACACTTGGTTTTTCTACTAATTTAGTTCAATTGACCAATAAAAGCTACAGATGAATACAATCACTTTATTGATTCATTGTCCAGACCAGAAAGGCATCATTGCCTCGACCACCAATTTCATCCAACAAAAAGGTGGGAATATCGTATATATCGACCAACATGTAGACCGTGAACAAAATATCTTCTTCATGCGGCTGGAAGGTGAGTTCGAGGCTGAAAACTTCTCATTGGCAATACTTCACGAAGAATTCGAATCTACCATCGCGAAAGACTTTGGCATGTCTTGGAAGGTCTACCCATCGGAGGTGAAACCAAAGATGGCCATCTTTGTTTCTAAATATGACCACTGCTTGTATGACATATTGGGTCGTTATAATTCTGGGGAATTGAATGTTGAGATCCCTTTTATCATCAGCAATCATCCACATCTTGGTGGCATCGCGAAAAACTTCGGCATTCCATACCATCATATTCCCATGACCAAGGATACCAAGCCAGAAGCCGAGGCAAAACAACTGGAACTATTAAAGTCTCATCATGTCGATCTCATTGTGCTCGCACGTTACATGCAGATCGTTTCGGGGAAGTTGATCGGCGAGTTCACTAACAAGATCATCAACATTCACCACTCGTTCTTACCTGCGTTTCCCGGGGCAAAACCATATCACTCTGCCTTTAAGCGCGGCGTAAAGATCATTGGTGCGACCAGTCATTACGTAACAGAAGAGTTGGATGCTGGCCCCATCATAGAGCAAGACATAGCAAGAGTATCGCACACGCATTCGGTAAAGGACTTCATTGCCAAGGGTCGTGACCTAGAAAAGATCGTGCTTTCTAGGGCCATTAAGCTTCACACGGATCGAAAAACCATGGTCTACGACAATAAGACAGTCATATTTTCGTAAGCAGTAATTTGCTATCTTTAGGTTTAAGATAATTCATCATGAGAAAACTATTGCCCAACATCCTTTGTGTCTTCTTATTGACCTCATGTGCCGAGTTACAGCAGGTCATCGGTCAACTACCAGACGGAACCGTGAGCAATGTGGAAATCGCTTCTGGCCTACGACAAGCGCTAGACTTTGGCATCGACAAGCAAGTGAGCAAACTGACTCAAAAAGATGGTTTCTTCAAGAATGAGCTGGTAAAGATCCTGCTTCCAGAAGAGCTGCATAAAGTAGATAAGGCCTTGCGGGACGTTGGCTTAGACAATGTTGCAGATGAAGGATTAAGAGTCTTGAACCGCGCAGCCGAAGATGCCGTAAAGGAAGCTACTCCGATATTTGTAGATGCTGTAAAAGGCATCACCTTTATGGATGCCAGAAACATACTTCTAGGGAATGAAACTGCTGCGACCGACTATCTGCAAGGAAGAACTTCAAGAGCCTTGTATGCCAAGTTCAACCCGATAATTCAAAATTCATTTCAAAGAGTAGGTGCTGATCGCATATGGGCAGACTTGATCAACAAGTACAATTCGCTTCCTTTCACCAATGATGTGAATCCAGACCTTACGGACTATGTGACGCATGAAGCATTGAAGGGGGTCTACACAATGATCTCGGTAGAAGAAAAAGAGATACGCCAGAAGGTCTCATCACGAACTACTGACCTGTTACGAAGAGTATTTGCTTTACAAGATAGATCATGAGCAATTATAAGATAGCCATTGTGGGGCCCATACCAAGAGATACCATCACCACGCATCGTGGTGAGGTCATCCAGAAATATGGCTGTGTAACGCATCCCACCATAGCCCTAGCAAAACTTCTGAAGGGAAAAGGCACGGTGATCCCCATCTCTCACGTGCATCAGATGGACGACGAACCCATAAAAAAGCTTTTTTCAGATCATTCGAACATAGATGTCTCTGGCATTGAAAGCAACAAGAATCTAGGCACCATCATAGAATTGAAATTTGTTGACCAGAACAATCGCTTAGAAAAACAGGTAGCTAACATGGCGCCTATACGACCTGAGGACATTGCGCCTTTTTTAGATGTCGATTGCTTTGTCTTTGTCCCTATCACAGATTTTGAAGTTCAGCTTGAAACGCTCAAATACATAAAGCAAAATAGTGATGCGAAGATCGTTTTCGACGCCCATGGCCCCACGACCTTTGTAGACCGCCACGGTAAAAGATTGCGCTGCTATTGGCGTGACAAAGAACAATGGTTGCCTTACATTGATGTATTGAAGATGAACCTAGAAGAATCACTATGCTGTTGGTTCGATCGCGACCATAGCAGTGAAGACGAGCTTTACGATGAAGACAACACTGAGCATTTAGATTCGTTCGCAGATTTTATCCTTGACAGAGGCATCGAAACCCTCTATGTCACCTTAGACTCTAGGGGCTGTGTCATCTATTCAGGACAATGGGGCGATATAAAGAAAGAGTTCATCCCTTCTGTAAAAGTTGATGAGGTCATTGACACCACTGGTTGCGGCGACTCTTTCGCCGGTGGTCTTGCCTATGGGTTCACTGTTCATAACGACAGGATAAAGGCAGCTTATTATGCAAACGCCCTAGGAGCCATGCGAACACAAGGGAAGAGCTTTGATGTGTTCAAATCCCTAGAAGAAACCAATGAGATCTTGAGAGCAAATTATTCTTGAGCTTTCTTGCAAAGGCCGTCGAAAGTCACCGAAACCACTTTGTCATTGCTTACGATCCCCCATAGTTGCCGGACACCACCGTCCTCATTTAACGTCCATGTTATTCTGTTGCGATAAGGCTGGCCTTGCTCCCATTGTTTTGTTTGAAGATCGTAAATTGCAAATAGTACCCGAATAGTCTTGGGTAGCGCTTTTCCAATTCTCCCTAAGAACGCAATCGCCCTGAATCTTATCGATCACATTTCTCCCTGCTGGCTTTCCATTAATTGTAACATCCTAGTTACCCGTCCAAAAATCGAAATCAGCATGTTCTTCTGTACAGCAATCACAAGGTGTTTGCGAGTTAGAAATAAAAGAAAGGAAGAAAAGATGAGGAAGAAATTCAACTTTGTTTTCATAGCCAAGAGATAGAGGATCAACAATTATCTGAATTCAATAATGAAGAATCATCAATTTACAAGTAAATTATTATCGGGGTTTACTGCATTAACGAAGTTTTAAGGTTTTCTATCTAAAATTTTTCATTATTTTAAGAAAGCTAGTTCAGCCATCAAGTAAAAATGAGACCGACCTTTTCAATAATCATTACGCTATTCACCTTGGCATCGCATCAGGTAGGTTTTGCCATACCCATAGCGAAAACATATGCGCATGAAGGCCTCTTGGATCAGATCACAGCAGTTAACGGCAATATGAACACCCAGGCCGACCATGGGAATGACACTATAGAAGCACAAAAAATTGCAAAGGCAAAAGCATTTGCCTGTATAGAAGCGGGGAATCTCCAACAAGCGGCCTACTACACTGAGCAGTTCATAAAATTATCAAACGATCAGACGATACTTCAGCAAGAAAAAGTCTTGGAAGTAATGGAAAGTACTGACTTCAAAAGACTTAGTGACAAATACCAGCCAAAACTTAACATCTGGACAGTGTTTTATTTCTATTGTGGGCTGATTGGCATATTTGTTTCTATTATGTTGACCCTAAGAAAAAAATCTGACAGGCCCACCAAGTGGATCATAAGCGTCTATGTATTGCTGCACTCGCTTTTTATACTTCACATATCCTTGTTCTTGAGCAATTACTCATACAAGATTCCACATTCCTTATATGTTACAGCTTGTTTTTCTTTCTTGTATGGCCCCTTATTGTACTTCTATTTTAAAAAAGTTATTGAGAACTACAAGCTCAGGCATATCGACCTGCTACACTTAGTCCCATCGTTGATATTGTTTCTTTATATGCTGCCTTTCTACTTTCTTTCAGCAGAAGAGAAGTTGGGGTTGATGTATAATAGAGATGAGCATCTTCAGCCAATCACGGCAGCGATCATCTTGCTAAAGACGATATCTCTTGTTGCTTATGGATACTTCGTCTATAAAATATATCAGAACAGCAGAGACACAAATTCGAAGAAAACTGCCACGAGCTTGAAGTGGCGAAAAAGTCTAGTGATCATAAACTCGACCTATGTCATCTCATATATCTTCTATGGGGTGATCGTGCTGAGGTTGATAGACTATCAAGTGCTGATCCATCCTCAAGTGATCATCATGTCTCTTCTGGTATTATATATTGGATATTCCGCATATGTAATGCCCAATGCTTTGGACGGCAATTTCTCGATTCTTGAGAACATGATGCCAAAGTATAAGAAATCAGGGCTCACAAAATCTTACTCTATTGAGCTAAGAGACCAAATAGCAACTGTGATGCAGAGAGACAAATTCTATAAAGAAAGTGATGTGTCGCTAGACAGACTCGCCGAAAGAGTTGGAACAAGCAGGCACAATGCGTCTCAAGTCATCAACGAACACTTTGGCACCAGCTTCTTTGACCTGATCAATGCCTACAGAATTGAAGAAGCCAAAGAATTGTTGGCCAGCAACGCATATAAGGATATCACCATACAAGAAATTGCCTTTGAAGTGGGTTATAACAACAAGGTGACTTTTAACAAGGCATTCAAAAAAGCCACTTCCCTGACCCCCACCCAATACATAAACGGACTCTCCAGTAGAATAGTGAGTAAAGCGTAAGTAAGCTTATATCGGCAGCGTTAATTCTTATAGGCATTATTCCCTCTAGCCTTGGATCAGTCTTTCTTTATGCCGCAATTGTAGAAGGTATGGCAGTTCAGGAATTTAAGGCTTCTTTATTTCCACTAGACTTTGGTCTCAATCATTGAAGCATTATTTGAATTAGCACTCACCATCCTAGCTGCCTACCTTTTCAATTAAGCTACTAACTCAAGTTTAACTAATTATTTTTTTATGAGAGTGAAAAACTATTTCATGTCTCTTGTGCTACTGTTAGGTTGCTTTACCACAGTTTCAGCACAAGAAAGGACCATCTCTGGAAAAGTTAGCGACATCGATGGCTTGGCATTGCCTGGCGTTAATGTTGTAGTGAAGGGAACTTCAAGAGGAACCCAGTCAGATTTTGATGGTAATTATCAGATCAGTGCATCTAATGGAGAAACACTTGTGTTCTCTTACATCGGAAAGAGAACCTCAGAAATAACTGTAGGGGCTTCTAATACCATGGATGTACAGTTAGAAGAAGATGCGCAAGCCCTACAGGAAGTAGTGGTAACTGCCCAAGGCATTACACGAGAGAAGAAAGCTTTGGGGTATTCTATTACTTCTCTAAAGTCCGAAACTGTTGAGAGCAAACCAGAAGCAGATATCGCAAGGGTGCTAAATGGCAAGGTATCTGGTGTAAATGTGGTTGCTACAGGAGGTGTGGCCGGTAGTGGTACGAATATCACCATTAGAGGAAACGTTTCGATCACTGGTAACAACCAACCCCTCTTTGTGGTCAACGGCGTACCATTCAACACATCGACAGACCAGCAGAGTAATGTTTCGACCGGAAATGGTTCTGTTGGGGCATCGAGCAGGTTTCTAGACCTGGACCCGAACAATATCGAGAGTGTGAACATCCTTAAAGGTCTCAGCGCTACGGTACTCTATGGTGACCAAGGAAGGAATGGGGTGATCTTGATCACTACAAAAACTGGTTCTTCCGAACTTGTAGACAAAGGGTTTGAGATCAGCTTCAACCAATCCTTATTCACAAATCAGATCGCCAACCTTCCTGACTATCAAAACACTTATGGACAAGGAGGTGACAATTCTGTGAATGTCGGCTTTGTTGGAAACTGGGGAGGTAGGTTTGACCAAAACTTTACAGTAAGAGCCCACTACGATCAGCCAAGATTTGCTGAGGCATTCCCGGAGTTTCAAGGTCAGACAGTGCCTTACCAGCCCTTCGAGGATAACATCAAGGACTTTTTTCGCCAGGGAATTGGAACCACCACTTCGGTCAATGCTTCTAAAAGCAGTGAAAATGTGGCATATAATATAAACTTCGGACATACTGACGAAGATGGTTTCATCCCAGGCAACAATATCAGGAGAACAAACTTTGGCCTAGGAGGTTCTATCAAGTTGAGCAACAAGTTCAGGATCAATGGCTCATTTAATTTTACCACAAGTGATTTCACGACGCCACCTGTTGCCGCCGATAATGGGGTAGGGAATTTCTCGATCTTCACCCGAACCTTGTTCATCCCAAGAAACTTTGACCTGAATGGGCTTCCATTTCAGAATCCAATAGATGGCTCTAACGTATACTACCGTACAGACCAAGAAAACCCTAGATGGTTGATAGCCAACGCTCAAGAGTCTATATTTGTCAACCGCTTCTTCAATTCGATAAGTACTACATACGATTTTACAGATCAAGTTGCCTTGACGTACAGAGTAGGTCTGGATACCTTTTCCGAGAATCAAAGAGCATATATGAATAGAGGCGGTGTTAGTGCACTGATCGCTCAGCAAGGCTTTCTAAGAACCTCATCCAGGATCAATACGATATGGGACCATTCTTTGATCTTGAATCTAAAGAACATCCAGCTTGCTGAAAAATTAGGGCTTAATGCAACTGCTGGTTTTAATGCCAATGCAGAAACAGCCACCAAAGATGGCGTATTTAGCACTGGCCAAGTAGTATTTGATTTTATTGACCATAATAATTTTAATAGCCAATCGAATACTGACGTCCTTGGATCTTCATTAGACTTCAGAACCGAGGAAAACACCTTGGGTCTGTATGGGCAATTAGGTTTTGACTATTCTAACTTCTTATACCTGACGCTAGCAGCAAGAAATGATTGGTCATCGACCATAGAGCAAGACAACAGGTCGTTGTTCTACCCAAGTGCATCACTGTCATTCATACCAACTTCAGCTATCGAGGGTATGAGGTCAGATCTTGTCAACTTCCTAAAGCTCAGATTTGGCTATGGAACATCTGCTGGCTTCCCTGGTCTTTATTTGACAAGACCAGTACTAGGATTGGCTACCTCGGTGTTTACCACTGGTGGAGGAAATGCTATTAACACCAACTCAAACAGTAGTATTTTCCCAAACCCAGACCTTAAAGCAGAGCTTCACAGAGAATTTGAGGTAGGGCTAGAAGCCACATTATGGAATAGTAGTATCTCACTAGAAGCCAGTGTGTTCAAAAGAGATTCCAAAGACCAGATCCTAAGAAAATTCCTGGATCCTTCAACAGGGTTCGACCAAACCTTTATAAATGCTGGTAAGATCGAAACAGAAGGATTAGAGATAGACCTAACGATCTCCCCATTCAAAAACAAAGAAGGGTTCCAGTGGGATTCTGGCTTTGTCTTCTATGCAGACCAAAACAAAGCAGTTGAGCTACCAGGCGGCGATGATATTTTCATCTCTGGGTTCTCCAACTTAGGGAACTATGCCATAGAAGGCGAACCATTGGGTGTCATCAGAGGAAGCTACGCCCTACGAGACGACGAAGGCAATTTCTTGATAAATCCGCAAACAGGAAATATCATAGATAGCAGTGCCATTGGCTTAGATGATGAGATCATCGGTGACCCAAACCCAGATTGGAGACTGACCACCAATAACACTTTTTCATTCAAAGGCTTGAGTATTAATGCGCAAGTAGAATATACGCATGGTGGGGATATCGCATCTAACACCATAAACAACTTGTTGAGAAGAGGTGTGACGAGAGATACCGAGAGTAGAGAGGGAACTTTGCTGATCCCTGGTTTCTTGGCCAACCCAAATACGGGAGAAATCCTACTAGATGCCAGTGGAAACAAAATCCCTAATACGATTCAGCAAGGTGCCAATGAGATCTATTTCCTGAATTTCCTTGACCCTAGCAGTCAGCAAATATACGATGCTTCTGTCGTAAGACTTAGAGAGATCTCTTTGACATACGCATTACCCAAGAAATTATTAGAAAAGACACCCTTCGGATCGTTGTCATTCAGTGTATTGGGCAACAACTTATGGTACTGGGCGCCCAATGTGCCCAAATACACCAATTTTGACCCAGAGGTGATCAGTACTGGTGTAGGTAATGGTAGAGGGCTGGATTTCCAAACAGCCCCAACCTCTAAGAAGTACGGATTCAGTATCAAAGCAACGTTCTAATGATAAAACAAAAAAAGATGAGAATAAAAGACATATTAAAGAAAGTTCACATCATCCTGCTGACAGTACTTTTTGCTTGTCAGACCGGGGATCTGAACCAATTAGACAGTCCAAATTCTATCACACCAGATAGCGCTGACCCAGAACTATTGTTAAACAGCGTACAACTTAACTTCATGACTGCCATCGCATTTAACGAAGACAATGAGGATGGCATAAATGTCAGAGCTGCTGAGTTTGTTAGAATGCAACATTTATTTGGAGCCTATGCAGGGCCATTTTCGTTAACATCTGGCTCTATCGACGACCTATGGACCGATTTTTACAGAGATGCCTTGCAAGACATAAACACCTTGGTCCCATTAGCTGAGGATAGAGAACTATCGGGCTTTGTCGGTGTTGCTAAAATTCTTCAAGCCTATTCGTATGTAATGCTTGTAGATACCTTCGGCAATGTTCCTTACACAGAAGCACTGGCCGGAAATGAAATTCCAAACCCCAGGCCTGATGACGGACAAGACATTTACCTTGACATGTTAGACATTATTGATGAAGGAATAGCTGCGATCAATGCGCCTAACGCAGTGATGCCAAATGACCTTTTCTACGGTGGTGACAAATCGCAATGGGTTAGGTTGGCCAATACATTAAAATTCAAGATGTATGTCCAGATGAGGCTTACGGGCGACTTCACTAGCGAGATCAACAGCCTCATAAGCAGTGGCTTGATCGAGGATGCAACTGATGACTTCCAATTTCAATACTCTACCGTCTCTACCAGTACGGGAGATAGCAGACACCCATATTATGCACTTTGCTATGATGCAGACGGGTCTGATGATTATATGACGAATTACTATATGTTTCAGTTAAAAGAAGCCAAAGGGTTCCCAGATCCAAGGCTACGCTACTACTTCTATAGGCAAACCACCGAAGTGCCAACGGGTGATGACCTTCCCTGCGAAGGAGAGCCTGGTTTTAACTTCTGCTATTTGGGCGACCTGTACAGAGGCCGTGACCATGGAGATCAGGATGGTGTTCCGCCAGATCAGCTAGAGCGAACTACTTATGGGCTATACCCGATCGGAGGCGCCTTTGATGGGGATAACTTCGCAGATGTGACCCAAAACCCAGGAGCCGGAGGAGCAGGAATATTCCCATTGATGTTATCATCGTATGTAAAGTTCCTGCAAGCAGAATCTGCACTGACCTCTGGCACGACAGGAAACCCAAGAACACTCCTCGAAGAGGCTATACGAGCGTCTATGGAAAAAGTCTTGAACTTCATTCCAGGGCAGGTAAATGCAAGCTTTGCTGCAACTCCTGCGGACGTTGACAACTACGTGACCTTTGTTTTGGGCGAATATGACGCAGCCGCAGGCAATGATGCTAAGCTTGATATCATCATCAAGGAGTATTACATCGCTCTATGGGGCAATGGTTACGAAGCTTGGAACAACTACAGAAGAACAGGATTCCCAAGTGACCTGGCACCTCATGTAGATACTCCCGGAGAATTCCCCAGAGTCTTCCTGTATCCTGCCACTGTAGTGAATACCAACTCTAACATCAATCAACAATCGATCACGACCCAAGTATTTTGGGATACAAATCCTCCTGGATTCATTGATTAACAAAAAAGAATATTATGAATATCACTAACAAATACATTAAAACCTTGGGGTTATTGCTAACCCTACCACTCGTGTTCTTTTCATGTGAAGATGATGACAAGAATCAATTGAACGATTTCTCGACCGAAGGCGGGTTCGTAAGGTTCGTGAATCAAAATCCTCCTGCTGTTGTGGGGGTGAATGATGTCTCTGAAGTCACATATTCCTTTGGGCTCGAAGACGCCAATGGCAATGCTGTTTCTTACGAACTAAGCCTTTATGCAGATAACAATGGCGTTAGAACGGACACGGTTTCTG
>JANQRC010000055.1 GCA_028284745.1 Flavobacteriaceae bacterium
CATCGGACAATGGGGCTATAAAACCACTGACCCAATTGCCCACATCTGCTTGTTGAAATGGGGTGTCTGTGGCATTCATGACCAGGAACAGGGTCATCAGGACCATTTCAAAATATAAGATAAGGTTTCCATCGTTCTTAGGCCATGACGTCATCTCGTGATTCCAAAAACGTTGGAGTTTGATGATGTTCCTTCGCGCCCAAAAAGCGATAACTGAAACCAGCACCAATAATGCCAATACTTCAAAAATACCAATGAGAGAACCGTAAAGGGTGTCGCCCAAAACAGGTTGGAATATCCTGTGCGTGCCAAGGATGCCATCGATAACGATCTCTAATACTTCGATGTTGATGATGATGAAACCAATGTATACAATGATGTGCAGTATCCCTGCAATGGGCCGAACCACCATTTTTGACTGCCCCAATGCAATTCGTGCCATATTGCCCCAACGTGCGCCCTTATCATCGGTCCGGTCTATGTCTTTACCTAGCTTGATATTTCGTACAAGTCGCTTCACGTTCCTTGCGAAGTAACTAACACCAGCCAAAAGGATGATAAGAAAAAGTATGTTGGGAATGTATTGCATATCCTAGTCGTTGTTTTCTTGAAGGGCAGGGTCGTCCTCAGGAACTTCATATTGTCTTTGGCGTTTTCCGAAAAGCGAGAAATGCACGTAGCGCTTCGGATTCAATCGCATGTCTTGCAATAAGAGCTCTAACTGATTGGAAGCATCGTCTAGATTCTTGTACAGCCCTTCATCTTGAAGTAATTTCCCGAGCGACCCTTCACCAGATTCTATCTTTTTCATCATACCATTCAAGCTACCGATGGTTGCCTGAAGGTCTTTAACAGTTGTCTCGATGTCTGCCTGTGCCAAAGAGCTGGTGACACCATTTAGATCTGTGGAGATCTTCTCGAAATTGCCAATGGAGTTATCCAGCTTTTGCTTGTTATCGCTCACTAACGCATCCAATGACCTTGATGTTCGCTTGAAGGTGTTCAGCGTTTGATCGAGGCTTGCCAACCCTGCTTTGAGGTTAGCTCTGTTTTCTTCATCAAAGACCATGTTCACGTTCTGCATCAACGAATCGGCGTGTACGATAAAGCTTTCTATATTGTCTTGAAGTGGTGCCAGTTTTGCTTCGATGGCTTCAGTAAACCCCTGTCGATAGCCAATAGACAAGGTATCTCCTGACTTTGCGGGTGGGGCATCATCTTGGGCCAACTCAACGGAAAGTGCTTTTCCACCGATGAAGCCAGCTTCGTAGATCACAGCTTTGCTGTTCTCAGAGAAAGGGAAATCATCTTCTACATTGAAGGTGACCAGCAACTTGCCAGAATCGTTCAAGAATTTAATATTCTGGATCTTACCAACTGGCAAACCATTGATCGTGACGCTGGTACCGGGCACCAAACCGCCTACGTTATCGTAGACTGCGTAGAACGTCCTGGCGGAACTCCAAACAGGATTTGCCTTCAGATAGCTATATCCAGAAATAAATAAAGCAATGCCAACCAATGCAAGCAATGCTGTCTTAACTTCCCTAGAGATCTTCACAAACGGGATTTTCTTGTTAGTCAACAAAAATAGAAATTATTTTATTAAGAACTGTTCTCGTCCTATGGGGTTTGAAGTGCCTCAGCCACCGAGATCTTCTTACCATTTCTGTAAGCGACCAAATAGGCCGAAGCATAGCCTGCGTCCCTTGCTTCTTCTTTGAGCCGAAGTGCCCGGCCATAATCCGACGTGCTTCCGTAGAAATAGCGATATAGCTTGCCGAACTCTTCTCTTTCTAGCTGATCGAGCCCATTAAAATTGTAGGACCTCAATGCTAGCTTCTTAGAGCTGGCAGCGATCTGCACTTTAAAGGTAACTCCATCTATGACACGAGAGTCAACGAGCTCTTTGGCATCCTGTTCTACGGTATTTTCTACTACTTCATCAATTGCCAAGTTTTGTTGCACTACGGCTTTGTAGTCTAAAATTGCATTGGCAATTGACGTGGCTATCTCTGCTTGGCCTTTTTTGGAATTTAGATAGGCTCCTTCCTTGCGATTGGTAATGAAGCCCGTCTCTATCAACACGCTGGGCATCACAGTTTGGTGCAGTACAATAAATCCTGCCTGTTTTACACCCCTATTCTTCCTCTTCAGCTTCTTGGTGAATTTTTCCTGGACAATCCCTGCCAGCTGAATGCTCTGGTCCAAGTAGTCTTCTTGCGTCAACAACAAGCTTATATACGATTCTGGGTCTTTGGGATCAAAACCGCCGTACTTCTGTTCGTAGTTATCCTCAAGGTAGATCACTTCATTCTCAGCCTTGGCAACTTCAAAATTCTTTTTGTTCGCGTGCAAACCCATCACCCATGTTTCTGAGCCGTATGCTTGAGATTGGTGAGCATTGCAGTGTACAGAAACAAAGAGGTCTGCTTCTGCCTTGTTGGCGATCCTTCCTCGTTCTACCAAGCCTACGAACACATCGGTCTTGCGGGTGTAAATTACCTTGATGTCTTCGTTCTTCTCTAAGATCTTCCCAACGGCCAACACAATGTTCAACGCAATATTCTTCTCTTTGTAATGATGGGTGTTCTTGCCTGGGTCATGACCACCATGGCCAGCATCTAGGACAACGGTAAACTTCTTTGTTGGCGGCTCGTTGTTCACGAAAGCGAACGAATTAGCGCCACTAAGGGCAATCATCAAAAAAATCACAAAGTTCTTCGACATATACTATTTGGGCGTAATTGTTGTTGTTGGTTTAACGCTGTTTTAAACTTTTGCATTGCTACATAGGCAAAAAAATATGCGTATGTTTGACACTCCAAAAACTGAGCCAACTTTTTACAAAAATAGGATTTAGCGCGTTGCAAATCAATTTAAGGCATATCGTTGCACTCTTCTTTCTGTTGAGTGGTATTGTTGCACAGGCACAAGAGGATGGCGTCAAGACTGTCGAGCCCACAAAGAAAATAGATTCTATACAACAAAACATCAACGAACTTTTTATTGATGAAAGTACCATTGCTTCAGATACCGTTGAAGTAGATTCAGTAAGCAATGACTCGGTAAAAGAGAAGCGACCCGTACTGATGGACAAAGTGAGGTATAAGGCCAAAGACTATGTAAAGATCAGTAGGAAGGAGAAGAAGCTATATCTATACAACGAAGCCGAATTGTATTATCAAGATACGGAGCTCAAGGCTGGCATCATCGTATTGGACTACGTTACGAATGAGGTGTACGCAGGCAGGTTGAAAGATTCTGCGGGAAATTACATTCAGTACCCATACTTCAAGCAAGGCAACGATGTCGTAGAACCAGACTCTATCCGCTTTAACTATGACACGGAACGGGCTATCATCTGGAACAGCAAGACCGAGCAAAATGAATTCAAAGTCTATGGTGAATTGACCAAGAAGGAGAACGACTCTGTCATTTACATCAAGAATGCCAAGTTCACCACTTCGGATCGCGAGGTGGACCCCGAATACTATTTCTTGGCCAGGCGGATCAAACTAGTGCCCAAGAAAAAGATCATTGCTGGCTTTACCAATATGTACATTGCTGATGTGCCTACGCCTATAGCATTGCCATTTGCTTTTTTCCCTCTGAACAATGAGCGAGCCTTATCTGGCTTCATCATACCCACATGGGGCGAGAACAACGACCGCGGGTACTTTGTACAGAACGGCGGCTATTATTTTGCTATCAGCGATTATGTAGACCTGGCTGTCCTTGGCGACTATTACACCAATGGAAGTTGGGCGTTACGTTTCGAATCTAACTATGCGCTTCGCTATAAGTTTAGGGGAAACTTAAGTTTCAGGTCTGAAAACCTATTGAATGGTGAGCGCGGTTTTCCAGATTTTACTGAAACAAGGAACTATAACATCCGATGGTCGCATAGCCAGGATGCCAAGTCAAATCCAAGCTCACGATTCTCGGCCTCCGTAAATTTAGGGAGCAGCCAATTTTATCGTCAATCAGTAAATCAACTGAATACCCCCAACTTCTTAAACAACACGCTTAGTTCTTCTGTGTCTTACTCAAAGACTTTTTCAGGCTACCCTTCGGTCAATTTCTCGTTGACGGCCACGCACTCGCAAAACACCAACACAGAGCTTATTAACATGACACTACCTACATTACAGGCCAGTGTTGAGCGAATCTACCCATTCGCCAAACGGGATGGCATAAAAAAGGGGATCATAAAAAACATCAACTTTCAATATAACATTCGCGGCGAGAACCGCATCCAGACCACTGATGAGGAATTCTTCAGAAGTGGTATGTTCGATGATGCTAAAGTGGGCATGCAGCATAGCATTCCCGTTAACACAAACTTCAAACTCGCCAAGTATCTAAGTGTTAGCATGGGCGGAAATTATGAGGAAAACTGGGCATTCAATACTATTCGAAGAAATAACTTCAACGATGTAGAACTAGGCGCACAGACCATCGACACCTTGAGTGGGTTTGAATCTTACAGAACCTATAATTTCAACACAAGTATTGGTACCACGCTGTATGGGCAATGGAATTTTGAGAAAGAGGGTGAGGACAGAAAGATCAAGGCCATAAGGCATGTGATGCGCCCTACGATCTCATATAACATAAATCCAGCCTTCGAGCAATATTATGAAGGTTATGTGATCGATGAAGACGGCACTATTGAAGAATATTCGCCTTTTGAGCAATTTATCTTCGGCCAGCCAAGCAGAACATTCAGCAGCAGCATTGGCCTGGCGGTCAGCAACAACATCGAGGCTAAAGTGCGGAGTAGGGACAGCACAGTTACAGAGCCCACCAAAATAAAGCTGCTGAACAACCTAAACTTTTCCACCAATTACAATTTGGCAGCCGATTCGTTGGCATGGAGCCCTTTAAGGCTAACTGGTGGCACGACCATACTTAACAATAAAATGAATATCAACTTTGGCGCTACCTTAGACCCTTATGCCCTAGACAACAACAATACACGTATCAATACTTTTAACATAGATAATGGGGGAAGCTTGTTCAGGTTAACTAGTGCCAATGTGAATGTGGGCTACGCCTTCTCCAGTAAGAATTCTAAGAAAAAAGGTGATGCCAAGAATACCGCCAGAGACGGCGGACGTACGGACGACCTGTTTGGTGAGGTACAGGATTTTACAGACAATCGCTTTTTTGCTGACGAGGAAGAAGATCCCGAATCTGAGAAAGAAGGCACAAAGTTATATAGAGCTTCCATCCCGTGGGACATCCGTTTTGCCTATGCTATCACCTATTCCAACTCACGCAGACAGAGCGAGATCAGCAACAACTCGCTCATGTTCTCAGGAAATGTTAATCTAACTCCACAGTGGAAGGTAGGCTTCAGTTCAGGATATGATTTCAAAGGCCAAGGGTTTACCTTCACACAATTACGCTTTGAACGTGATCTGGAGAGCTGGCGAATCAATTTCAACTGGGTACCTTTTAGCGCCAGGGCTTCCTGGTATTTCTTCATAGGAATAAAAGCTGGTATTTTACGTGACCTTAAATACGATAAGAGAAGTGAACCAGATATACAATTATAGATCATTTAAATAGCGACCAATCTCATTTTATCATGAAGAAGATCATTAAAACCGACAAAGCCCCTGCCCCCATCGGGCCTTACAATCAAGCAGTGCTCGTACGCGACACATTGTACATGTCTGGACAAATAGCCATTGACCCTACCACTGGAAAACTGGTAGAAGGCACTGTTCAAGACGAAGCAAAACAAGTGATGAAAAATCTAGCGGCCGTCCTCAATGCTGCTGACATGACCTTTGACAATGTGGTCAAGACCACGATCTTTCTAAAAGACATGAACGATTTTACCAAGGTGAATGCCGTTTACGGCAACTACTTTGATGAAGCTACTGCGCCCGCTCGCGAAACGGTTGCCGTACGAGACCTGCCAAAGTTTGTGAGTGTAGAGATCGCCATGATCGCCCATGCCTAGAGAGGTCTGCGTTAGAGGCAGATATGAAAAAGCCGCCCACATGGCAATTGTCATAACTGCGATCATTCTATTTAAAAACCCTTAACACAATAAAGAAAGCTTATGCCCTCAGAGCTCTTCTGTGATAATCCATCAGGCCATCGATAGGCCTACGTTGCACCACTCCCAAGGTGAGCCCATTGTCTTGTAGCACCTGTTCTAACTCTCCCTTGAGAAAGTGAGAAATACTGCCTACAAAGTGAACCTTCACGCTTTTGGCCTGATCATATTGCATGATATAGTTGTCTACGAATAGCTGCATTCCTTTTCTGATGAGCTTTTGCATATAGGCCTCATCTTTGTTCTGGATCAGGAACTTCGCGAATTTTGCCAAGTAAGTATTAGGGTTAGGCTCTTTGTACAATTTGTTCTTGATAGCGTCGGCATCTAGATTGAACTCTTGCGAGAACTTCTCGGCCAATTCAAAAGGCATTTTATGAAAATAATAGTCACGCAGCATTTGTCTTCCAAAGTAATTGCCACTGCAATCATCCATCAAGATGTAGCCCAACGACTGCACTTTCTGAGTGAGCTCATATCCATCAAAGAACGAACAGTTAGAACCCGTACCCAATATGCATATAATGGAAGACTCTTCTCGCGAGGCCGTTGCATAGACCGCTGCATAGGTATCTTCCTTTACGACGATCTGTTTGGCCTCTGGAAAGTAATCTTCGAAGATATTCTTCAAGTATTTGCGCATGCGCTCAGTACCACAGCCCGCACCGTAGAAATATAGATGTGACACTTCTTTGCGATGTTTGTATAGCTCAAAGTTGTTGACCAATCGCTCATTGATGATCTCTCGAGTCAGTACTTCAGGGCTCAGCCCTAGGGTTTGGGTAAAAAACAATTGTTCACCTGTTTCATCTAATGCGATCCAATCGGCTTTGGTGGCACCACTGTCTACGATCAATATCATTGGGATAGGTTTTAAATTGAAAAAGGGCTTCAATGGTCATGAAGCCCTTTATTACATAGCAACTTCATATTAAAGTGCGTGTACGTACTGGGCCAAGTCGATCAGTTTGTTAGAATAGCCCGCTTCATTGTCATACCAAGAAATCACCTTGAAGAACTTAGAGTTCAACTCCATTCCGGCTTCTGCGTCAAAGACACTGGTACGTGTCTCGCCCACAAAATCTTGCGATACGACCAATTCGTCTGTATAGCCTAAGATTCCTTTTAGTTCTCCTTCAGAGGCTTGTTTCATCACCTTCTTGATCTCTTCGTATGAAGTTTCCTTTTCGAGACGAACGGTAAGGTCTACCACAGAAACATCAGGAGTTGGCACACGGAAAGCCATACCAGTCAATTTCCCGACCAAGGAAGGGATCACCTTGGTAACTGCTTTTGCAGCACCTGTGGTAGCCGGGATGATGTTTGCCAAAGCACTTCGACCAAGACGGTAGTTCTTTTTAGAAGGCCCATCTACCGTAAGTTGCGTAGCAGTCGCAGCATGGATCGTTGTCATCAAACCTTCTTCTATGCCAAAGTTGTCATCTAGCACTTTGGCGATCGGCGCCAGGCAGTTCGTAGTACATGATGCATTCGAAACGATGGTCTGGTCTGCAGTGATCTCTTTGTGGTTTACGCCCATCACATACATGGGTGCATCTTTTGATGGTGCTGAGATCACTACTTTTTTAGCGCCCGCATTTATATGGTACTGTGCTTTTTCTAGCGTAGTGAAGATACCTGTACATTCAGCAACGACATCGACACCTACCTCGTCCCATTTTAAATTGTTCGGGTCACGCTCAGCAGTAACGCGAATGGTCTTTCCGGCTACGATGAGACTTCCATCTTTCACCTCGATCTTACCGTCGTATCGGCCATGCACAGAGTCGTACTCTAACAGATAGGCCAAGTGCTCAACTTCCAGAAGGTCGTTGATGGCGACCACTTCGACATCATCTCTTTTTAATGTAGCACGAAAGACCAATCTACCGATTCGTCCAAAACCATTGATTCCAATTTTTAATGTAGACATAGTTATTGTTTTAATTTTTCTATTGTTCTTCTTTTATGTGGTCATGATATCAGAGACACGCAATAATTCGGCGTCGATCTCGGAATGTCCCTTCACGGCTTGATCCAATGGGGTAAGTATCATTTGATCATCTGCCACACCGACCATGTAGTTTGATTTTCCTTCAAGCAATGACTCTACGGACTTGACGCCCATTCTACTTGCCAGAACACGATCGTAGCATGAGGGGGCCCCGCCTCGCTGCATATGCCCAAGAACCGAGACTCTTACCTCGTACTTTGGCAAATTCTCTTCTACGTAATTAGCAAGTTCAAATACATTCTCGCCTGTCCTATCACCTTCAGCGACTACCACAATAGATGATGATTTACCAGATTTCCTGCTTCGTTGCAAAGATTCTAGCAAACGGTCTAGCCCCATGTCTTCTTCAGGGATGAGAATTTCTTCGGCTCCTGCACCAACACCGGCATTCAGCGCGATATCACCTGCATCACGTCCCATCACTTCTACAAAAAACAACCGACTATGCGAGCTAGCGGTATCCCTTATCTTATCGATCGCTTCCACCACTGTGTTCAAAGCTGTGTCGTAGCCCAGCGTAAAACGCGTTCCGTAGATGTCATTATCGATCGTTCCTGGAATTCCTATGACAGGAAATTTATATTCTTGATTGAAGATCATTCCCCCTGTGAAGGTACCGTCGCCTCCAATTAGCACGAGCGCATCGATGTCATAGTCTAGCAAATTATCGTATGCCTTTCTTCTACCTTCCTTGGTGCGAAACTCATCAGAACGTGCAGACTTGAGTATGGTTCCTCCCTTGTTGATGATGTTGTTGACACTACGAGCGCTCATTGGCTTGAAGTCTGCCTCTATCATTCCTTGGTATCCTCTGTATATACCGATACAATCGATCCCATGATAGGCACAAGTACGCACAACTGCTCTGATAGCTGCATTCATGCCAGGAGCGTCACCTCCAGAGGTCATCACCCCTATCTTCTTTATGCTTTTAGACATGTTCTAGGCCAGTTTAAGATGTAAAACTACCAAACTTATTTTAAAACGTGATAAGGTTTTACTCAATTTTAATGGGGAAGAAAATTTCAATCGTTTTCGTTAACAATTTGTTGATACAAGTAGTGTAGACAAGGAGTCAACAGGCGTTTTCAAGCACCTTTGAGTGCAGTTCATCAGTCGTTCTCGTCACTATCGTTGAAGTTGATGAAATCATCGAAAATCGAATCTTTGACGACTTCTTCAAGCGCTTCTTTTTTCTTCTTTCTTGTGAAGATCTTTTCCTTTAGTTCTTTCAAGTTGTCGAAGTCTACCTGATATGACAATCCAACGCCTTGAGTGTAGCCCAGCTCATCGGTAACATATTGGAAATCATTCTCGCGGTTGAATACTTTTGCACGAAGGCTCCCTTCTTCGTTCAATAGAAAATCTACCTGTACATCACCCACAACGGCCGACTCGCTTACTCCGCCGACAGGAACGCCGATCTGCCCATTGATCAGGATCCGGTCGCTGATCTGTGTGGATACCGTTACGCCAAGTCGGTCATGCGTCTCTGCTTGGATTTCGCTCTGCCTATCACCAATGTCGTAGTTAACACCTACATTGATCTTGCTGTCGGCATCGTTGAACAGGCTGTTGAAGTAGGACGATATCGTCTCACTTGCCGTGTACTCAAAGGCATTGGTGATGGCCAGTGAATTGTCGGGCAAGAAGGTTCCTTGAGCCAATAGCGAAAGTGCATTGAGTTGCTTGATCTGGTCATCTGCGAGACGGTATTGCAATTCGGACACTACAGTTCCGCTGGTGTTGGGAAAGTTTATATCAAATCGCTGGTCATCGGGCCTGAGCAGCTCACCTTCCAACTTGATGCTCACCTCTGTGGGAATCTTTCTGTTGAAACCTGTGCTTCCCAGCAATACTGATGGATTGGCTCCATTTGGAAGTGCATATACTGCTTCAATATCAACGATGGCATTGTATGGGTCGCCTTCCCAAACTATGGTTCCTTCGGGCTTCACTTCAAAACGCTTGCTGATCACACCTCCGTACTTGAAGAGATATTCTCCTGAGTCTGTGATGAAGTCACCCCACATATTGAACTTACCGTTGGTGTTGATCTCCATTAGAAGGTTGCCAAACCCTCTTCCACGCAACGTGCTACCTGTTCTTTTATCAACCACGATCTCTATCTCGGCAGCCTTTGTGACATCAAAGTCAAAATATAATTCAACACCACTGATCTCTTCTTGTATGCGCTGTCTCTCTTCTTCTGAATTTTGGTTTACATCTATGAATCTGATGAATGACGCATCTGCAATGGTAGCCACATCGCTCACTGGGATCTTGATCGAAGTGCCTTCTTCCGAAGTGGCAACAACCTCTATGGTAAGATTGTCAGTCGGCCCAAAGATATGTGCATCACCGTTCATAAAAGCTGTACCGTAGTACAACGACTCTTCTTCTTCCACTGTATCCAAGGCCAACAACCTGTTACCACCTACAGAAAGGTCTAACTCCCAGTCACCGAAGGCCTTGTGTCTGATGTCGCCATCCAGATAGCCATTGGTCTTGTGCTTCATGTCTTGAATATCTACATTATTGAAGTGAAAGGTCTGGTTGTACAATTCCACATTGGCAACATCCACAAAATCAAAATCTATGTTTAGGTAAGGTATGGCGATGCCGCCTTCTCCTATCATGAGCTCGCCATCTATATCAGGGTTGTTGGTATTGCCAGACACCTTGGCAAAGCCGCTCACAGAGCCCCGAATACGATCCACCACTCCTTCTCCTAAGGGATTAAAAGGTGCTAGGTCGAATTCACTGAGTTGAGCATCTACATCGATAGTGGTCTGTCTCTTCGAATCATATATCTTGCCCGTAGCCGATAAGCTCTCGAGGCCTTCTCGTTGTAACGCGGCACTCACGTCATACTCGGTAAGGTCGTCATTTCCTTTGGCGTCCAGATCCAGGTCTCCGAGCACAAAATCATTGACTTCCAAGTCGGAAATGCGCATCTTGGTAGTAGGCAAGTATGCCTTGTTTCGCTGTACAAGGCTTAGGTTGCCGTTGAGCACGCCATCTAGTTTCAAGCTATCGATCACTGGAGTGACCTTTGCCAAATGTACGTTTTGAAAATTAAGATCGATATTTTTATTGCTGCCGAAGATATCTCCCTTTAGATCGATACGTTCGTCCTGATGTGCAAAAACAAACTCCCTTATAAAGATCGAATCAAGACGTTTTGTAAGCAACACTTTATTGTTCTTGTTGTCGGCAGGGTTCATCAACCAAGTATTTCCCTTAAATGTGACATCAGATCTCTTCATGCCAAACACAGATCGCTGCTGAGCGTCAATGGTATGATAGAAGTTAAGGTTGTAGGTGTCTTGATGACCGCCACCGCCTTCGAATTCTGTTCGGAAGAACAAGGTGTCTTGTGCGGTAACATTCACCAGTGCAAAATTATCCACATCATAGTACTTCGTCTTGGCAGCATCGATCTGCACATAGGTGTTGTACAGTGGGTTCTGACTGTCGATCTCCAGGTCCACTTCATCCAATATGTTCCCATAGGCTACGATCCGAGGCGATTTGAATTTCAGTTTGAAATCTGATTCTCTGGCGGTGATACTGCCTTTGATCCTGGTATCAGGGCCAAACTCCACTTCCGGAAAGAACACATCGATGATCTTGTTCTTTATGTTGAAGTCAAAATCGATAAACTGGCCAGGTGTGACTGCATAATGCGAGTAGTTGGCATACAGGCTTCCTACAGAGTTCTGTGCCAATCTGCCCAATTCGTTCACTTTGAATTTGCCTACCATTTTTCCTTCAAGAATATCCTTTGAGTCGATCTCTACGGTACGAATGCTATCGGCAAAGCTAGACCTCACGCTGAAATCCTTAAAGAAATATTCATCGTTCTGGTTCTTGTAGTACGTCCTGGTGAAACGTATCTCGCCATCTAGATCGTCGATGTTCGTACCCACCATGGCCATCTCCACATCGCCTCTAAAGATCGATACCTCATCTCTGTCAACAAGATTCAAACGCTTCAGGTTGGCGTTCTCTACATTGGCCTTGAAATTGAAGTCGTTCTTCACTCCAGAAAAATCGGCCAGCCCGTCGAAGCGCATTAGTAAGTTGGGGTCCTTGGAGTCTAACCTACCATCAAACAGTTGGTCTTTCACCAATCCCCTTACAGCGATATTTTTATAGTTATACCCATTGTACAATAAGTTGGCTATCGTCCCAGAGACTTCGGTGTCGAGGTTTTCGGGCGTGAACCCTCGACCATCTACTTTGAAGTCTAATGTGACATTCTCAAATGGCGCCGCTTCAAATATCTTATTCAGTTCGAACTCCGTAAAAGAGATGCTCCCCGAATATGTCGCCTCGTCTATGTTCTGAATGTTGGACAGCAGTAGGTCTGACTCTGATTGGCCTATACTCGTCTTGATCAACAACTGTGCATCTACGCTATTGTCTGTTATTAGTGAATTGCCCGTGATGTTGAACTGCCCTAAATTCTTGAAAGATGTCGGCAAGGTCCTGCCAAGAATATCTGGCAAGAGGCCTTTTAGTTGGTAATAATTGGAAGAGAGCTGATCAAACCTTCCGTGCATGAAGAATGGCTGATTGCTTTCAAACAGATTTTGAAAACGCAGGTCTCCACGAATTCTTGTCGTATTTGATGTTAATTTGAAATTCTTGGCCGTGAGATCATTCAGCACGCCTGAGATCTCGGTATCGAAATCTGCCTTGATAAAGCTTCCAAACTCGTGGTAAAAAAGATTCACCTCGTCAAAAGAAACGGTAGAATCCTCAAACTTGGCAGTGAGGTTCACCTTGTCAAAGAATTCGGCAAAATCCTCGCGCTTATAGTCAAATTGCAGGCGTCCCTGCAACAGTGAAGAATTTGTGGCAATGGACAATTCTTCGAACAACATTTGCGAGCGCGTATAGGTGAAATCAGTATCTAGGTCTTTCACCACCAACTTCCTCCGGTCAACAAAGGCCAGATCTCTCACCTTCATCGAAACATTGGGTCCTTCGATCGTAAAATCTTCAAGGTGACCGTTCAACTCCTCAAGATCAACAATAGACGAAACCTCTTTGTTGTCATCCAAAAGTCTAAAATGGCTATCTGCAATATCGATGTTACTCGAAGTCATCAAAAACGAGGAAGGTCCAGTCTGCGGAATGGTATCGAACTGTTCCAACTGCTCAATAAAGACATCCAAGTTAGTGTCCCTCTCATTCTCGTAGGTCTTCAAATTAAATGTCAATCCTTCAATATCTATGTCTCCAAAGGTCAACTTACCATCAATGGCATTCTTGGCACTTAGAATCGAAGTATTCAGGTCCTCAATGAAGAAAAGGGTATCTCTATGGTGGTCCTTGATAAAGACATCGCGAAGTGAAAGGTCCATGTTCCAGCTCAGACCAACTCTACCAATCTCTATATCCGTGCCATATTTTTGGTTGATGTCGTTGGTGAACTTTCGCGCCAAGCGCGTCTGCACCCCAGGAAGCGAGAAGATCAAGAACAAGAAAATGACCAGCAACAGCATTACTAATAGCCCCCTTACTAATATTTTCCTGATTTTTTTGATACTGCTTACTGTTTTACCTTTGCCCTATCTACGTACTTTATAGGTAGACCGGATGCTTTATTGGCAATCAAATTCTGTGCCTTGTTATGACAACACACAAAGATATTTACATTTTGGGGATTGAGTCGTCTTGCGACGATACTTCTGCCGCTATCATTCACAACGGAAAAAAGTTGTCAAATGTTGTGGCCAACCAAGAGGTACACAAAGCATATGGAGGCGTTGTGCCCGAATTGGCGTCGCGCGCGCACCAGCAGAACATCGTACCCGTGGTTCAGCAAGCCATTGCGCAGGCAGGTATCGACAAAGAACAGTTGAGTGCCGTTGCCTTTACACGCGGGCCAGGACTTATGGGGTCACTGCTTGTCGGAACCTCCTTTGCCAAGTCTCTGGCTTTGGGATTGAACATTCCCTTGATCGAGGTAAATCATATGCAGGCGCACATCTTAGCACATTTTATCGAAGATGAAGCACAGACCATTCCCAACTTTCCGTTTTTGGCAATGACCATAAGCGGCGGTCACACGCAGATCGTAAAGGTGAACCATCACTTTGACATGGAAGTGATCGGCCACACCATTGACGATGCCGTAGGCGAAGCCTTCGACAAGAGCGGGAAGATGTTGGGACTTCCCTATCCGGCAGGCCCGATCATTGACAAGTATGCACAAGAAGGCAATTCAACGGCCTTCCCTTTTCCGAAGCCCAAAGTACCAGGCTTAGACTTTAGCTTCAGTGGGTTTAAGACCTCTGTCCTGTATTTTCTTCAGAAGCAACAAAAGCAAGATCCCGATTTTATAGCCAAGCATTTGAAAGACATCTGCGCCTCCATTCAACATGCTATCATCAACATTTTGATGGACAAGTTGAAGAAAGCTGTAAAGGAAACAGGCATCAAGGAGATCGCCATTGGTGGTGGCGTTTCTGCGAACTCAGGCATCAGAAACGCTTTGAAGCAAGGCGAATCATCATACGGTTGGACCACGCACATCCCAAAATTCGAATACACTACAGATAATGCGGCCATGATCGCCATTGTGGGGTATTTAAAGTATCTTGAAGGGGATTTTACCGATCAAAGCATCACTGCCAAAGCGCGCTTTTCTATCTAAATGGCCTATAACGAACAACTTGCACACCGAATCAGAGAAGCTACCAGGCTTTTTGAAGAGGAATTCACCGAGAAGAAGATGTTTGGTGGGCTTTCCTTTTTATACCAGGGAAAAATGACCGTTGGCGTCGTAAAAGACGATCTAGTCGTTCGTGTCATTGGGGAAAAGGAACAACCAATGCTAGAGCTTCCGTATACAAGACCCATGGATTTCACCAAACGCCCCATGAAAGAATTCATCTATGTTTCACAAGAAGGACTCAAGACCGAAGTGCAGCTTAACGAATGGATCCTGCTTGGATTAGAACACGCCAAATCAAAACTGTAATGCAACTTTTCTACAATCCTTCCATAGAGAACAGCACTACAGAACTCACCTTCGATAAAGAGGAAAGCAAGCACATCGTGCGCGTACTCAGGAAGAAGGGAGGCGATATCCTGCACATCACCAATGGTAGCGGCTGGTTGTTTGAGGCCCAGCTGATCTTAGCTGACCAGAAGAGCTGTTTGGTGCGTATCATCAAAGCAGAAGAAAGACCACCACTACCCCATCAGCTGCATTTGGCAGTCGCGCCCACAAAGATGAACGACCGTTACGAATGGTTTTTAGAGAAGGCCACCGAAATTGGTGCTTCTGAGATCACCCCCATTATCTGCGAACACTCAGAACGAAAAGTAGTGAAGTTGGCGCGCCTCGAAAAGGTCGTGCAATCGGCCATGAAGCAATCCTTGCAATGCTACTTGCCCAAACTCAACGAAGCCATCTCGCTTGGCTCGTTCATGAAACAACCATTCGATGGGCAAAAATTCATTGCACATTGTGGAGAGACCGAGCGTTTCTCGTTGAAGTCCAAGATAGACCACAATCCTCAAATCACGATCCTGATCGGTCCTGAAGGCGATTTTTCAACTTCTGAAATTCAACAAGCAAAGGAAAAAGGGTTCTTGCCTGTCATGCTAGGTGACACCCGTTTACGTACAGAGACGGCCGCAATTGTAGCTTGCCATACCGTAGCATTGGCAAATCAGTTATAGGTAGGTGCTTTTTGCCGCTCCCGTGATCGTGCTATTCTCATCTTCGACCAGAACGATCAACTGCAGCTGGTCTTTTTCCGACACTAATTCAGGAATTGCAATAGAGGACCCTATAGTTCCAGAAGCGGCTGCTTTGAATTGCTCTGCAATGACAATGTTGGTGTTCTTCAAGTTTCGATTTCGGTTTTCTCCACGTTTTACTTGGGTCTGACGCTCTTTCAGCACCAAGGCGATGTGTATCATTTTTCCCGAAAGGGCTCCTTCGACTTCATATTGAAAATCAAGTTGCTCGCCCGTACGCCTCACTTCTTTTATCAAAGCGCTGTTGCTCACCGGCTCTTTCGAATATTGCTTCACCTTACTGAACATCGTATTGCGGTCAGACCCCACAAAATGCTCCTTCCCATTCACCACCAATTGCGGCGTATATATGGATCGGCTTCGAAATTTTCTAGCATACACGCGCTGTTTGTCGGCATGTTTGGTATCACTGTAGGGATCCTTCCAACCGATGTAGTTCCAATAAGCCACATGATACGAGAGCGAAAAGACATTCTGGTCGTGGTATGCATCATTCACCTCATCCAATAACTTATCAGCCGAAGGACAGCTTGAGCAACCTTGCGAAGTAAAGAGCTCTAACACCACGATGGGTTCGTAAACTTTTTCAACATTAGGAGGATCAGACGGTGTGAATAGACTCATAAGAAACGTTAAAACAAGGAATCGCATCATTTTTCTTTTTTATTTTTGAAGTTATGAGTTTGGTACGAAGATCTTTCCTTCTCCTTACGTTAACAGGTCTATTTTGTGGTTCGGTCGGGCTATCACAAGAAGTTGCTGTCTTGAAATACAATGGCGGTGGGGACTGGTATTCGAACCCTACTGCGATGCCCAATCTTATTGCTTTTTGCAATCAGAACATTGGCACTACATTGAAAGAGAAGCCCGAAACTGTTGACGTAGGCAGTACGGATCTTTTCAGATATCCATTCGTACACATGACAGGGCATGGCAACGTATTCTTTAGTGATGAAGAGGCTGAAAACCTCAGGAATTATCTACTTTCTGGGGGATTTCTGCACATCGATGACAACTATGGGATGAACACCTACATTCGAAGAGAGCTGAAGAAGGTCTTCCCAAACAAAGAATTGCAGGAGTTAGGAAGCGACCATGCCGTTTTTGAACAGACCTTCCGTTTCCCCAATGGCCTGCCCAAGATCCATGAGCACGACGGTAAGCCACCCCAGGCTTTGGGAATCTTCGAGCAAGATCGTTTGCTACTGCTGTTCACCTACGAAAGTGACCTGGGTGACGGGTGGGAAAATCGCGAAATCCACAACGATCCCGAAGAAGTTCGTCAAAAAGCATTGAAAATGGGCGCCAATATTGTGCAATATGTCTTTGAAAACTAGTCATGAGTGCACAGCTTTCTCACACAGGTACCTCATTTGACCGAAAAAGTTTTCCCATAGTCTTGGTTTGCGACAACATTACAGGAGCTGCCAATGTGGGAAGTCTCTTCAGGACGGCAGATGCTTTCGGGGTATCAAAGATCCTATTCTGCGGCAAGCATTTGCCTGAGTTTGGCAAACGTATGCAAAGAACGGCCCGCAGCACAGAAAAGGCCATACCCTTTGAGTTTCATGAAGATATCAACGACACGATCTCTACCTTAAGACAAGATCATACAGTCATCGCCCTGGAAATAGCGGACCAAAGCACGCCCATCCATTCTTTTGATTTCAACATATATCAAAGCATGGCTTTAGTGATTGGCAATGAGAACTTTGGTGTTTCGTCAGAAATACTAAGTCGATCGGATGCCATCGTACATATCGACATGTTTGGGCAGAACAGTAGCATGAATGTTACCCAAGCTACTACCATTGCATTATTCGAGATTACTCGCCAATGGGGTGATCGCTAATTTTTCTATCTTCACCCTATGAATTCGAACACCATTGCTAACGGAATTTTAAAGGCTCTCGGAATTTTATTCGGGATGGCCGTACTGGTCTATTTCTTATACCTGATCAGGTCCGTGATCGGCTACGTGGCCATTGCAGGTGTGATCTCATTGATCGGAAGACCCATCGTGCTATTTTTAAGGCGAAGATTGAAATTCAAGAACGGGCTGGCCGTCATCACCACCATGCTATTGTTTGTGGGGCTTTTGGCAGGGCTCTTTGCCATGTTCGTGCCGTTGGTCCGCGAGCAAGGGAAAAATCTCTCTCTGCTGAATGTTGAAGAGCTCAAGGGAAATATCGAAGACCTGTATCGTGAAGTTGCCGACTATTTTGAGGTGAATAATATTGACCTAGACCTTTCTCTGGAAAAACTAGACCTCTTTTCGCATTTGAACATAGATATCATCCCACAGTTTCTAAACTCTATCGGCAGCGCACTCGGCACTTTCATGGTAGGGCTTTTTACAGTGGTCTTCATTTCGTTCTTCTTCTTAAAGGACAGCCGATTGTTCGAGGGTGGAATCATGGTCTTGGTTCCTGACAGAAACGAGCGTCGCGTAAAAAGATCGATAGAGACCATCAAGAATCTACTCTCTCGCTATTTCATCGGCCTGCTGCTACAGATCCTCATCCTATTTGTGATCTACACGATCGTGCTGTTGGTCTTTGGAATCAATAATGCCGTGGTCATTGCCTTTCTGTGTGCATTGTTGAATTTAATTCCTTACATCGGCCCACTGATCGGAGGTTTTCTGATGTTGGTGCTTTCAATGACCAGCAACCTTGGGGAAGATTTCAGCTCAGTGATCCTACCCACGACGATCTATGTGATGGTCGGTTTTGTGATCGGGCAATTGGTCGACAACTTCTTCAGTCAGCCTTTTATCTTCTCGAGCAGTGTGAAATCGCATCCACTAGAGATCTTCTTGGTGATCATTATTGCTGGCCTACTCTTTGGTGCATTGGGAATGATCATTGCTGTGCCCGCATATACCGCCACCAAGGTGATCCTGAAAGAATTCTTGGCAGACAATAAGATCGTTCGTTCTATCACCAAAGACCTGGACACTTGAATTGAATGAGCGCATCTTACATACCGAAGTTCAGCAATTCATCAATGACAACTTGAATACTGACATCACTTCGTTATTACTAAGAGGCACCTCTTTTGAAGGTGTCTACACCAAAGAGATCGTCCAACAGATCGAGGCAAAGAATAAATGTCGGAAGAAGCTTCCTATATGGTTCCAAACTGAAGGCATCTACTATCCAAAAAAACTTTCCATCGAACAAACTTCTTCTGAGGTCACAGCCAGCTACAAGGCTGAGCTCGTTTCTGGAAGATCACTGGCTGACATCACGGGTGGTTTTGGAGTGGATGCTTTTTTCTTCAGCAAAAGAGTTGAACATGTACTTCACTGCGAGATCGATGAGGTGCTATCTGACATTGCACATCACAATTCTCAGGTCCTAGGTTCAGATAATATCGAAACCATCGCTAGGGACGGAGTAGCGTTATTGAAGCATTCAGAAAGGAAATACGATTGGATCTACGCAGACCCTTCCCGAAGAAGTGACACAGGGGGAAAGGTATTTCTGCTAGGAGATTGTCTTCCTGATGTTGTTGCCCACCAAGAGCTACTTATAGAAAGAGCTGGCAATATCTTGGTCAAAACGGCACCTTTACTGGATATTACGCAAGGACTTCGGTCATTGAGACATGTAAAAGAGGTCCATTGCGTGGCGGTTAACAATGAGATGAAAGAGCTTCTCTGGGTATTGCAGAAGGGGGTCCAACAAGAACCGAAGATCATCTGTGCCAACATTCACCATAAGGGCAAGCAGCAATTTGTAGGATATCTTTCAGAAGAGGAAGTGACCCGGCGTGAGTACTCAGCACCAAAGAAATACTTGTACGAACCCAATGCCGCCATTTTAAAGGCTGGTCTTTTCAAGTTGGTGGGACGGTCCTTCGAACTCAAGAAGATCCATCAACATTCACATCTGTACACAAGTGATGCATTGATCGATTTCCCTGGAAAGGTATTTCAGGTCGAAGATTGCCTTCCTTTTAGCAAGAAGCAAGTCAAGAACACCTTCAAGGGGCAGAAGTATAGTATTTCCACAAGGAATTTCAACCTAAAGGCTGAGGATTTGAAGAAATTAGTTGGCAGCCAAGAGCATGCGCTGCGGCAATTATTCTTTACAACTGGTATTGACAACAAACGAATCGTCATCGCTTGTCAACGATTGGGATAGCTTATCATAAAGCTAATTCTTCTTTGATCTTTTCGGCGGCCTCTCGTAGAGAGTCGTAATCAAGATTTCCATCCTTGCGCATTTGCTCTAACCTCATGAAGAGGTCTAGCGCTTCTGACTCGACATAATCTTGACTGATCCTACTTGCCGCAACAAGTGTGGTCACTGTCAATTGTGGGAATTTCAGTTTCTGAAATAATCACCAAGGTCGTTGTTAATTTATTTATCCTAAAACTATAATCATGAGATCTATCATTTATATCTTGGGTATTTCTATAATGTTCTGTTTCAATTCGTGCAGTCAGAACTTGAAGAAAATATCTGAGTCGGAAGTAAGCAAAAGCGATTTACAAATTGCCCAGGATTTTGCAACTAATTATTTGACTAAATTAAGAAACGGTGAATACTATCATTTTGAGAATGAAGCAATTGATGAATTTAAAAACCAACTGAATGAAGAAAATCAAAAAGCCATATATCAGAACCTTAAAAATGAATTTGGTGATTTTCAGAGCTTAGCTTATTCTGAGACATAGACTCAAAATAACGGCAATCCAATTCAGATATTTCGATTTAAAAGTGACTTTGCCAAAATCAATAAGAAATTAGAGGTAAGGGTTGTTTTGAACGATTCCAAAAAAATTGCAGGCTTCTGGATTAAACCATGGTCAGATATGTTAAAGTAAGTAACTATGAAATTTAAGGCCTCAAAAGATGATATGACAGTTCATCTAATTACGATTGGAATAATAATTCTATTTGTGTTTTTGGTTTATGAGAGCATTAAGGAACTTGTTCATGCAAATGGGCTAACCCCAATACCAATCCATTCCAGTGTTATTTTTTCTCTATCTACGATAGTCTCACTTTGCTTTTTATATGCACCTGTTAGCTACACAAAAGGTACGGAGCTGTTCAAAAAAAAGAACATTCCTATGTATAAGATTGCATAATCCATAGTCAAAACTTTAAAACCTTAGTTCCATTCTGGTATTTCCTCGATCGACAGTCGGGTTTTGAAGGCCTTGGGTCTGACTTCCAACACGTATGGAAACGAAATCCACTAATTCACTAAAACTTACATGACCATCTTTATCAACATCTGACTTAATGGATTCGTCCGTCAATCCTGAAATTAGTGCAGAGGTGAAAAAACCATTCTGCAATTGGTCACTTTCAAATGAAAGTTCTCCTCCCTCAGAGGAAGAGAATATTACTGCCCCAGATCCTTTCATAAGGTCATTGTAGATATATCGGTCCTTATGGTAGAGGTATTTCCTTTTGGATTCTTCCTCTTTTTCTAATCCTTCATAGAGATCCCGCGCCCTTGAGTAAAAACCATTTTTCCTTGCAATTTCAACTGCTTGTAATCTATTGGCAACATCCAGCTCACCGGATTCACAGGTATCCATTAGAAGTATCTTTTTGTTTGCTTTGGTCGTGTAAAGTAATTCCTCTAAATCGGTCCACGATATCGCGGTTTTTTTCAATGATCCCATATCCGTATCATGTACGATATAATAATATTCGGCAGAGGATTTTCTTTCATAACCCCCATGACCCGCGATAAACAAAATGACTATATCATAAATCGTAGCCTCCGCAATAAAGTTCTTTATTTCTGGCAATACGCTTTTTGTAACCTTTTCATCTGTTAGCAACAACTTCTTGAACTCCGTCTTTCCTGAATATTTTTCAGACAAAGTTTGGGCCATATCGGTGGCATCTTTGGCTGCATACTTCAGGTCAAGTTCTTGGTTTTTATGCTTGGACACTCCCATTCCAACAAAATATACCTTGCTTTCCCTATTTAAATTGTGAGATTCCTTTATAGCAACCCGATTGCTCTCCCCACCCAATCGATTGAACGCTGTAATTTCGATATGGTTTTCCCCACCTACCAGTTCAATAGTTTCATGGATTGTAATGTTCTGCCCTTTAATCATCTTACCTTGTTCACCAAATATGGGCGACCCGTTAAGGTATATTTGATAGCGGGACAACTGCGATACATCATCCCTGATATTAAATTCGATATCGATTTGGTTTTCCTTCTTTTTTGATGATAAGATGGAAACTTCGGGAACACCAATATCGGATGACAGATAGTTCTCGTTGATTATTGCTTTGCTGATTCTGTTTTTATACTGTTCGAGTAGATGTTCATGATAGTCCTGGGAGGTTATTCCAAGTTTGGAGAAGATGACATCTGGACGATTGAAATAAAGGGCAAACTGTTCTGCCGAATAGGTTTTTGCCCCCTTTGAGAAATTTAGGATATCTCCCCCATCTTGTGAAGCATCAAAAAAACCAAAATCATCGTAGATTACCCACTTTTTATCCTTGGAGGCGATAGATGCACTGTAACCAGTACCTAAATTCCATAGTCTCAACTGTCCATCTCTTGACCCGCTCAGCATCAAAGTAGTCTTGGGCACATAGGCCAGTGTATTTACATGGGCAGTGTGTCCCTTGTATTGAGCAATGAGGCTTTTACGTTTCCAATTCCAAAGCTCAATGTTTTTTTCTCTGCCCAAAAGAAGTAGACTATCGTTATCCATAAAGGTAATGTCCCCCCTATTGGAACGAGAACCCCTGGAAAGCAACGATAGTTCCTCTCCCTGTTTGTTCAAAATAATGGTTTTGGACTTGCCAAGTGCCGCCATGTATTCCCCCGATGCATTGTAGCTTATGCGACTAATGACTCCAATTGGCCTTATTCTTCCATTGGCTAATTTTTCCGGTTTTACCGTCTTTTCCCAAATAGTTTTTCCTGATAAATCAAACGCCTTAAGTTTTCCCCATTCCATCCCTACCACAATTTGGTCTTGATTTGGAGAAAGGCTGGCTGATTGGATTCCGGTCAAACTTGTAGTTTGGGTCAACACATATTTTCCATTCTTCAGTTCAAATGTCATTAATTGGTCATGAATGCCTACCGCAAGAAAAAAATCACCTTTATCATTAACGTCAAGCTGGTATGCCCCACCACGGATTCCTGAAATAGTCTGCAACCTAGATTTACTGTTCAAATCCCATACTTGAATATTGTCCAAGGTTCCCACAATCAATTTTTTGTGGTTTTTGTCCATTACAATACTGTAAACAAGGCTTTCTGTATTTAGAGCTCCAAGAAGTTTGCCATACAATGACCACAATTTTACCTGGTTAGCGTGCAATCCAGTGGCCACAATATCCAGATCATCGCTTACCGCCAATGCGTTGATTCCATCAAATTTGGTTCTTATGTTTTTTACAAGTTCACCATTTACAGACCACAGTTGTATTCCTGATGGATTAAATTTTAAATCGTTGACTACTATCAACTCACCGTCCGCTGACATGTCCAGATCAGCAGACCCATAGGATCCGTCCTCTACAAAAAATTTATTTTCCAATTTGCCCTCACCGTTCCAAATGAGTACCTGTTTGTCATTCTGCACTTGGGTCAAACCTATAAGCTTTTTCCCATCGTTTGAGAACACTACTTTTTTCAATGGCGGCGATTTAATATCCATGATTTTGCCATTGGACTGAAAATCGACAATATAAGCCCCCAACTCCAGTTGAGTCTCCTTTGTTTGACTTCCGGCAGGGAGACCTAATGACATTGCCAATTTGCCCTCTCTATTGAAGGTCAAGGATGTTATTACCGCTTCGGTAAGCTTTTCATGCAAAATCAGTTTTCCATTTATGTCCCAAACCACCAATTCACCATAGAAATTTGTCGCTGCCAGTATTTTGCCGTTGGGTGAGATGGCAAGTTTATGGACTTCATTACTGGAGGCCTCTTTGTAGACCTTTCTTTTAGTAGGTTTCCGAGGGGGCATTTTCAAACTGATCAGCTCCTCCCCCTTTGCATTCAAGACCCTTACTCCTTTTGTACTTCCCAACGCAAAAGCTCCTCCATTCGGTGTTACATCAACATCTGATATGGTGGACAGTGTTTTGGAAAAATCGGTTGACAAGTCCAACCACTTGGTTCCCTCTATATTGCATATTTTCACTTGCCCCAGATTATCAGCCATGAACAAAAGTTGGTCATCATTGATTACCCTTATATGGTAAGGCCAGAATCCCACATCAATAGTCCGGATCAATTGACCATCCGATTGCCACACCTTGACCTGTGAGTCGTCGGCAGCAGTAACAAAAAAGTTGGATTTACTTGCAAAATCCACAGCAAGTATGGTACTGTTATGGCTTTGTTGCAGGGCCAAATCTCCCTGAACGCCATTCTGGGATTGAAAACCATAGAGAATTTGTGACCCGAGAATACAAAAAAGGACAACAATCGCAATCGGCAAGTGAATTTCTTTCGATATGTGCTCACATTTTTTATTTTTTAAACGGGGAAGCGAATAATGATCCATCTTGGTCTTCGATTTAGTAATGAACAGTTTATAATCAAACTTTGTATTTAAACTTTCCACATTCGAAAAAATTGTAGGCTCATACATTAAAATGTTTGCCTTTTCAAATTCTTATACCTTGAATATTCTTGAATAGAAAGTCCTTTAGCAGAAAAAATATGCCACTGGAGTAAAAAGATGGCAAACATTTGGCTTTTGAGAACTCTACTAATTCGACATTATTAGGTTCTTATTTTCAATAGAATACACTCTTTCCGAAGTTAGGACTTTAAAATTTCCAAGAGCCTGGCAGCTTTTAAATACTATCGATTTAACCTCGATCGACGGATAGGTATAATTCCTTTTTTTTGACCTACATGGCTCTTAATCAATGGTCCCTGATGTCCTTTGCATCTGGAAAAAGTCATCGTTTTAGTTGCTTATTTGAGCATTCTTAGAGAGATTGAAGCCTTATCTATTGAAAGTTTGGGTGAATCAGATTGCTGAGCAGAAATTGTACTTTTTAATTTATCATCCCTTTTTTGAGTTGTTTTGCGTACATTTTAAAATATCACAGATTTCAATTCAATGAAATGAATATCAGGAAGTTATTCGGATTTACGGTTTTTCAATACTGTACAATTTAATTTATCACTTACACATCCAAGGGCTATTCAATAAGCAGCAAAGATTTGGTTATTCATAGGTTGCTAAATGATAAGCATATATCCATAGATTCGATAATTGCGATTAAACCAATCCCAAAATCCAATTTAAAAGGTACAATCAGAACTTTTGGGGCAGGAGGTTTATTTGGTAATTATGGTAAGTTTTTCTCAAACAAACTTGGAAATTTTACCATGTTCGGCACCCAAAGTAAAAACTATGTCTTAATTCTAACAAATTGTAAAAAACATATAATTACTCCTGATGATATCGGAATTGTTGAACAAATTAGAACTAAAAGGAATAAGGGTCGTAAAGAGAAATTCAAATAGACTATAGCATTCAAGACAATAAATACGTGGTTTTAAGTCTTTTCCCCAATTGATAATTAAATTATATTATTCCTTTCTCAAAAGCCAATTTATGACTAGACCGTTAAACGGATGTTTTCAACGTTGAAAACGCCCAAACTCCACCTATAAACGTTAAAAACCGTTAAAATTAGAGCTGTTTGCAAATTGTTTGCAAATAAAAAGGTCTCAGAAGTAATAAAACTTCTAAGACCTTATATTTTCTAGTGATCGCGGCAGGATTCGAACCTGCGACCGTCTGCTTAGAAGGCAGATGCTCTATCCAGCTGAGCTACGCGACCTCATGTTCCTTGTCGCGTGGCGAAGCTGCCTGTCCCGAACTCGATTCGGGAAGCTACGCGACCTTTATAATTTGTCAAAAAAGCCCAGAGGTAATTCTTTGCGGGGCAAAAATAGCAATTCGTATACAATTGCCAACAATTGCATACAGTTTTTATTGCAAATAGATCTATCGAGACCAAATTCGATCAATCGTAACTTTTTTAAACTGAAAAAGTGCAGCGACCATCTTAACTGAACGCTTTCTAACAAACATTAAATGTTAAAAAAGCACACATTTCTGGTAATTTCTGCAATATCCACTATACCGAACACCTATACAATCTGTTGGGTCAACTATACATTACCACAACATTGGCCCGATATCAACTTAGGCAAGCCTTCAATGTTAAGCTTACAGATTCACGCTAACTATCAGAAAAATAACGAAAAACATGTCAGTTTCATAAATTTCGACTGCTTTTTCTGAGGATGTATACAATTTGTATAGGTTGTTTTTGAGAAATTCATAAGATCAATCATTAAGTTTACAAGACAACTATTTCAATGTAACCACTGCACCACTTTTTCTGCACGATGTACATCACCAAATTAAAACCGAAAACAAGATGAAGAACAATTTTCTAGGATTATTGCTTTTCCTGTTCACAACGTCAATCTATGCGCAAGTTGACAAGGTTGCTGTTGTGAAAGATGAGAAAGGAATGAAATTAGTCGTCAATGGCAAGCCATTTATAGTCAATGGGGTGAACTGGGATTATGTTCCCATTGGCAATGGAATCCTTGATAAGGGGATATGGGATGACAGTGACGATATCATCAAGGCAGCACTCGATGCAGAAATGTCCTTGTTGAAGAACATGGGCGGAAATGCCATCAGGACCTACAACCTGCCGCCAAAATGGGTCAAATACATATATGAGACCCATGGTATTTACACAATGCTGAATATCACTTTCGGTGCTTATGGTCTTACTATAAACGGTGCTTGGGTCCCACAAACAGATTACACGGACGAGGCCACTAGGGAGGTGCTGATGCAAGAAGCCAGGGATATGGCAAATACGTATAAGAACACCCCTGGCCTGTTGCTGTATATGATCGGTAACGAGAACAACTATCACCTATCATGGACAGGCGCAGAGACCGAAGACATTCCGATCGATGGTGTAGACCCGGGTATTCGTTTGGCAGCACATGGGTTGTACAAAGCCATGAACGATGCCACCAGGATTGTAAAAGAAATTGACCAATCGCATCCTGTTGCCATATGCAATGGTGACTTGCTTTATCTAGATATTGTCAAGGAAGAATGTACAGACATCGATATCTATGGAACCAACATGTACAGGGGTATTTCGTTCGGCGATGCATTCCAGAGAGTGAAAGACGAGCTAGACCTACCTATTCTATTCGCTGAGTTTGGTGCCGATGCCTTTAACGCACGGGATAATCAAGAAGACCAATACACACAAGCGTATTACAATGTAGGAAACTGGAGAGACATCTATCAAAATGCCGCTGGGCTTGGAAAAGCAGGAAACTCCATAGGTGGTTTTACTTTCCAGTACAGTGATGGCTGGTGGAAATACAAGCAAACAGAAGACCTAGACGTTCACAACAACACCGCCACATGGGCCAACAACGGGTATCCAAGAGACCAGGCCAAGCCAGGAGACAACAACATGAATGAAGAATGGTTTGGTATCTGTGCAAAAGGGCCAACCAATGAAAGAGGCCTATACGACCTATACCCAAGAGCTGCGTATTATGCCATACAGCAAGCGCATCAACTAAATCCTTATGATGAAGGTATGAATATGGCCTTTCTTGACAACCATTTCGACAACATCAACCTCATGGATGCTATGTTGAAAGCTAGAGGTGACAATGCAGCGTTGAAATCTGCACAAGGTGGCAAAATTCGATTAAGCACCCTCCGAGCCGAGCTCACGACATTTTATACAGGCGGAGATTTGATCACCACTCCTGACAATCCCGACCCTGACAGCAATGCCTTTCCCAATCAACTAGGATTCGATCAAATGCAATCTTACTACGTGGGCGTCGAAGGGCAGCCATCACCTAATATGAGAGCTGAAGTTAATTTCAATATCATCGGAGACGTGGCAGACAACCCCATCAATGAGATATTCTACGAAAATGTGGGCAGAAATGTTACCGTTCAAGATGCCAATGGTGAAGAGGTTGTGATCACTGACAACAACAGAGTTCGCGTATACAACGCTGAATTTGATTGGCAAACCAAGCATGCCAATGTAAAAGGTTTCTATCGTACCGGGCACTATCACTGGGGTTATGAAGGAGACTTCTTCGGGCTTTACCCTGAAGCCAACTACGGCCCCAACCTGGACATCTACAATGGTGAGTTGTTTGGTTTTGAGGTCGAAGCAAAACAAGGATTGAAGGGATTAAAAGCTGCTTTTGGCCCACAATTATGGTGGGGAGCCAACCCTACCGCCTTGATCAAATACCAGCGGAAGATCGCAGGTTGGGATGTCACCGGGATCTATCATAGAGATATTGAGACAGACTTGACATTTGACGAAAGTGGCCGACGTGTCCTAGACCCCAACCAAGTACGAAGTGGTGTGATTTCGCCATGGCCTACCGAAAGAGCAACTTTGGCCATAGAAAGAGACCTTGGCAAGTTCGGATTCACCGTAGGTGGTATTTGGGGAGGTAGCCCATTGAACGGCGTCGGCTATCAAGACGTCATAGGCGATGACCCAAGCAACTATGTGGTCGTCCAAGACAGAATTCAACCCGAGGACAATTGGGGTGGAAAAGCCAAGATCACTTATGCTGGAGGAAGATTCAACTGGTATGCACAAGGTTCGGTCATGGGGCTTGTTGCCAACGGTGGTGCTGACCCCACACAAACATTTACCGGCTGGAAACTAAAAGACACCGGCAGCGGTAACGTATCAAGTGTGCTAAGTGGTTTCACCTACAGCTTTGGGGATATTCAAATAGCGCCTAACTTCATGTGGCAAAAACCGCTGGTTGACCCAATGCCAATGGATATTACTGGCCCAGGAAGACTACGCAATTTCATTGATGATCCTTTTGCGGTAAGGGCTAACAGAGAGACCACTGCTGGCGAGGTATTGATCACCTACGACCCCACACCGGGTTCATGGTTCTATGCATGGGACAATGACCGAGCAGAAGATGCCAAGATCGCTTTCAATCTTGGTTTTATCTACAGGCACCTTCCAACAGCGCAAGATGCACACATCGGCTTCTTGGCAAATCGTCAATTCTTTGCCTTCCCAAATTCAGCACCTGCCCAAGACCTTTGGGAAGCACATACTAGAATTGTATCTAAGGTAGGGCCTAACCTTGCCCTTATTGCTAATGCATATGGTGGCACAGCGCAAGCCAATGGAGATAGCGATAGAACCATTGACCGCTTTGGTGGTGACATCCGAGTCATAAATAGAAAGTGGAAGTTCGAGTATGGATTTAAAGTAAACGACTGGGGGCCTTTTGACTACCACAGAGACTTTAACCTAACCTTCCCCGTGCAGCAGATGCTAGACATCTCCTACTCTATAAGCAAGCCAGATTGGTTCTTGCTGCCCAGCACTAGAGTTGGGATCAGAGGCACATGGAGGTCGCTCAACGAGTTCTCGCCACGCTATGCACCTGCCGCAGTGCCTGAGAACACCTTCCCTCCAGAACCTGTACTAAGCCCTGTTGGCTTTGACGATGGCCAAGAATGGGAGATCAGAACATACGTACACATCAACATAGGAAAATAAAAGACATGAAGATGAAAAGCATATTAAAACACTATTTGGAGACCACACTCGCATTGAGTGTGGCCATACTAACACTTGTTGGCTGCGAGCGTGATATCTCTGACGAAGCCCAGCTAGCTACTTTCTCAACCTCAGGAGATATTTTCACAGATAGCCCCGTGGGCCTTGGATCTGATTTTTACTTTCCATTTGGCGGATCAAAGCTTACAGCCTTTTCTGTAGACGAGTCTGAAGGCTTCGAAAGCAATGCCTCTATGCGCATCGATGTACCTAATGCCAATGACCCGGACGGAAACTTTGCAGGTGCTATTTTTAGAATAGACGGCTCAGGTAGAGACCTAACGGGCTTTGATGCGCTTACTTTTTATGCAAGGGCCTCACAAGGGGTAACTATCAATGAGATCGGTTTTGGTCAGGACTTTATTCAAAATAGATACCAGGTGACCACGTCAATATCCCTGGGCACCAATTGGGCCAAGTATGTTATTCCTATACCAGACCCCTCCAAACTGGTCGAAGAGCGGGGCATGCTATGGTATTCTGCAGGCGGCATAGGCCCCGTAGGACAAGAGACCGGATATACCTTCTGGCTGGATGAGGTGAGGTTCGAAAAACTAGGTACGATCGGACAACTAAGACCTGCAATATTTGACGGACAAGAACTAGAGCAAGAAGGGTTTCTACAGGTGCCTATTGTGATCTCAGGACTTTCAGTAACTGCAAACACGGGCACGCGAGACGTAACCGTTGCTGCCAAGCCCTCCTACTTCAATTTTGAAAGCTCTAATGATCAAGTGGCCTTGGTAGACGACTTAGGAAATACTTCAATAGCCAGTACTGGAGAAGCCACCATCACTGCTACTCTTGCCGATGCGCAGGCAGCTGGCTCGTTGGCTCTTGAAGTAAATGGCCCGTTCGACTTTGCACCAACGCCTACACGCACTCCAGAGAATGTCATCTCCATATTTAGTGACACCTATGACAATGTCCCAGTTGATTTCTTCAATGGTGGTTTTGGCGGGCAAACTACAGAAGGAGGGGCAATTCCGGTGGGAAGTCTTGGCAATGTTATCCAGTACACCAATATAAACTTTGTAACCACCCAATTTTCTAATCCTACTGTAGATGGCTCAGAAATGACCCACCTACACGTGGACATCAAAGTTCGGGAACCGTTGAGTCCAGGTGACAACTTAACTGTTGAAGTTGGTGATTTCGGTGCGGATGGTGCTTTTGGTGGCGGAAACGATACCGGAGGTGGCTCTACTCCCATCAACGACTCAGTATTGATATTTGACGAGTGGGTTGGTATTGACATACCATTGACGGACTTTACCAATCCAACTGGCGGAGGATTCACAGGCCTGGCAAGCACAAGCAACTTGGCTCAAGTGAACTTCGTATCTAGCACTATCCCTTCAATTTTTGTTGATAACATATATTTCTACAAGGAATAAGAACACATTCAAAAAATAAAAAATGAATCTAAGAATCTCAAAAAATAAGCTACTGGCCACCTTGCTGATCTTATCAGCAATCATCACAGTAGGCTGCGAAACTGACGACACACAGACTGTTGCTACCCTCACCACTCTTACCTTCTCGGATGAGTTCGACACAGAAGGAGCCCCTGACCCATCTTTTTGGTCCTACGATATTGGCCGAGGCCCAAACGGCGACGGTTGGGGCAACCAAGAGTTGCAGTACTACACTGACCGTCCAGAGAATGTGCGTGTAGAAAATGGCAACCTTCTAATTACCGCCCTAGCTGAAAG
>JANQRC010000060.1 GCA_028284745.1 Flavobacteriaceae bacterium
GGCCTTCCTGCCGGTCATAGTTCAGCCTGAATGCGAAGAGGTCGCCGCCCAGGGCATCCACATCGTTGATGGTCCTCAGCCAACCACGCACGTTGTAGGCATAGTTTACCGTCTGTAGGGGTGATGCCACTGTGTTGCCCACCTCCTTGCTGGCCAGTTGCCCAATTGGGTCGTAGCTGTTCGTGGCAATGAGCTCTTCGGCCTGTGTACCGATCTTCTGGGTCTGCTTGGCAAGCCTGGCCATATGGTCGTACTCGAACTTGTCTACGACCACAACAGAACTGTTGCCATCTTTTGTGTGGGTTTCCTTGGTCTCTAGCGGTTTGCCGGCAAAGTCCAACTTGTTCTCCACCGCATCAGTCACCCCAAGGTGGTCGTTACGACTTTTCAGGTAAATGGCCCGTGCCTTGTCGTCATAGCCCGTGACGGTGGTGGCCCAGTGGTCCGTGCCCAATGTCCTGACCTTGGCCACAGTGGGCAACCCCTGCAGGTCGCCAGAGGTTGCCTGGCCATACACGGACGCGGGCACGGAAAGCCCATCGGTGTCCAGGTACACATCATAGTAATTGATGGTGTGCAGCTTGCCTGTGCCCGAGCTGGGGTAGGCATCGTTGGTATAGTATGCATTGGTGTCGAAAAGTGCCTGCGAGGATGCTCGCCTGGCCTCGTGCTGTCTTGGATATGTGTTGGTGTCGTGGGCATTGGCCTGGTGCGTGGCCCTGTCACTGCTGTCGTTCAACATTCCTGTATACACCACCCTCCCAAAGGCGTCGTACTTGGTGAACAGCCACTTGCCTTGCGCCCTTAGGTTGGGGTCACGCGTCATGATCGGCAGGTCTAACCTGTTGTAGACCACCTCTTCCCAGGTGTTGGCGTCTCCCTTTCCAGGAAGTTTCCTTTCGACCAGGCGGTTACGATGGTCGTAGCGGTACTGGTAGCATAGCTTGTCTAGCTCATCTGCAGAGATGCCATCACTGGTGTCCACCTTGGGAGGGACCACGTAGGTGAGGTTGCCATACGCGTCATGGACATAGTAGGTATCGTGAGGTTGACCCTGGTCGAACGTGCGTTTGAGCACCAGGCGTCCCTGCTTGTCAACGAACTCTTCGATGGTATGGTCGTGCCCTGCGCCCCATGTGACAGGAGGAGTGCTGTATACCCGGGCCCTGAAGTCGGTACTGCCGGTGGCATGGAAGCCAGGCGTGAGGGTGACACTGTTGAGGGCATAGAGGTCCTGGCCATTGCTGGCGGGAACGCTCTGGACAATGTCGCCATCGATATCTGATGGGATGCTGTCCTGCAGTATGGGGACCTCACCACTGTGGTTCTCATCTGCGGTAACGGTCTTGTATAGCTGTCCCGGGTGGTAGGGTCCTGCATTGGCGATCAGGTACGGCCGCTCGGTATCTCCGCCGGTGAAGCCGACCTTGTACTTGCACACCTCGTTGGTCACGTTGGTCTGGTATGAAAGATTTATCTCATGGCCGTTGCCTAGTGCCCACTGGCTACCTGGGGCGGCCTGGCTGAGGACACGATCCAGGGGAGAGGCCTCGAAGAGCCTCTGGCTGTACGGATTTGTCTGAGCGGGGGTCATCCCAACAAAGTCGCCCGGGTAGTTGGCATGGTAGTAGCTGCGGGTAGCGGCCCCGATATCACCACTACGGAAGCTGGCCCGGGTGCCTGTGTGCCTGATGGGCAACCACTCCTTGTCCATACGCCCGAAACCATCATAGCTCACATGGGTCACCAGGTCATGCCCATCTGGGCTGGCATCGACGGCTATCCGTTGGCTGGGCCTGCCCAGCCCGTCATAGTAGGTTATGGTCTCTATCCTGTCGTCGGCAGGCACACTGCCATTGGTCGTGGGGACCTGATAAGCGGTCTTCTTCACATAGTTCTCGGTATTGGTCTGGCACAATGCGGGGAGTGATGAGAACAACAGCAAGGTGATGGCCGCGAGGTCTCTCATGATGGTATGGCGATGTCGGTCTGTAATGTACATGGGTCTTGGTTTTGCAGTTCTATGCAATAGGTCATTGTTATTGGCCTTTGTAGTGGTATTCGTTCTCGCTCAGCATGTTGCCGTCGGCGTCCCTCACCCGCCTCAGGCGGTTAGACTCGTCGTACTCGTAGTACGTCGTATAGCCCCTGGGGTCGGTCATGCTGGTGACCCCTATCAGCGGGTCGTAGGTGTAGGTGGTGACCATCGCGTTTGCCAACGCTGAATGATCTCTTAAGTCTTCCAAGGCATCCCTTAACAGTTGCTCCTTGCAGGTAGCCGTCCTACAGTTGTCATTGTCTAAATCTGAGGCACTCATCGCGACATCCATCAATCCCTGGACCGCAGTGGTGACGTCTGACGACCCGAAGCCCTCTAGCCTGGCAATGGGATACTGCTTATTGTAGCCCCAGATGTAGTAGATCTGAGTACCATTGGCCTTGGACACCTCCAGGAGGTTGCCGTGGGCATCGTAGCCGTGATAAGCGATGCGATCTTCTAAGGTATTTGTTCCTTTAGAAGTTTGTACTGACTCCGGTAAGACAAGACCATTGCCCCAGTCTTTGTACAAGGTTCGATTCAAGGATGTAGACAATACGTCATTGTCATTTACTATGGTCTCAGTTTGAACGGGCAGTGCGATCTGGTGTTGTCCGTCCGGATTGCTCTGAGTTGGTTTCTGCAGCTTTTTTATGGCATTGAATTGCGCAGACGTTAATGAAACATTTCCCAAAGAACTGGTAGAGATAACATCATCCGGGTAATATATTTTTTTAGTTATGGTCTTACCATCTTCAATAATTTCGGTTTCTGTTTGAGTAACCTGATGATGAGTAGGGTTGTCATATCTGTAATGTGTAGTAGTGGTTATAGAATCTTGAGCAAGATATTTAGTATTTGTCGTGTTAATTAGTCTATTCCATAAAACCGCTAACCTATAAGTAGATGTCTCATATTTTATTCTAGGAGAGATGCTCATATCTTGAACCTGAGACGGTGCAAGACTAGGATCACAATACCAACCTGTATAACCACCGCTTCCTGGATCAGGAGCTGGATCCACAACGTAAGTTGCTGGAAAATAGTAATAGCGATATCGTCCCGTATCTGGATCGATCCCAAGGTCTGTACATGCATGCGTATAATTACCTACCTGATAAAAATAGGCACCATAGGGTAACTCATGAGAAACATCAATTCCCGTTTGATAGTACTCGTTTTTAGTTTGCTCAACAAGTTCGTTATCCGCATTATACTTCTTGATGTTTTTAACAGAACCATTGATAGGGTCAGTAGGGTAAATAGGGTCAAATGGGAATGTTGGTTCACTTTGCAAATTATAAAAATCATACTCTGTATATCCTAAGGTTTCCTCTTCTTGATTTGAGATAAATTCTTTTACATTTGAATATGTAACATCATTTTCTCTTGGAGTGCCAATATTATGAGAATAAATATGTAAAACGCTTTCTGAACTTTCTCCATTCTCAATACTTTTTCTTATTGTTTCTGTATAGTCATGAAATTTTATTTTTTTAGATCTAACGGCTCCGTATACATATTTTTTTATAATTGCTGGGGTATTTTCATCACTTTTCGAGATTATTTTTTTCACCCGCAGACCTCCTATTTTATCAGAAGCTGTAATAGTATAAGGTGCTTTCGGTATTTCAAAGTCCAATGAAATATAACTTCCGTTCACATTATTCATCATTAGTACTTGGTAAGTTTCATCTTTTTCTAGGTCTAAATAGAAATTACTAGAAGAGTTAGTTGTAATATTCCCCCACTTAAGAAGGTAACTAGTATTACCACTTAAGATCTTATTTTCGATTTCGCAATAGGTCAATGGAACATCATTTTCATAAATACAGTAAAAACCAAAAGGTGTTATGTTTGGACTACCACTTGAAGTTTGCCCTGTTCTTTTAAGTGAAAAATTAACTGGAATAGAATTACCATTATTAGGAACATGATCTACTAGAAAGCTGTGATCAGTTTGGTTTGGGTTCAGATAATCATCATAATTTTGATCATCATTGCATCCAAAGAATGTTAGATTGGAATTACCAATAGTTGTACCGCCTGCAATACCAAGGTGATATTCCTTAGGGTCATTGACTGTTGTGGTATAGGGGGGGTCTTATTCAGTTCATATATAAATTCTGAATTACCACCTGTAGGATAATATATTTTCTTCAAAACTCCTTTTTTGGTATATTCTAAATTATATTCTCGATCTACTGAACTAATAGCGGCACTATATGCGTTTAATTCAGCTTGACTTGGTGCTAAAGATTGAAACCCTGGGACCAAACTAGGATTGTTACTAGCGCCATTATTATATCCTAAATAATCTCGTCCCTTAGACAATAAAAATGGAATGTTGTTTTCATCTTCGTACTCAAATTTATATTCGTAATTTAAATTTAACCCAGTATCATTAAATTTAATAGCATCTAATTTCAACCTTTTAATATATTCATCAGTTAAATTATGAGTGGCAGTTGATGTAAAATAGGATTGTTCAAAACTTATGTTTACACTTGCAGGTGCTTTATGGATTAGAATGTTTGCCAACCTTTTTCTTCCTGTAATATCTTGCCTGTCGGCAACACAATTTGTAGTTATTATAAATTTGTTGTTATGCTTTATTCCTGCTAGATCAAACTGTTTTATCTTATACTTATTAAAATTTGCATTTATAGAAGGATTATAAAATCGTTGATGACCATCTGTAGTAGTTGTATATCCAGAACTATTAGGCAATATATATTTATGATTACTCCAATATTGACCTTGCGTGTAAATAAAATCGAAAGTATCTTTTTTATTTTGAGAAACTATCCTAGTCAAATACCACGCAGAATCATAGGTATCTGTTATTGCGTCAACATATTCCCCTTCAACTACAGTGTCAGGAACTTCATGATAAGTTTCTTCATTTTGTGAAAAGAAATATTGCACTCCATTCTTATCCGTGATCTTCCAACTACTAATATCTGTGCCAAACCCAGAATAACTTACCAAAACATCTGGCTGGTCTAAACAATATGTTCTGAAATGTCCGTTACTTAATACGGTATTGTAATCAATGGCAATCGTTCCTGAGATTCCATTCACATTAAACTTAAAAGTATCTGCTTCTAAATCAATTTTTCTTTGATTATATTTGGTTACTGCACCAATAACTAAAGCTCTTTCTGAAAAAGTATCGTAATCTTTGTACAAACCACCTAAGTTATTATCTAACGCCGTTAGTGTTTCTTCATTGACCCGCAAAACACTAGCATCATCTGGTCTGTGGTGAACCCTTCTAGTTACTACTCCACCATAGTTAAGATTCCACCCCAAGCCAACCCATGTGGCCAATTGGTCTACTTTAATGCCCCCTGCGTCATAGGTCAAGCTTATAGGCAAGTCCATCTCCTTACCTTTGATAGTATAAATGGGTACATTTATATCCGGTTTGCCTACAAACATGTTAACATTGACCTTTCCATATTCTTGAAAAGCAAAAGCCTCTGGTGACAAGGGAGCGATATTCGGTAATATCGGTTGTGTATCTTCTTGGTTTTGAGCGTATGAGGACAGGCAAGAAATAAAAAATATAAAGTAAGACAGCTTTTTCATATTTCGTCAATAGTAGTATTATGAGCTTATTTTAGAGGCAATCTTCGGAAAGATCCATTTTCGCCCGTCAAAGTAAACAGCAAACTTCAATTCCCCCACTTTTGTAAAAGCAACTTATTAACATGATCGGACATTTAATGAACAATTGAAAAGGCCACACCCTTTAAGAAGATGTTTCAGTTTGTCCCAAGAGCCACCAGTATGGCGATGCAGTACGTCATCGGTTATTCTTTAATGGCAATTTCTATGTTGACCGAAAATTAAAACCTTACCTTTGCGCCCTTAAAATCAGTGCATGAAGATCAAGAACATTGCCATCATCGCTCACGTAGACCATGGGAAGACCACGTTGGTCGATAAGATCCTGTACCACTGCCAATTGTTCCGCGACAACGAGAACAAGGGAGAACTCATCTTAGATAACAACGATCTAGAGCGCGAGCGTGGTATCACGATCACTTCAAAGAACGTTTCGGTCACCTACAAGGATACCAAGATCAATATCATCGATACGCCTGGTCACGCCGATTTCGGAGGCGAGGTAGAGCGTGTGCTCAACATGGCCGATGGCGTGTTGCTGTTGGTAGATGCCTTTGAAGGCCCCATGCCACAAACGCGTTTTGTATTGCAAAAAGCACTCGACCTTAAGCTGAAGCCCATCGTGGTCATCAACAAGGTGGATAAAGAGAATTGCACTCCGGAAGAAGTCCATGAAAAAGCATTCGACCTGATGTTCGAGCTAGGCGCCGAAGAATGGCAGTTGGATTTCCCGACCGTATATGGTTCTGCCAAGCAAAATTGGATGAGCAAAGATTGGCAACAGCCTACCGACAACATCGAACCGTTGTTAGACATGGTCCTGGAGCATGTTCCTGAATTCAAGCCTGAGGAGGGTTCGCCGCAAATGCTGATCACATCGCTAGACTTCTCTTCCTTTACAGGACGTATTGCCATTGGGCGCTTGCAACGTGGCGTGTTAAAAGCAGGAATGCCAGTTTCTCTAGTAAAACGTGATGGCGAACTATTGAAGTCACGCATCAAGGAACTCTTTACCTTCGAGGGCTTAGGCCGAAAGAAAGTGGAAGAAGTACACACTGGTGATATCTGTGCGATCGTTGGCATGGATGGCTTCGAAATAGGCGATACAGTAGCCGATTTTGAAGACCCTGAAGCTTTACAGACCATCGCGATCGATGAGCCAACGATGAGCATGTTGTTCACCATCAACGATTCGCCGTTCTTTGGGAAGGATGGCAAGTTTGTGACCTCGCGCCATATCAAAGAACGTTTAGAGAAAGAATTGGAACGCAATTTGGCACTTCGCGTTGAAGAAACGGGTAGTGCTGACAAGTTCATGGTCTTTGGCCGTGGAGTACTGCACCTTTCGGTATTGATCGAGACCATGCGCCGCGAAGGGTATGAACTGCAGATCGGGCAACCACAAGTGATCATCAAAGCGATCGATGGCGTACAGTGCGAACCCATCGAAGCGTTGACGATCGACCTGCCTGAGAATGTTTCAGGAAAGGCCATTGAGATGGTTACCCAACGCAAAGGCGAAATGCTAGGCATGGAACCCAAAGGCGAGCGTATGGTATGTACCTTTAACATACCCTCTAGAGGAATCATCGGTTTACGTAATCAGTTGCTTACAGCTACCGCAGGCGAGGCCATCATGGCGCATCGTTTCTTGGAATATCAACCGTTAAAAGGCGCCATTCCTGGACGTTTGAATGGATCGTTGGTCTCTATGGAAAAAGGCACGGCCATTCCATATTCGATCGATAAGCTGCAGGAGCGTGGTAAGTTCTTCATCTTCCCAGGCGAAGAGGTCTATGAAGGTCAGGTGATCGGTGAGAATTCGCGTCAGGATGATATGGTGGTAAATGTCACCAAGACCAAGAAATTGACCAACGTGCGTTCGGCAGGTGCCGATGACAAGGCCAGGATCGCACCGCCGATCAAGTTCACTTTAGAGGAAGCATTGGAATACATTCAAAAGGACGAATACGTAGAAGTGACGCCCAACCACCTTCGCCTAAGAAAGGTGTTGCTGAAAGAGGTAGACCGTAAACGCAACCAAAACTAGCTGTATGGAAATTCTAGGAATGTCAGTGACCGAATGGGTGGGCTATGCCGCCTCTTTCTTTGTGTTGCTATCCTTTATGATGAAAAAGGTAACACTGCTCAGAACTGTAAACATGATCGGTTGCGTTTGCTGGGTGATCTATGGTTTTATGTTGGATATCGCTTGGCCCGTAGTCGTGACCAATGCAGCCATTTTCGTGGTGAACGGCTATTATTTGATGTCCAAAAGAGCCTGAGGTTTCGTAAGAAGGTACATCTTCATTAACTTGCAAGCACCACAACCAACTCAGTTTCTTGAAAGTAGTACGCTATACATCAACCTATGCTTCGCTTTGGAATGATTTTGTTTCCAAGGCCAAGAATGCGACGTTTCTTTTCCACAGAGATTTCATGGACTATCACAGCGATCGGTTCGAGGATCATTCGCTGATGGTCTTTCATAATGAAAAGCTACTAGCGATATTGCCATCCAACATCAAGAAAGAGACCTTGTATTCGCACCAAGGACTTACCTATGGTGGTTTTGTCATTGGGCAAGACTTGCAACGTTCAGAATACATGACTGTTATAAAGAGCATCTTTCATTACCTAGAGGTGCAGAAGATAGGCCACTTGTCTGTGCGTGCGATGCCGTCGATCTATCATGACCAGCAAGCCGAAGAATTCAACCATGCCGTAGCGTTGTTGGAGGCCGACACAGTGCATGTAGATCATTTGTCTTGCATTGATATGAAGCGCAAGCCTTCTTTTTCTAGAAGTAGAAAAGAAGGTGTGAGACGTGGGTTAAAACACGGTCTGGTAGTTGCTGAAATCGAAGACCCTGAGTTGTTCTGGAAAGAATTGCTACTCCCTAACTTGTCAGAGAGGTTTGGTGTGAAACCATTACATTCGCTTGAAGAGATCAAGTTACTAAAGAGACGCTTTCCAAAGAAAATACGATGTTTCGGTGCATTCCATGAAAGGAAGATAGTGGCAGGTACGCTGATCTTTGAGACCAAGTTTGTGGCCAAAGCACAATACATTGCCGGTGACGAAAACCGAAATAGGCTGGGAAGTATCGATTATTTGTTCGATCGCCTTTTGAACGACACATTCGAAGAAAAGCCCTATTTTGACCTGGGCACATCCAAGCAAGTAAATGGTGAAGATGTCAATGAAGGGTTGCTTTTCTGGAAAGAAGGCCTGGGAGCAAGAAACGTCGTTCAAAAACAATATCGCTTCGATACAAGTAAACATAAAGTTCTGGATACCAGCATCAGATGATCAAGTTTTTGGACCTACATAAGGTGAACCAACGTTTTGAAACAGCATTCAAACAGGCTTTTGATGCCTTCTTGAATTCTGGGAGCTACGTTCTGGGAGATGCTGTCAGCAATTTTGAACATGAATTTGCAACCTATTGTGGCACTCAGCACTGTGTTGGCATAAGCAACGGATTGGATGCCATTAAATTGATCTTTGAAGGCTATAAAGTTCTTGGAAGACTAAAAGAAGGAGATGAGGTCATCGTGCCTGCCAATACGTATATCGCTTCGATCCTAGGCGTTACGCAAGCAGGCCTTACACCTGTTTTTGTAGACCCCGATCTTGATACGTACAATATAGATCCGGAAAGAATTCAACAACATATTTCCAAGAATACGAAGGCCATTCTTGTGGTGCATTTGTATGGGCAATTGTGTGAGATGAAGGCCATACAAAGAATTGCCAAAGCCAATGACCTTCTTGTGGTTGAAGATGCCGCTCAAGCGCATGGAGCAGAAGATGACCAGGGGACCAAAGCAGGAAACTTGGGAGATGCGGCAGCTTTTAGCTTTTATCCGACAAAGAACTTGGGCGCGTTGGGCGAAGCAGGCGCAATTACAACGAATGACCATCGGCTTTCAGAGGTTGTCGCAAAGCTTCGCAACTATGGGACTTCGTCTAAATATATCAACGATCACAAGGGTTTCAACCACCGTATCGATCCCATTCAGGCACTTTTTCTCTCGATAAAGCTAAAGGAGCTGGACGCCGACAATGACAGGCGTAGAGCTGTTGCGAGGCAATATATGAACGGTATCAAAAATGAGCGCATATCACTCCCAAACTATTCTGTAGATAAGGACCATGTGTTTCACCTTCACGTGATAAGGTCTGAGCAACGGGATGCGTTGCAAAAACATCTTGAAGAAAACGGCATTCAGACATTGATACACTATCCAATACCTCCTCATCAGCAACAAGCATATATCGAATATAGAGAATTACAACTGCCAATTACAGAAAAAATCCATCAACAAGTGTTAAGTTTGCCTATCAGTCCTATAATGGAAGTTAAGCAAGTAGAAGATGTTATAAATGCTGTGAATCGATTTTAGAGATGCAAACACTGTTGAACTTCATTTTCATAAAGTTGAAGGTATTCAAATACCTGCTGCTTTCTAGTGCAAAGCATGTTTCGGGCGCTCCTAAAAGGGTTCAAGCTGTCTTGCTGTCTGGAAATGGTAACCTTTCTTTTGGAGAACATGTTCAGCTAGGGGTGGTCAACTCCCCACGTTACTACGATAGCTATGCTTATATCGAAGCTAGGTACCCTAGTGCGCAGGTCATTATTGGTGACAATGTTTCGATCAACAATGGTTTTGTCGCTATCGCCGACAAAACTCGAATTACGATCGCAGATCAGGTGCTGATAGGAGTGAATTGTTACGTAGCCGATAGCAACTTTCACAACATCGAAGCATCGACACAGCGCAGAGAAGATGATGAATGCAAACCAGTGGTCATAGAGCGTAATGTCTTTTTAGGGAATGACGTAAAGGTGCTGAAAGGTGTTACCATCGGTGAAAACTCTGTCATTGCAGCTGGATCTGTTGTGACTGCTGACATTCCTGCCAATACGGTGGCGGGCGGTATTCCTGCAAAAGTCTTAAAACACTTCTGAGCTTGAGAAACTTCCTTTCTAATCAATTGGTAAAGGTGATCTCGTTGAATGGGATGCAGGTACTGGTACGTTTCTTAACAGGGATCGTATCGGTAAGGCTCATTACATTTTTTATAGGAGCAGAAGGCCTAGCAATGGTCGGGAACCTTCGAAATTTTAAGACAACCTTACAAACGACCGCGACACTAGGCCTTAAAGATGGCATAACTAGATATGCAGCAGAGCATGGTGTCGAGTCTGAAAAGTTTAAGAAGACCCTAGCAACCTCTTTTGGACTCTCATCCTTGGTCTCGATTGTCTTGACCATACTATTATTGGGTGGTGCCACCCATGTAAGCAGTTATCTTTTCTCTAATGAAAACTATAGGCCAGTAATTCAAGTAATTGGATCGGTGTTGCCATTTGTGGCCATCAATGCTTTGGTCATTGCTGTGTTGACAGGGCTGCTCCAGTACCGAAAAGTGATCGTACTACGCATCATTGCTAGCGTGTTAGGATTAGGGCTTCTCGCTATAGGATTGCATCTCTATGGTATTATGGGCGGATTGATCGCCATTGTCATAACAGAAGCCCTACTTTTATTCTTTTCGCTATCCTTTTTAAGGATCGAATATCGCGGGATCTTTAGCGCCGCCAATTTTGATAAAGGACTGTTAGGCTCGTTTTCAAGATATTCAATAATGGCCCTAGTGACTGCGACCGCAATTCCTACTTCGTATATTCTAATAAGAAAGCTTGTCGAATCTCACATCAGTCTAGAGTCTTCAGGAATGTGGGAGGCTTCGTTGAGAATTTCGGGCATCTATATGATATTCTTCACCAGTGGTCTGTCGTTGTATTACTTTCCCAAACTTTCGGCGATACAAAGTGAAAAGGCATTCTTCGCCGAAGTAAAGAACTATTATAAGATCATTGTACCGCTGTTTCTGTTTGTAGCCTTGAGTATCTTTTTGTTAAAAGGTTGGATCATAGAACTTGTTCTTGGCGAAGGGTTCTTAGTGGTGTCCGATTTGCTTGTATGGCAACTCTTGGCAGATCTTTTTAAGCTTTTATACCTGGCCTTTGGTTTTCAGCTATTGGCAAAATCATTGGTGTTCAAATATGTTTTTATCGAAGTGTCTTTTGGGTTGACACTCTATATAAGCGGGCTTCTTCTAATTCCGGTGATAGGACTCAAGGGAGCTTTCTATGCGAATGTGATCGCTAATGGACTGGCCCTGGTTTGGATGCTATTCTTCTTCAAGAAATTCTGGATGCACAGTGAAGTTTAACTTCCAGTAGGATTCGTAGTGCCTGGCAATAGCTATAGGGTCGTGGTATTTTTCTATAAACCTTCTTGCATTGTTCCCGATCTTTATCAGCGCTTTTGGATTCTCGATCAAGAACGATAGTTTTCCGATCAAGTCTTCGACTTCTGGTGTCGCGTCAATGGCGACGCTATCGTCAAGTCGATAGTGATCCGTAAATTCTTTGCCAGCCCCTGTAAATACCACTTTGCCTCTAGCCATTGCCTCAAGTGCATTATATCCCTGGTCGTAGCTATATACTTGATCCAACAAGATATGGCAATCTTCATAAGACTTGATGTAATCCTTATGGGGGACATTCTCTTTGCGAATAACGATTATCTTGTCACCATACTTTTTTTTGACTACTTCTAGGGCTTTATCAAAAAAAATACTTCCCTTTTTGATGCTGCTCAATGAATTTATCCCATGAAAGATCACGACCCTGTCTTTTACATCAAGCGGCTGGTAATCGAATGATGTGTGGTCCACAGGATTTGGAGCCAGCCCTAAATACTTTTTATGGTCCTTCAGCGCCATGTGATAATCAAGGTCTGTAGCAATGACCCCCTCTATTTGATTATAAATAAACACGCTCAGATCTTTATAGTCTTGACCAACATATTTTAATGAATACCTGAATTTATTTTGCAATGCCGGGTCTTCGAAGTAGGCAGATAAAATAGAATATGGAAGTTGCCTTTTCAGAAGGTAGCTTATGTAGTGATGGTCGTCGCCACATGAGAGAAGGAATAGTTTTTCGTTGTGCTCCTTAAGGAATTCAACAGCTTTTCTCTCTAATTTCGGACTGGTCTGTAATGCGGTCTCATTGATTAGCTGAACTATGTCATAATTCTTCAACAGGTGTTTGTTCTTTCTGAAACTGCGGTAGCGTGCTATTTGGTCGAGGTCAATCCCAAACATCTTCATGCAGGTCTTTCTGACAATTCCTATCGCTCCAGATCTTTTTTCCCAGATCCCAGCTGTTATTTGCAGATCTACTGGGTATCCTTTAAAACCGTCACGATTGCCTAAAAGCGTGACGTGATGCCCCAAAGCAAGAAGCCCTTTTTTCAGGTTGTTGTGTAACCCACTATATTCACCTACCAAAAGGATGCGCATGTGTAATGTGTTGGCATGAGAACAAAAGTAATATAAATAGTTAGGCTTCTTGCGATTTATCTTATATTGGTGCTTGATATGGAAGCTAAGTTGTCGGATGTTGCTATTTTGGATATTCCTGTGATCAAAGACCCGCGAGGGAGCCTATCGGTCATTGAGGATGGTGTGTTGCCATTCTCGGTCGAACGGGTCTTTTATCTTTTTGATGTTCCCTATGAAAGCTATCGTGGCGGTCATGCCCACCATGAATTGCAGCAATTCATGGTGGCGATCAATGGAAGCTTTGATGTTCTTCTAGACGATGGGGCTCAGAAGAGACAGATAACGCTGAACAGACCCGACAAAGGCTTGTTGATACCTCCGGGGATTTGGCGAGAGATGCTTAACTTCTCTTCCGGAAGTGTATGCCTGGTGTTGGCCTCCTTGCCGTTTTCTGAAGATGATTACATCAGAGATTATGATGAATTCTTAAAACTTAAGAATGTTCATTGAACCATTTTAAAGCAAATACCTTAAGCTAGGTTGAAATCACCAACTTTAGAAATACTAGTTGCCACAATGAACAGGACAAGTCTCGATTTCCTAGACAAGATGTTCACTAAAGTAGCGACTGAAGACCTGAGGGTCTTGGTGGTGAATCAGACCATGCACCAGCCATTGACCTCAGACAGAGATAATGTTCGCGTCGTGAACAGCAGAGAGTTTGGGCTATCCAAAAGTAGGAATCTTGCCATAAAGCATGCGATCGGCGATATCTGCTTGATAGCAGACGATGATGTGGAATACTTGAGCTCTATGCCAGAGATCATCCTGCAAGCTTATCAAAGATTGCCAGAAGCGGCAGCGATTACCTTCCAGATAAAGACAAATGATGGTAAGGCCTATCGCAACTATAATTTGCGCTCTGAGGCACTTAAGCAAAAGAGGCAGATACTTAATGTGTCGTCGATCGAGGTTTCATTTAAGTTGAAAGCCATCAAGGGCCATGACATCCTCTTTAATGAAATGTTTGGTCTAGGCAGTAATTATGTGTTAGGTGAAGAATGTTTGTTTTTGAATGAAGTGCTAAGCGTAGGTGAAAAGGCCTTTTATGTTCCGAAACAGATCGTGAAACATTCCTTTGAGCGCTCGACGCAACGGTTAGATACACGTCGTTTGGTCATCAACAAAGCAGCAGTATACCAGCTCATATATCCTAAGACCTACAAAGTTCATATCGCCAAGCTCTGCTTTTTTTTTCTGCGCAAAAGGAAGATCACTTTAGGCCAAGCTTTCGACACTTATAAAGTAGCATCAAAAGAAGTGCGGTAATCGTCTGATCTCAACCATTTATTTGAAGGATGAAATATATATTCCAGAATTGACCAAACGTTGTTGCATCTTTTTATAAAGCCTCACAAGGCTATTCGGTGAGCTTAGGATAATGCGCTGTTTGGTGTTGAGCATATCTGTGTCTATCGAAGGGATCAAGCTTTCGTAGACTTCGTCGTTATCGACCAACTTTGCTTGAATTGCCAGAGAATACCTGTTCAAATTCAGGTATCTGTGGAGAGAAGTGTTTTCCTCTTCTTCTTTTCTGTAGTTGTTGAAAAGCTTTGCCTTTTGCAATTGGTGATTTTGCTTAGAAAGGCTGTTGGCCACTGTCTTGACATAGCAGGATGTCATGGCCCAATTGAAAACGAGCTTGTTCTTTAGCATGAATCGTATCCATAGGTCGATATCCTGACCTGAATATATTTTTGGGTTGAACCGTTCTACATCTATAAAACCCTCTTTGGTAAATGCGACGGAAGATGTCATTATCATGGGATGAATGACACTGGCGTTGAAGTAATCGCCGATCAATTGAACGTCTGTAGCTTTTTTGATCGCATAAGACGCTTCTACTGTTTTCTCAGTACCTATCTTTAAAGAATATGCATTGCTGAACACATGTTCATTTGGATGAAGGCATATAGACCTATGCAATTCCTCTAGATGATTCTCGGACCAAAGGTCGTCAGCGTCAGTCAGTGCAATGTACTTGGAAACAGCCTTTTCGATCCCTTCGTTCCTTGCAATGGCTACTCCTTCATTTGCTTTGTCGAAGATCTTTATGCGTTCATCCTTGAATTGATCTAGAATTTCGCGACTTCCATCGGTAGACCCATCATTGACTATGATGACCTCAAAATCATCAAAGGTTTGCGCCAAGACGCCTTTTAGAGTGTCGGAAATATGATCTTCTTTATTATAAAGTGGTATGACTACCGAGAAAAAAGGCATAGATTGTTTTAATGAAATTCCGATAAAATTTTCATTGCAATACTTTTTGCAGCGGTCAGGTCTGCTTCGTTGTAACGACCGTCCACTAGTTTTTGCCCATAAAGGCCCTTCAAAAAGCGGAACACATGCACTTCAGAAGGTCGCCAAAAGAGTGATCTTTTTAGTGATGACCTTAGATGTTCTTTGCCATCGACTGTCAAACAAAGTTCACTGTGCCCATAATACGATCTCCCCAAAAGTACCAAGGGCTTGCCCATGGCTATTGCTTCTATCCCAACTGTAGAGTTGATCGTGACTACTGATGTGGTGTTTTGCAGCGCTATTTTCAAAGGTGTGGTATTGTCAACTTGTATATGGTTGTCTGCAATAAAATCATACATGCTTTTATCATACCTGCCCTTGTATTTGGGATGCTCTCTTATGATCAATTTTGTTGCTTCAGGCAAAGCATTAAAAACATCAACAACAACAGAGGTCATGTCTTTATATAGCGAGTTGTGGTGTATGAAGTTTACATCATGAGGTACCTGAAGGATCAAAAGAATAGAATGGTCACCATCTGCGGATTCAATTTTTCGTGACCTGACCGAGCTTTTAGAACTGGGTCCGTTTAGTATTAGGTCTGGCGGGTGATGTTTTGTTTTCTTGAAAAGTAATTCGAAGATGTGATCCATACCTCGATATAAAGGGGACCTACAGTATGTGTCTTTGGTTGTTTTAGCAATTTTATTTCGCAATTCATGGATGTCGCTGGTATCGATTTCTTCAGGGACAACTATGGTGTTTGCATTTACCCCATCTGCTGTGTAAAAGGTGGTGCCAAAAGGCGCTTGCTCAAGATACCTTACTGCTATGCCCAAGTGTTTGGCCACAGTAATGGCGCAACAAATGGCAAGTCTTGAATCTCCAATGCACAGTACCAGATCTGGTTTTGAAAGAGAGAATTTATGATGAAAAAGAGCAAGGTAAGACCTAGCCTGTTTCAATAGATGATCTTCATTGGTCAAGGGATTTGTGGATAGATGATAAGATATTTGAGATTTCAATGCCGCGTCCTCGATAAGATCACTTAAGCTATTAGCTGAGTGAGTTCCATCGTCTTTTTTAGAAGATGATCGCCATGCCTTTAGCGCGACCCACTCACTTTGAGACATGCCTCGAGCCAGATAGTACAAATGCCCACTTAGATAGATGTTTCCATAAGAAAAGGAAGCATGGGGCAATTCTTTTCTTATCTCCTTCTTGATGCCCAAGAATAATCTCGAGAATTTATCATAATACCCAAGGCAATATACTTTCAAACTTGATTTATTTCGTACAGGCCAGACAATTATTCCGCACTGCTTGTTGTTTTTTGTACCACTTCATATACCTTGCTGCCATCGCACTTAAGCGTCTTGGAAGGATATTTTAGGATCAAAGCATAATCGTGCGTGGCCATTAAAATGGTGCGCCCGCTCTTGTTGATCTCCTGGAGTACTTCCATGACTTCGACACTGGTCTGTGGGTCAAGGTTTCCGGTTGGCTCATCGGCGAGGATCAATTCTGGGTCGTTCAATAAAGCGCGAGCAATGGCTACACGCTGTTGCTCTCCGCCAGAAAGTTCGTGTGGAAACTTAAAGCCCTTTGTCTCCATGCCAACTTTGGTCAACACTTCATTGATCTTAGCGTCCATGGCCACTTTGTCTTCCCAGCCAGTAGCTTTCAGAACAAAGAGAAAATTATCATTCACAGTGCGGTCGGGGAGCAATTTGAAGTCTTGGAAGACAATACCTAGTTTTCTGCGCAGAAATGGAATGTCCTTTTCTTTTAATGTTCTTAGGTCGTAGGCTACGATGTGACCTTCACCATGATCTAGCGGTAGGTCACCGTACAATGTTTTCATAAAGCTACTTTTCCCACTACCTGTCTTACCGATAAGATACACGAATTCCCCTCTTTCAACAGAGAGGTGGATGTCAGAAAGAACCAGATGTTGCTTCTGAAATATGGAGGCATTCTTAAGTGCTAGGATGGGTTTTTCCACGAGATATCTTTATAAGATGCAGGTTTGAGACGGTAAAGTAAATAATTAAAAGCAAATAGGGAAAACGAAACCTCGAATTTCCACCATAGACCACCATGGCTTGCAATAAAGAACCTAGTAGTATCGCCACCGCTACCAAACTAGTAAGGCCATAGAGTGATTCCTCTTTTCTGAATATGCGAATCGACCATAGTGCACAAAGTGTCAAGAAAACCAAGTTTATCATGAGAAGCAGCGGTCTTTCTACGTAGAGCACAGCGCCGATCGCCGCTTTTTTAACGAGGTCATTATTGAAACCGTTCGGATCCCAATGGATAGAATACTTCCAGAAGTCTTTCCATGAGATGGCAACTTGCTTCAAATAATCTACAGGATGGTCTTTTATGAGCGAAATGGATAGTTGCTTCAATTGGTGGCCAAGTTCTGCATGTTCGTAGTTGGTGGCGGCAAGTAACTCGTCATACGCAAACCAGATACTCATCGGATATTGGTGTTCTTTTCCATAAAGCTTTATCGAGTCACGCTTTTTAACATAGAGGTCTCTGATCACACGGTGTTCGTCACTGGCCTTATCAATAAAACCAACGGTGGTCTGTGATAGATTGTACCCTAAAAAAGAAGTGCTTCCAAAATACCCGGTGTTCTTTTTGTTGAATGTGCCCCAGAGTAAAAAGGCTAGGATCGTTGGAAGTGCGATGGTCAACGATGTAGATGCCCTTCCTTTAAGAGCAAACAATCGCTTGTTTGCAAGAATGTAGAAAGCCACGGTTAAGGTGATATATATAAAGAAGGGCCGCGTAAGATATAGCAAGGCAAGCATCAGGGATAGAATGATGTGAGGGGTTGCGTTAGCATGTTGGGTCAAAACATTTTTCTTGTCTATATACCAGAATGTCATAGTCAACAGAAAAAGAGAGAAAGATTCGGTCAGGATAACTGTCTCATAAAATAGCACATGAAATAAAGAACAGCTAATGATGCTTGTGCCAATACAAGTTAGGACAGGGACCTCTCTGCTGCGTAACATGTCGAACAAAAAAAATATCGACGCCAAACCCAGTAGCTGTTGAATGACGACGACCATCTGCAGGTTTTTGAATGCTATGGCGATTAGACTAGGATAACCAAGGGTTCTCCTGGCGTCGTAACCTGTGAGGTCAAGATTCGCAATGCGTTCGGCCAATTCGACATATCCCTCCGAGTCTGGAAACAGCGTTACATGCCCATGCAATAGCCAGAACGATGTCCTGGCGATCACAAAGAGAACACCAATGGTCAGGTATGGCCGTATCCCACTTTGTATATGTTCTTTCAGGCTGAAATATAGGCCAAAGATGCTCATAAGAAATAGCGGTCTGGGTCAAATATCTTAAAACTTAAAATTATGGGCGAATAATTATCTTCTAATTATTCCGTTATACACACGATAACCAAGTTATATTTGGGGTCATCAAAGAACGAATATGAACAATAACCGATTCTTCCTGTTTATAGGTGTGTTGTTTTTGTCATTCATCAATATCAATGCACAAAGATCAGCTATATACACTCATGAGAACAAAGATCTTGCCCAAGCGCTAGAGCTTTATAACAACAAGCAATATCAGGCTGCTCAAACCCTTTTCTCAAAAGTAAAGTCAATTACAGACGATCAAGAGACCGAAGCGCAATGCGCCTACCACATAGCCAATGCTGCTATTCGATTGAATCAATTGGGCGCTGATAAACTGATGCAGGAGTTTGTAGACAAATATCCGACCAGCACTAAAAGGAATGCTGCTTTTCTCGAAGTGGCAGACTATTATTTTAAGATCGGTAAATATCCATATGCTTTGAAGTGGTATGATCGTGTGAAACAACAATCCCTTGCCCGAGCGCAGCACGAGCGGTTCACCTTCAACAAAGCATATGTACACTTCTTGGGAAAACAATACACCAAGGCTGCACCACTGTTTCAACGCGTCACAAACTCAGAAGCGTATGGTGCAGAGGCCAAGTATTATTTGGGGTACATGGCTTACTTGGCAGATAGCTATGAGCAGGCTAGTGATTATTTTGAAGGCATTTCGGAAAAGGGCGAATACGACGACAAGCTCTCCTATTTCCGTGCAGACATGAATTTTAAGCTCGGAAACTTCCAGGGGGCCATCGATGAGGCATTGTCAAAATTACCCAATGCTGATCGGAAGGAAGTTTCTGAGTTAAACAAGATCATCGGAGAGAGTTACTTCAATCTCGAGAAATATGAAGAAGCGCTTCCGTATCTCACTGAATATCGTGGCAAGCGCGGCCGTTGGAATAACACGGATTATTACCAACTTGGCTACACACATTACAAGGTAGGCGATTTTGAAAGTGCCATAGGGCAGTTCAACAAGATCGTTGGCGGGAACGACGATGTAGCACAAAACGCATATTATCACTTGGCCGAATGCTACTTAAAGCTCGATCAGAAACAGGAAGCACTCAATGCCTTTCGCTATGCTTCACAAATGGACCATGAGCCACAGATACAAGAGGATGCTTATCTCAACTACGCCAAGCTTAGTTATGAAGTAGGAAACCCGTATCGAGATGTGCCCTCGGTCATCAAAGGCTATTTGGACACATATCCTGAGTCATCAAGCAAGGCCGAGATGCAGGCGCTGTTGATCGATTCTTTGATATCCTCAAAGAATTATGAGGCCGCCTTAGACTTGTTGCAAAATGATAAAGACTTTGAGAATAAGGAAGCCTTTCAAAAAGTAGCCTTTTTACGAGGAATAGAACTTCACAACGAGAATGACTTTCAGCAGGCCAATGAATTCTTTGAACGCTCTTTAGAAGAACCCGTTGATGCCAACTATACTGCCAGGGCTACCTTTTGGAAGGCCGAGACCGATTACTTGTTGAACAATTTTGGCGAGGCGTTGGCCAGCTATCAGGTGTTTGCTTACAACCCGATGGCTCGTGACACGGATGAGTTCAAGAACATTCATTACAACATTGGCTATGCCAATTTCAAGCTAAAGGATTATGCAGCTGCTGTGCCCGCATTCAAGCAATTCATCCAGAATAATTCAGAGGAGAAAGAACACATCAACGATGCCTATCTCCGTTTGGGCGACAGCCATTTTGTTTCTAGTCAATACGGTCAAGCGATACAGGCATACGATAATGCCATCGCGTTAAAAGGCGTGGATGATGATTACGCCTTTTTTCAGAAAGTGTTAAGTGAAGGTCTCCTGGGAAGGGCGAACAAGAAGATCGAAGGTTTGAGGACGTTCATTCAAACCTACCCGAAATCCAAGCTGCGCGACGATGCGCTCTTCGAATTGGGCAATACCTATGCCATCAAAAACAATGAACCTGAAGCGTTGGATGCATACGATCAACTGATCGCAACATATGGCATGAGTTCCTTCACGCCAAAAGCCATATTGCGACAAGGCCTGATCCACTACAATGCTGGAAGCAACGAAGATGCTTTGCTGAAGTTCCGGAAAGTGGTCAGAGCGTATCCCAACACGCAAGAGGCTATTCAGGCGGTAGCGACAGCACGTTTGATATATGTAGACCTAGGCCGTGTAGATGAGTATGCTGCTTGGGTACGGGACCTGGATTTTGTAGATGTCACAGATGCACAGCTAGACAATGACGCCTATACTTCTGCCGACAGGCAGCTCCAACAAGGAAAGACCGAAGCCGCCATAAGAGGTTTCGAGAAATACGTAGTGCAATTCCCCAAAGGACTCCATGCATTGCAAGCAAACTTCTACCTCGCAGAGTTGTACTACGGAAACAATAGAAAGCCACAAGCCGTAACACACTATCAGTTTGTGGTGCAGCGTTCGCAGAACGAATTCACCGAAAAAGCATTGACACGCCTGTCCGAAATACTGTTTACACAAAGAGAATACAACGAGGCCATCAGCGTACTTAGACGATTAGAAGACGAAGGCCAAGTATCGCAGAATGTCATCTATGCGCAAAGTAATTTAATGAAGGCGTATTACGAGATCAGGGATTACGAAAATGCTGTGGTCTATGCTGAAAAAGTATTGGCTAGCGATCGGATAGACAATCGCGTGAAGAGCGATGCACAGGTGATCATTGCACGAGCAGCACTAAAGACGAGCGATGAGGAAAAGGCCAAGAACGCCTATCGAGAAGTGCAACGTATCGCCACAGGGAGATTGGCCGCCGAAGCGCTCTATTATGACGGGTACTTCAAACATAAGGACGGCGATTTCGAAGCGTCAAACGAGTCAGTGCAACGCTTGGCAAGAGATTACTCAAGCTATAAAGAGTTTGGTGCAAAGGGCCTCGTGGTCATGGCCAAGAACTTCTATGAGTTGAACGATGCATTCCAAGCGACCTATATTTTAGAGAATGTCATCAAGAACTTTGGCGAGTTCCCACAAGTGGTCTCGGAGGCAAGAAGCGAACTTGCACGAATAAAGAAAGAAGAGGCAAAGACCAATTCATCCATCGACACACAAAATTAATTCAGCAACCCATCATCAACCTATGAAGAACACGCTTCGTTATGTCCTCATCTTGCCATTCCTTTTTCTTGGGCTTCAGATACAAGCACAAGAAGATGACGAAAACATCGGTACAGAAGAGGTAGATGTCATAAAGCCCTACACGCCAGAGGTGTCAGATGCATTCAAATTGAAAGAGATGCCAAAAAGTGAAGACTCGACTTCCGTCACAAAGAAAGAGGTGGGCTATAAGATCTCTTCGGTGCCAGTGGCCTCTACGTTTGTGCCTGCCAAGGCAACAGCTGCCAGGGTGCCAAAGGCTAAAAAAGAGCATCTGTACGATTCGTATGTTTCGTTCGGCCTGGGCAATTTTTTAAATGGGAACCTCGACTTCTACACCAGTAGGGCCATCAATCGTGACGAGACCATCGATGTGTCCCTGAACCTAGGATCGTCGCAAGGAGGCATCGATGAGGTAGTGCTGGATGACAATTATATCGATGCTCGGGTAGATGTTTCATACAAGCGCGACCTTCGCGACTTGCAGTGGGGTGGTGGTTTTGGATATCAGCTTCAACGCTATAACTGGTATGGCCTTCCCAATGATGATAGATTTACCCAGCAGGTCATCGCGAACATCAATGAAGAACAGACATTTCAAAGCTTCTTCTTTGGTGGGGATGTCAACGTGGAAGATTCCTATATTAAAGCAGGTGATGCAATGATTCGACTTTCAAAAGGTGATCATGGTGCCGGTGAGACCAGAGCGTATGTCGCCCCTTCGTTTGAGTTGCCGATTGCAGGAGAAAATATCACGATCGATGCTGAACTTGATTGGGTGATCGGTAGCTTTGACAGGAGCTTCGCTTCTGCTGATGTGGCTCAAGAGTTCAATTTTGTGAAACTCGGCGGTAGCCCAAGTTTGGAAGTATTAAGGGATAACCTAACGGTGAATCTGGGTTTTGCAGCCTTTTTGGGCTGGGACCTTGAGAACAGCGCTACCGATGTCTTTGTATATCCTCGAGTAACAGCGTCCTATCGTGTTGCCGAAGATCGTGTCATTGCTTATGCGGGAATAGAAGGAGACCTGCAACAGAATTCATACTATGATTTCTTTCAAGAGAACCCATTTGTGTCACCGACACTTATTATCCGGCCAAACGACCAGCAGTACAATGCATATCTAGGCTTCAAAGGAAGAATTGTCCCAACAGTGAGCTACGACCTGCGAGGTTCCTATATTTCAGACAACACAAGGGCGCTGTTCGTGGCCAATGGTGTGCGGGATGATTTCCAGACCACCAACGATGGCTATGCCTTCGGAAATTCTTTTGGGGTGATCTATGATGATGTAAAGACATTTGGCATCAATGCAGAAGCTACCATCGATGTGGCACAAGATTTCAAACTAGGAGCACAGGCAGAGTACTTTAACTACGAAACCAAAGTACAGACCGAAGCATGGAATTTGCCCGAGTTCAAGGTATCAATTTCAGGAGATTACCAACAGGACAGATGGTTTGCGGGCGCAAACCTGTTCTTTGTAGGCGAACGGAAAGATATCGACTTTCTAGCTGCCGATCTGTTGAACCCGCAACCGGCGGTTGCCTTAGACGCTTATGTAGATGTGAATGTAAATGGCGGTTATCGCTTCAACGAACAGTTGTTGGTGTTTGCCAAAGTGAACAACCTGGTCGGCAACAATTACGAGCACTGGTTCAATACACCTGTCCAAGGCTTGCAGGTCATGGCGGGATTGACCTATAAATTTGATCTAGGAGATTAGACACATCTGCTCATAAAAACACTAGAGAGGTTTATGGTAAGCTAAAAATGAGACAATAGCCTGTACATTGCTTATGTTCATGAAGACGTTTTCCTTAATTTTACAGGAAAACGTTTTTTATGCGCTACCTCCTGTTTTTCCTCTTTCTCGTGCTCATGTCTTGTGTGAAGAAGCAAGCTGTAGACCTTATCGTAACCAATGCTAACATCTACACAGTTGATAGCATATTTTCTAGAGCTGAAGCGTTTGCCGCCAAAGACGGTAAGTTTGTTGCAGTGGGTACTTCCAAAGAAATAGAAGCACGATTTAAGACTGATATGGTCGTGGATGCCGAAGGCAAAACGATACTTCCGGGATTTATAGACGCGCATTGCCACTTCTATGGTTTGGGGATGAACCAACAAGTTGTAGACCTGAAGGGCACAAAGAGTTTTGACGAGGTAATTCAGCGTGTCATTGAATTTCAGGATGAGAAGAAGTCAAGCTTTATTCGAGGAAGAGGTTGGGATCAAAATGATTGGGATGTGAAAGAATTTCCAACGAAAGAAAAGTTAGATGAGTTGTTTCCTGAAACACCTTTGGCCCTAGAACGCATCGATGGGCATGCGTATCTGGTCAATCAAAAGGCATTGGACCTTGCCAATATCAATGGGTCCACAAACGTTGAGGGTGGCGAGATCGTAATGAGCGAAGGAAAACCTACAGGGATCCTTGTCGACAACCCTATGGGGCTCGTTGATGCAGTGATGCCAAAACCTTCTCTGGAAACACAAGAACAAGCATTGTTGGATGCACAAGATATCTGTTTCAGCTACGGATTGACCACTGTCAACGACGCTGGGCTTTCGCGAGAGGTCATTGAATTGATCCAAGAACTGCAAGAAGAAGATCGTTTGAAGTTGCGTATTTACGCAATGATCAGCAATTATCCCGAGAACTTAGATCATTTTCTTTCTAAAGGAAGGATCAAGACCGACCGACTGAATGTACGTTCGGTAAAAGTCTACGGAGATGGTGCGTTGGGGTCGCGCGGCGCGGCACTGAAGCAGTCATACAATGACAAACCTGGCCATTTCGGAGCCATGGTAACCCCGGTAGATAAGATATATGAGCTTGCCGAACGCATCGCTGCAACCGATTATCAGATGAATACGCACGCCATAGGTGATTCGGCAAACGTAGTGGTGTTACGTGCCTATCAAAAAGCATTGACGGGGAAGAATGATCGTCGTTGGAAGGTAGAGCATGCACAGGTTGTCGACACAAAAGATCTCAGCTATTTTGATGATGGCATTATTCCTTCTGTGCAACCTACACATGCCACTAGCGACATGTACTGGGCAGAGGACAGGGTAGGTGCAGACCGAATCCATGGTGCCTACGCTTTTAAAACACTGCTTGATAAAGCTGGCATCGTTGTATTGGGTACTGATTTTCCTGTGGAACAAGTAAGTCCGTTCCTTACGTTCTATGCTGCTGTTGCTAGGCAGGATCTAGAAAGATTTCCTGAAGGTGGATTTCTTCCAAGGGAAAAGCTGTCAAGAGAAGAAACTCTCAAAGGCATGACCATTTGGGCGGCCTACTCCAATTTCGAGGAGAACGAGAAAGGAAGTATCGAATCTGGGAAGTTTGCCGATTTCATGATCTTGGATAAAGACATTATGACCATCCCAGAGGCAGCCATCCCAGAGGCTGCTGTCCTGAACACGTTCCTTTCAGGAGAGATGGTGTATGGTGGGCAATAAAAAAGCCTTCAACTTTTTGAAGGCTTGAGCGTATGGTCTTTTCCATGTCTTCTAGAACGAGACGGGCACGGCGACACGGGTGGTGTCCCAACCAAGGACCATGTGCACGTTATCGTCATCTTCGTCAAAAGTAATAGAGAACTCCTCAAGAGGTTTTGGGTCAGTGCTAGCGCTTACCGTAGTTCTCGCCACATCAGCACTCTTATCGTAGCTGTAGGCGCCCCACTGATTCAATTTGCTGTTGATGATGATCGTCCACTCACTTTCACCAGGGATGGTAAACAACGAATAGGTGCCTGCAGGCACAACTTGGTCTCCGATCTTACTGTCTTGGTAAAAAGTGATCTCGGTAGCTTCATTGGCACCAGTTCGCCATACTTTGTCAAAATCTACGAGGCTCCCAAAGATCTCACGATCTTTTTTCTGCGGGCGACTGTATACAACTTTTACATTCTTGTCAGAAATACGATAGCTCTTCGGGTAGGTAGCGATATCAGCAGGACTTTTGTCCATCGCCGGAAATTTCTGTGCACTAGCAAGATCAGCTGTTGCTAATAATGCCAACACGATAAGTAAGGGAGTGATTGCTTTCTTCATGATAGAGATTTTAATGTGGTTTAAAGATACCAAAGCGGTTCTTACAGTTATGTTAAAGTTGAGGGTTTGTTCGTTAAAGTAGAAAACACCTAACAGATTGTTACTTTTATTGTTGAAACACGATATCTAGTTGCGGATGATCTCAAATTAACATATTGAAGTTATAAAGTGAAATTAATTGAAAACTATTTGTTCATGATTCATAATTGTTTTCAGATATTTGCATTGCAATTGATAATTAGAACACTTAAAGATAGAATACTATGTGTGGAATCGTTTGTGCATTTGATCTGAAACGACCTTCTGAAGCACTGAGGCCTCAAATGTTAGAAATGTCGAAACGAATTCGTCATCGCGGTCCGGATTGGAGTGGAATCTATGATAACACCAAAGCCATCCTGGCACACGAGCGTTTGGCCATTGTAGATCCAACTTCAGGGAAGCAGCCCCTATACAGCTCAGACGGAAACTTGGTGTTAGCGGCCAATGGCGAGATCTATAACCATAAAGAGCTCAGAAGTCAGTTTGAGGGTAAGTATGAATTTCAAACGGGATCGGATTGTGAGGTGATCCTAGCATTGTACCAAGAAAAAGGTGTAGACTTTGTGGATGACCTCAACGGTATTTTCGCCTTTGCCATCTACGACCCAACAAAAGATGAATACTTTGTGGCTCGAGACCACATGGGCATCATCCCACTATACATGGGGTGGGATCAGAATGGCACATTCTATGTCGCTTCAGAACTAAAGGCTTTGGAAGGCGTTTGCACTAAGATCGAATTGTTTCCTCCTGGACATTACTTGCACAGTTCAACAGACGAACCCGTGCGTTGGTACGAACGTGATTGGATGGAATATGAGAACGTAAAGGACAACGAAACTTCCATTGAAGAATTGCACGATGCCTTGGCAGATGCAGTGCACCGTCAATTAATGAGCGATGTTCCTTATGGAGTGCTCCTTTCAGGAGGATTGGATTCATCGGTCACTTCAGCACTTGCCAAGAAATTTGCAGCACATCGTGTAGAATCGGGCGATACCCAAGCCGCATGGTGGCCACAACTGCACTCATTCTCTGTAGGTCTTGACGGGTCGCCAGACCTCGCAGCTGCACAAAAAGTAGCCGATAAGATCGGCACAGTGCATCACGAGATCAAATTCACCATACAAGAGGGTCTGGATGCCATTCGCGATGTCATCTACCATCTAGAGACCTATGATATCACCACCATTCGTGCCTCAACGCCCATGTACCTTATGGCACGTGCTATCAAGGCGATGGGCATTAAGATGGTGCTTTCCGGTGAAGGTGCGGATGAGATCTTCGGCGGATATCTGTATTTCCACAAAGCACCTAGCGCACAAGAATTCCATGAAGAAACAGTACGCAAACTAAGCAAATTGCATATGTATGATTGCTTGCGTGCTAACAAGTCGTTGGCTGCATGGGGCATCGAAGGGCGTGTGCCGTTCCTCGACAAGGAATTTATGGACGTGGCCATGCGATTGAACCCAAGGGATAAGATGGTCGCCAAAGAACAAAACATGGAGAAGTGGGTGGTGCGTAAGGCTTTTGAAGACTATCTGCCTGAGAGCGTGGCTTGGCGACAAAAAGAGCAGTTCTCGGATGGTGTGGGCTACAGCTGGATCGATACCTTAAAGGATGTCGTAGACCAAGAAGTTTCTGATGAACAGATGGCCAACGCGCATTTCCGCTTTCCGATCCAGACGCCTCAAACCAAAGAAGAGTTCTATTACAGAAGTATCTTCGAAGAGCATTTCCCGAGCGATGCGGCCGCATTGAGCGTTCCGCAAGAACCATCCGTGGCCTGTAGCACCAAGATCGCGCTAGAATGGGACGAAGCCTTTAAGGATATGAACGAACCCTCTGGAAGAGCAGTACTTAGCATACATGAAGATTCGTATTGATAGTTCATACAAAGTGCCATTGATAGCAAAGAACCCGCCAAAATGGCGGGTTCTTTTTTATCTCGGGGCTGGGTATGGTTCTTGCTATATTTTTTCCACAAGAACTTGTTAATAACTTCAACTGAAATAATGCTGCAAACCCTTAATTTCACTAGGGTTTTGCTATATTTGTGAGATTTGAAAATTCAAAAGAAAGGAATCGTTTTTTATGAGTGAGGAATTGAACAAAAAAGGCTACTCGGCCGATAGTATTCAGGCACTGGAAGGGATGGAGCATGTGCGCATGCGCCCATCGATGTATATTGGTGATGTAGGGGTCCGTGGATTGCACCACTTGGTGTATGAAGTGGTCGATAACTCTATCGACGAAGCACTGGCAGGGCACTGTGATACGATTACCGTTACCATCAACGAAGACAACTCGATTACTGTGACCGACAATGGTCGTGGTATCCCTGTGGGCATGCACAAGAAAGAAGGCGTTTCTGCCCTTGAGGTGGTGATGACCAAGATCGGCGCAGGAGGGAAGTTTGATAAAGATTCGTACAAAGTCTCTGGTGGTCTGCATGGTGTCGGTGTTTCGTGTGTGAACGCGCTTTCTGAACATTTGAAGGCTACCGTACATCGCGAGGGCAAGATCTGGGAGCAAGAATACGAGCGTGGTAAGACGCAATATCCAGTAAAGGCAATTGGCAATGCTACAGACACAGGCACCATCGTGACCTTCAAGCCAGATGCCGAGATCTTTCAGCAAACCCGCGAGTACAATTACGATACGCTAGCGAGTCGTATGCGAGAGTTGGCGTATCTGAACAAAGGCATTACGATCACCCTGACGGATAAACGCAACAAAGATGAAAAAGGTGAGTTTGTGGGTGAGACTTTTCATTCAGAAGAGGGATTGAAAGAATTCATCAAATTCTTGGACGGAAATCGTGAACCTTTGATCGCCGAGGTGATCGCTATGGAAGGAGAGAAGAACGGTATCCCCGTGGAAGTTGCCATGGTATACAATACATCCTTTAATGAGAATTTGCATTCGTATGTGAACAACATCAATACGCATGAAGGCGGCACGCACCTTTCGGGCTTCCGGAGAGGACTCACCAATACCTTGAAGAAATATGCCGACGGATCCGGGATGCTAGACAAGTTGAAGTTCGAGATCTCGGGTGATGACTTCCGTGAAGGGCTAACAGCCATTGTCTCTGTAAAGGTGGCTGAACCTCAGTTTGAAGGTCAGACCAAGACCAAATTGGGCAACCGAGAAGTTACGGCAGCCGTTTCGCAAGCCGTTTCGCAGATGCTCGAGGACTATCTAGAAGAACATCCCAATGATGCCAAGACCATCGTGCAAAAGGTGATTCTAGCCGCGCAAGCCCGTCACGCAGCACGCAAGGCACGAGAGATGGTACAGCGTAAAACCGTGATGAGTGGTGGTGGCCTGCCAGGAAAGCTCTCCGATTGCTCTGAGCAAGACCCAGAAAAATGCGAAGTATTCCTTGTAGAGGGTGACTCGGCAGGTGGTACAGCCAAACAAGGCCGTGACCGTAATTTCCAAGCCATCCTTCCACTGCGTGGTAAGATCCTGAATGTGGAGAAGGCCATGCAGCACAAAGTCTTCGAAAATGAAGAGATTCGCAACATCTTTACAGCCCTGGGCGTTACCATAGGAACCGAAGAAGATAGCAAAGCGCTGAATTTAGAGAAACTACGTTACCACAAGATCGTGATCATGTGTGATGCCGATGTGGATGGTAGTCACATTTCAACGCTGATCCTTACGTTCTTCTTCCGCTACATGAAAGAATTGATAGAGAATGGCCATGTATACATAGCTACACCGCCTTTGTATTTAGTGAAGAAAGGAAGCAAGAAATCATACGCATGGGATGATAAGGAACGCGATGCACTAGTAGAGCAATTTGGAGGAGGGGCTGGCATCCAACGTTACAAAGGTCTCGGTGAGATGAATGCTGAACAATTGTGGGACACTACGATGAACCCAGAATTCAGAACATTGCGCCAAGTAACCATCGAAAATGGCGGAGAAGCAGACCGTATTTTCTCTATGCTCATGGGCGATGATGTGCCGCCGCGCAGAGAGTTCATCGAGAAGAATGCAATCTATGCGAACATCGACGCTTAAAGTCTAAGTATTGTTCTTCGAGAAGGCGGTCTGTCTTGACCGCTTTTTTCATATGGCCAATCTAAAGGACCATCTGTCGATAACATAGTAGAAGAATACACTTCACTAGCCTATGCTTTTTTGGTATATTCGCACCCATTAATTAACTATGTCCCTATTATCATGAAGTTACTTGTTAAAATGCTATGCCTTGTAGGATTCATAGCCTTCTCAAATCTACTGTCCGCACAACGTAGTGCAGATAAAACACTAACGTTCGAATCAAAAGTGACCGATCTTGTCGTGGTGCCTTTCAATGGCCTGGCGGTCATTTCAGACAGAACCGCACTACACGGCTATGACCCAGAAAAAGGTTCGGTTGTTTGGACTGCTGAAATTCCGAAGCGCAAAGCAGGAGCAGTCGCGGCCGAATTGTTGTCGGAAGGATTAGATGCCAACTCTTTGCTTTCAGCAAACAGTAAGGCCAACGGTCCTGACTTTACAGTGATCCCGGATACGCCATTCTTACAAAAGTTCTTTGATCAACGCTTGTTCGTGATCAATAGCTTCGACGGAGAAATGCTTTTTGAAGGAGACGATACAGCCTTCTACTTTCAGAGTGAATACCTTTTCGATGAGGATGCGATCCTTTTAAGAGGTGTGAATGCCGAGAACCAATTGGTCATTTCAAAATACAGCTTGAAGGACAAGGACATGGTATGGACAACCCCGGTATCAGAGGACTTCAGAAGTTTTATGGGGTCATTCATATCTTTGGTCGGAAGCAGTAATGAACTTTCTGATTCTATGACCTACACGTCAGATAAGATCTTTGTATTGGCAAAGTCGCGAGCATATGTGCTCAACAAGGAAGATGGTGCATTGCTATGGAAAGCCGAAGAAGGAAAGTACAGAGACCTTTTCCACTCTAGGAAAGGAGACAAAGTACTTTTGGTAGAGCGTGCCGGTGGGATCTTAAGCGGAAAGAGCTATGTAGAATTGCGCAATGCTGCTGACGGTTCTGCAATATGGGAAAAGCCTCTTAAGACCAAGAATGTGGTATTGTACGAAGATTGGGAGGACAAGATGCTGTTGGCGCATTACCGAGGTTTCAACTTCTATGACTACGCTTCGGGAAATAAGCTGTGGAAGAAAGACCCTAAAGGAAATGGGATAAAAGCTGTGATTCCAATTGATAAGGACTTCCTGTATGTCTATGATGACGAAATGATGCTGTTGGACAAGGACGGTCAAAAGAAATGGCGCAACGACGTCACCATCAGCGACAACGATGAGGATCCCATCTTCTTCTTAGAGAAGACCAACAATGGCCGAGTACTATATGTGACAGCCACCTACGCCAATCTGGTAGACTACAATACGGGTAAACGAATATGGGGCAGTAATTTGAAGCTAAACGACAAGCGGCCCACCTTTGCGAAGTTCGATGAGCAAACAGGAGACTTTGTGATCTACAATGACGAAAAGCTGTATCGCTTCAATGAGACAAGCGAAAAGAGACCAAAACCATTTGCGAAATTGCGTTTGAAGAAAGAAAAGTTGATCACCAGCATGGAGATCTTCCCAGAGAACATTACGATCACAGGACAGAGCGAAGTGATTGCTATCGACAAAGCTGGTAACGTAGTGTTCCATAACAAATATAAGCAGCCAGGAGAACTGGGGAGAAGATTCCTAAAGGCTGGTATTGGTGTCGTGAAGTTTGGGGCTTCGGCAGCCACCGCAACGGTTACGATACAAACACAATACAGAGATGCTGATGGAAACATAGTGACCTCTAGTACCGGCCCTGTTGGGGTCTTTGGAGAGAAAGCCAAGGCGATAGGTGAGGCTGGGTACTTGGCCTCTGGATTCTCTCAGCAGTTTGTCCAAGATCGCTATAATGCATTGCAAGAAACAGATGAGTACGCCTTGATCTTCGCTAAGCAACCTGAAACAGGAGAGAAGACCTTGGTAAGGGTAGATAAGAAAACAGGTGAGGAAGTTGACAGACTGATCTTTGCCAACAACAAACCCGTGTACGACTATGACGCCTACTCAAAAGACATTTACTATAGCCTTGACAATGAAGTTCAGATCTTCAACGGGAAATAATTATAAGTGATACAGTAAGTGAAAGCCTGCAATTTGCAGGCTTTTTTTGTTTCTCAATGTTTTCATATCCTTCATTTACTGCGTAATTTTGTAACTCACTGATTCCAATAATTTAAATCAACATATATGAAAGTTACAGTTGTGGGCGCAGGAGCCGTAGGTGCAAGTTGTGCTGAGTACATTGCCATTAAAGACTTCTGCTCTGAAGTAGTTTTGTTAGACATCAAAGAAGGTTATGCCGAAGGAAAGGCTATGGATCTGATGCAGACCGCTTCGCTAAATGGATTCGATACTAAACTAGTGGGGACTACCAGCGATTACAGCAAAACAGCAAATAGCGACATTGTAGTGATCACTAGCGGTATTCCAAGAAAACCTGGGATGACACGAGAAGAACTTATCGGCATCAACGCAGGTATCGTAAAATCTGTTTCTTCGAGTTTGTTGGAACATTCACCAAACGCTATCGTGATCGTAGTGAGTAACCCAATGGACACCATGACCTATTTGGTGCACAAAACAACAGACATTCCTAAAAATCGCATTATTGGTATGGGCGGTGCGCTAGACAGTGCCCGATTCAAATATCGTTTGGCAGAAGCCTTAGGTGCTCCGATCTCTGATGTAGACGGCATGGTGATCGGTGCGCACAGCGACAAGGGAATGATTCCGCTGACGCGTTTGGCAACTCGTAACAGTGTGCCGGTATCCAAATTCGTTTCAGAAGAGAGATTGCAACAGGTGCTG
>JANQRC010000018.1 GCA_028284745.1 Flavobacteriaceae bacterium
ATTCTTTGTCAATGCTATATATACTGGCATGGTGTATTGTTTTTAAAGTGATGAATCAAAGGCGAAATACCCATTGCGTGTTTTGGTAAGTGCCAAATCAAGCAATAGGTTTGAATAAAATTTCAATTTGCCAAAAGTGGTTAATTGCTCACTGCTTCTTTTAAGAAAAGCTTCGAAGGTCGGACGTTCTAAAATGGCAATGACCAAATCGTCACTATGCTGTTTGGTGATGAACAACCAATCCTTGGAACAAGCCTCAAACATCTTTACTCTTCTCTCTTGTGGAAAATCAACATCACAGCCTATTGTTATTATTGAAGGCTGTTTCCTTTTGTTGTTTTTATAGGCGTTTCCTTCCGGAACAAGATTCCATATTACGGTTAAGTCTTTTCTTGATACATAGGATTTATAGTTCTGTATCACTATGTGTTCAAGGCTTCTAATCTGTTGACGTGTAAATTGGTCTTTGCCAACTGTAATCAATGCTTTCTCCATAATCATTATTGTTTATGGGTGCAAGTTATATAGCGTTGAAATGGGAATATTTAACCTAGGATAAAAAATAAAAAAGCTTATTACCTATTCATTTTTACAATGTGTTCAACAATTTCTTTTGAATAATCTTCCTGTAAAAAGTGGTAACCTGGCAATTGTACGATTTCATCGATTCCGAGCATTTCTTTTAGGGGAATCCCGTATTTTTCAAGTGTAAGTGCTTTATCGTTGACCCCCCAAATAATTTGCTTCGGAATTGATAAACCATTTAAAGCATTTATATAGAGTTGTTCTTTCTCTTTTGTTGCTTCAAAACTTCGCATGATCTTGAGGAATGCTTTTCCTTTATCATTTCCATTTAAAAAATTAACGTAAGCCCTTGCTTCTTCAGTTCCAAATTTTTCTTTTTTATGTACACCTCTGGAGTGCATAAGCTGTTTAAAAAAGAAGGCATTTGTCGTTCTAACGATCAGCTCGCCAATTCCTTTTTTTTCGTACAAGAACATTGGGAAGGGCTTTTTGAACTGCTCCAAATTTGTCAATGGTGTATTCAATATAGTCACTGATGCTATTTGTTCAGGGACTTTAGCAATTACTTCACAGCCTATTGGCCCTCCGATATCATGTAATATGACATGAAACTTTCCAAGATTCATTTTTTGAATTACCTCAAGAGCCCAAACTCCTAAATTTGTCCAGTTGTAGTCAAAATTTTCTGGACGATCGCTCAAGCCCATGCCTAACAGATCGAACGAAATACCCCTATATCCATTTTTTGCAAGCTCATTAATGACGTTTCGGTATAAATATGATGTAGCGGGCACGCCATGAAAACAAACTACTGGCTCACCTTTGCCTTTTTCATAAACAAAGGCCCTGGTATTTTCTAAATGTATAAAATCTCCTTCGCAGGAATACTTGATTGCACTATGACTTCTCATTATTATGAAATTTTATGAGTGTTTTTAAACACCTCTGGTTTTAACACTACAAAATTCTAAAGATGGCGTCAGAGAAGTTTTAACCTATGATAAAAAATCAAGAAATGAGCTTTTTTCTTATCCTGCTTAAGCTCTGGATTTTAATACCAAGATATGAGGCTATATGAGAGAGTTTTGTTCTTTGAAAAATATTTGGATAGTCTTTTATCAATCTTAAATATCGGTATTCAGCAGACTCAGTATGGATGCTCATAACTCTTCGGCTAAATAAAATAACAAAATCCACAAGCATTCGCCTGTAGAGAATGTCAAATCCAGGAACATTTTTAGATGCAATTTTTAAATGCTCTCTAGTGACCAGTAAGAGCTCGCAATCTTCTAGTGCTTCAAAATTCAGGAAATTTTCGTTCTTATGGTAGAAACTGTCAGGCGATGTGATCATCATGTCTTTATCAGAGAACCAATGTGTTACTTCATTACCCTCTAGATCGTAATAATACATTCGCATCAAACCTTTTACGATGTAATAAAAATAGTTGCATTTCTGACCTTGTTTCAGGAATAGAGTTCGTTTTTTAACCTGTTGCGTTTCAATTTCTAAACCGAGTATATCACTCCATTTCTTTATTTCTTCTAATGATACGTATTTATCTGTTTTGACCAAACCATTGCAAAAATTTATGACGTTTAAATTTATTAAAAGTTATTTTAATTCTTTGTTCCTTTTTGCTTCTGTATCATTATTTTTTTTAGGCTTCTGTTTGCTGGCAATTGGTCGCTTTAGGGCATGGATTTACTTTGAGGTTTATAGGCCTTGCCATTTTCTGAACAGTCCTCCAAGCAAGGCGCCACTGAAAAATCGAAATCTGCTTCTATCTACTATATGATGGTTGACGAATTAAAATCAAGCATTTTTAACATAGAATGATTTATTGATAACAATTTCAATGCCTTCCTTCAAAAGGTTCGAATTCTGTCCTTCCGCGGCCATCGCATTCATAACAAAACCTGCAAATTCTTGCAGGTTTTGTTATTAGGAAAAGAATCGAATTAAGATAGGCTTGCCTAGCAGATCTTCAATTAATTTCTTGGTGACCCGATTTGAGTGCCGATGACACTGGCGTCAGGTTGTGTTATTACTGGACAATTGATGATGGCTCCCGTTGCTGTTAATAGGTCTGACAGTGAGTTTTCCAGTGGATTTGGATTTACATTGCCTCTAAATGGAATCAATGTACCGTCTGATAGAAGTTCGTTTATTTGGTCAAAGCTTCTAAGTATAGGACGATCTTCTTCTGGAATAGTGAATTCTGTAATATGCGCATCCCACATAGGTGCATATCTCTCATCTCTAGGATCAATTGGAAACGTATTAGTGGGGTCTTGCACCTGGCGATCACTTAGAGAGGCCGCATTTAGGCCTTGTACTCCATTTCCATCTGTATCTATGGTCCTACCGTTGGCTGTAGGGCTAAAAGGTAACATAGAACCTCCAGGAAACAATCCAAAACTTGGCAACTGAGCTAATCTTGGGGCAAAGACTCCTAATTCGATGGTTGCTGGTGCAGGGTCTGAGGTGTCTGTTACAATATGGAAGTAATAGGGTCTTCCATCTTGCCACCCATCTAAAAGTTGCATAACAACAGCGGCCTGGTCTGGAGCAAAATTAGGATTATCTAAGTCATCTTCTTGTTCTTGTCCGTTGCCTTCAGGATTAGGAATTCTATCATGAATTCCAGTACTATTAGCAACTGGTTGCGCATTGATGACAATACCGCTAGGTAATACGACGTATGAAGACCATGCCGCATCAGCAATAGCACCAGGGTTAACTTCGGCGGGTGGAAATCCGAATAATAGTCCGTCTGCCCCCCCAGGCACTAAAGATCTTTTGGGAGAAAAGTCAACAGAACCTTCAAAAACTAACCTTCCATCTTCTGTCCAGGTGGCATTTTGTTCACCTCCAGATCCTATAGCATCAGCCATTCTCGGTGCAAAGATCACACCAAGTTCTCTGGCCAGTTCTCTATCTGAGGCCTCTGTGATCACATAGTATAGTTCTCTAGGACCATTTGGAGTGGTTTCCCAACCTTGAAACATTGGAAAACGAGCTGTAGGCCCAGCCGGCACCACAGACCTGTCAACTCTATAGTCAATACCTAGCACACTTGGTAAGAATACATTTTGTGCTTCGGTGAATGTTAGTGCAGGATTATCTGCATCATAGGGAATTCCCCCGTCTTGTCGTATGCTCTCCAGCAACAGGTCGGCTTCTGATATTGTTGGGGTTGGGGTCGTGTCGATCGTGTCGTCATCATTGCTACATGCGGCAAATAAAGTTAAGACTGATATGCTTAGTAATAAGGTTTTGAGATTTTTCATGGTCATTAGATTTTGATGTTTTCAAAAAGTCAATTGGCCGATTGCTTTATAATGATTTCGTTACTGTGGATTAAGACGGCAATGATTTTTTTTTCTTACGGTATGAAAAGCTTGTGATCAAGAGAATACTTATGCGACATATGCTGTCAAAAAAAATAGGCTGTATTTGGTTTTATGCGGGATGCTGAACGAAAATGGAAGACGAATAATTCGTGGTAGACCGATGATTTATATGGAATAATTAACTGATTTTTAACAAATAGCTTCATGTTTTCTAAGCAAACTGCAATCTAAAAATGTTAGATAGCTAACATATTTTGAGATGTTTAGGATGGATGTGTTGGTTCAATTTCACCTGCTGTCGATTCCTTTATGGCAGCAATCGATCCCTATATTTTGGAATTCGTGTGTTAAAGTCTCGTTTGATTGCTTTTTTATCATCTAAAACCGCATAAATCCTATTTTTTTTCGTTCTATTCTCAAATATTTGAGTAGCTTGCTCGAATCGGAGACCCCATAAAAGCCTAAAAATGATCTATTTGGCGTATGCGCTTATCTTTTTCATATTGTATCTCATTGGATACTACGGTTTTCGTGTGGTGCAGAATGCCAGTTACAAGCGAGCAGGCAAACCACTCTTCTTACATTTCTCACCGTTTAAGATAGCGCTTAGCGAAGACGAACGCCATGTGTTGAGCAATGAGGTGTCCTTCTATGAAAAGCTTAATGAGGACGAGCGCAAGTTCTTTGAATATCGAGTGGCGCGTTTTATCTCAGAGACAAGCTTTGAAGGGAGAGATGAATTTTCTATCACTGCTCGTGTTAGGACGTTGATCGCTGCTACGGCCATCATGCTGACTTTTGGGATGAAAGACTTCAATATCGACCTGGTGCAAAAGATCATCGTGTATCCAAGCCAGTATTTCTCTCAGTTTAACTCAGATGTCAACATCGGTGAGTTCAACCCTAAGTTCAAGGCGCTGGTTTTTTCTTGGGAACATTTTGAGCGAGGTTTTAGTGATAGCCAGGATAATAGGAATCTGGGGATACATGAGTTTACACATGCCATTCATCTTACAAGTATTCAGAAACATGGCAGAGATCCAGAAGCTTCAGACTTTCTATACCACTTCCAGAAGCTAGAGCTAATGCTAGAGGATGATGATTTCTTAGAGCAATTGCGAAGCTCTGATTATTTTAGAGAGTATGCGTTTACGAACAAGTTCGAATTCGTGGCCGTACTGGTCGAGAATTTCATAGCAACACCTTCGGAGTTCAGAAACCAATTCCCAAGTGTATATTCTACCGTAAAGCGAATGCTGAACTTCGACTATTCGGGTTACTGACCGACGATCTCTTTCAAATTTTTGATGGTGCTGATAGGGTCTTCGCTCTTGAACACGAAACTACCGGCCACCAGTACGTCGGCACCTTTTTCGATCAATGCCTTTGCGTTTTTGTCATTGACGCCACCGTCGATCTCGATGAGCGTGCTAGCACCTCTTCTTTCAATCAGTGCCTTGAGCCTTTTCACCTTGTCGTAGGTATTCTCGATGAATCTTTGACCGCCGAAGCCAGGATTCACGCTCATAACACACACCAGATCGACGTCGTTGATGACCTCTTCTAAATGATCGACAGATGTATGTGGGTTTAGCGCTACACCGGCTTTCATGCCCGCATCTTTAATGGCCTGCAGTGTACGATGCAAATGGGTGCAGGCCTCAAAATGTACGGTTAGCACATCAGCGCCAAGATCGGCAAAGGTTTGTATGTAGCGGTCTGGTTCGACGATCATGAGATGCACATCCACCGTTTTTCTGGCGTGCTTGGTGATGGCCTTCAGTACAGGCATCCCAAAAGAGATGTTGGGCACAAAAACACCGTCCATGATGTCGATATGAAACCAATCAGCGTTGCTAGCATTCACCATTTCGATATCGCGTTGTAGGTTGACGAAATCGGCGGCGAGGATAGAAGGGGCAATGCGTTTTTGTGACATGGAAGAGCGTTTTGGCAAAAGTAACGTAAAATCCGCGATTTCTTGCGTTAGGGATCGAAGCGGCATCCTTTTTTGTCTTATTTCTCGACCAGCCCTGCCGACTTAGGCAGGTACATTGCTTTGCAACATTCGAAGTGACAAAAAAGATATAGCGGAGAGCCCGACCCCGAGTGCTCGGGGGAACGCCTAGAAAATATGAGAAAGGAAAGTTTATAAAGTGAAAAACTCCGGTAATCAGCCGGAGTTCATTCATCAATCAAAAAACGAACAGTTATGAAAAAACTGTTATACAGTGTATAAATATCTTAACAAGATTTATGCAATATACTAATTTCTTTGCCTAAACTGCAAATTTTTGCTAACCAAGATAGGTCTTTAGGATCTTGCTTCTTGACGTGTGCTTGAGTCTTCTAATGGCCTTTTCTTTGATCTGGCGTACACGCTCTCGCGTTAGGTCGAAGGTCTCACCGATCTCTTCTAATGTCATCGGATGCTGATTGCCTAGACCAAAATATAGACGGATCACATCTGCCTCACGAGGTGTCAGTGTTTCTAAGGCACGTTCGATCTCTACACGAAGCGATTCGTGCAAGAGGTCTTTGTCTGGGTTTGGAGATTCTCCTGAACGCAACACATCATATAGGTTAGAGTCTTCCCCTTCTACCAAGGGTGCATCCATGGATACGTGACGACCCGAGTTCTTCAGGGACTCTTTTACGTCGTTCACGGTCATGTCTAGTTCTTTGGCGATCTCCTCGGCACTGGGAACACGCTCGTGTGCTTGCTCTAGATAGGCAAAGGTCTTGTTGATCTTGTTGATGCTACCGATCTTGTTCAGCGGCAAACGAACGATACGGGATTGTTCGGCCAAAGCCTGTAAGATCGACTGACGGATCCACCATACTGCGTATGAAATGAACTTGAAACCACGAGTCTCATCAAAACGCTTGGCTGCTTTGATCAATCCCAAGTTGCCTTCGTTGATCAAGTCTGGAAGTGTCAATCCTTGGTTTTGGTATTGTTTTGCAACCGATACTACGAAACGCAAGTTAGCCTTGGTCAATTTCTCAAGTGCGATCTGGTCGCCAGCCTTGATGCGCTGTGCCAATTCTACCTCTTCGTCTGCGGTGATCAGGTCTACCTTGCCAATTTCTTGCAGATACTTGTCTAGCGAAGCGGTCTCTCTGTTGGTAACCTGCTTCGTGATCTTCAGTTGTCTCATCTAATAACCTCCTGGAATTTTAAGGGTGAAATGAAAAGATTCTTTTTTCTAGCTACTAGTTATACGCAAAAGATCACCTAAATGTTACAAAAAGGTTGGAATAATGTTTTTGGGTTGGGTTTTTGACTTCAATTCATGAGCCTTTCATTACTTGTAAGTATAAAAAAAGCCGCTTTGATAAGCGGCTTTCCAATCTATATAAAAGAGCGAACTATCCTTCTTTTTGTTCGTCGCGGTTTCCGCGATTGTCGCGTCTGCGGTCATTGCCACCTCTGCGATCATCGCGTCTGTTGCGGTTGTCACGTCCGCCGCCACTACGATTGTTATCGCGCCGTGGACGGTCGTTGTACCCTTCCGGCTTTGGCAATAGCGCTTTGCGAGAAACCTTCTCTTTGCGGGTGCGTGGGTCGATACCGAAGTACTTCACCTCAAATTGGTCACCCATATTCACTACATCAGTAACCTGATTGGTACGTTCCCAGGCTAGTTCGGAAATGTGAAGTAGCACTTCGTTACCAGGAGCTTCTATATACTCTACTACGGCCCCAAATTCAAGGATCTTGATGACCTTTACCTGATAGGTGTTGCCTACTTCGGGTTTGAACATCATAGCGTCGATACGTGCCAATACAGCATCAATGCCATCTTGGTTGGTGCCTAAGATCTCTACCACACCTTTCTCATCTACCTCTTCAATGACAATGGTGGTCTCGGTCTCTTTCTGCAGCTCTTGTATATGCTTACCACCAGGACCGATAAAGGCGCCGATCAAGTCACCTGGGATGGTCGTTGTAATCATCTTAGGTGCATGCGGTTTTACACTCTCTCGAGTCTCAGCAATGGTATCTGTCAATTTCTCCAGGATATGGAGACGTCCCTCACGTGCTTGTTTCAAGGCCTTTGCCAAGATCTCATAAGGAAGTCCTTTGATCTTGATGTCCATTTGGCAAGCGGTGATGCCATCGGCAGTGCCTGTTACTTTGAAGTCCATGTCACCTAAATGATCCTCATCGCCTAGGATATCTGAGAGTACAGCATAGCGATCGCCATCAGTGATAAGGCCCATCGCAATACCTGAGACCGGTTTTTTGATATATACGCCAGCATCCATCAAGGCCATGGTTCCTGCACAAACGGTAGCCATGGAAGAAGAGCCGTTGGATTCTAATACTTCTGAGACCACACGAACCGTATATGGGAATTCTACATCGATCATCGGTTTTAGGGCACGTTGTGCCAAGTTGCCGTGTCCGATCTCACGACGTGATGTTCCACGTAGCGGACGTGCCTCTCCTGTTGAGAATGGTGGGAAGTTATAGTGCAGATAGAAACGCTCTTCGCCTTGCAAGGTAGGCAAGTCGATGATGTTTGCTTCGCGCGATGTCCCTAAGGTCACGGTGGCCAATGCCTGCGTTTCCCCTCTGGTAAAGATCGAGGATCCGTGTGTAGAGGGTAGATAGTCTACCTCGCACCAGATGGGGCGAATATCTGTGGTTTGACGGCCATCAAGGCGGATGCCTTCATTCAATACCAGGTCGCGAACCGCTGCTTTGTGCGCTTTGCTTAGGTATTTGGAGACCAAACTACCATGCGTTTCCAATTCTTCTTCAGAGAATGTGGCCTTCACTTCATCCTTAACCTCAGAGAAGGCAAGTCCACGCTCCTTCTTTCCAGA
>JANQRC010000023.1 GCA_028284745.1 Flavobacteriaceae bacterium
GAAGAACCACATCCTAGAGGAAACTTTCGAGCAAGCTTTCGACCTGGGATGGTACGAAATATCGAAGACATCAACCAAAATTTGAAGCATCAAAACGAAGTTGTGATAGATGCGCGTTCCTCGGGAAGGTTTCACGCTACTGCACCTGAACCTAGAGCCGAGCTGAAAGGCGGGCACATTCCCAAATCGTTCAGTTTGCCATATACCGAAGTGCTTAATGATGGAAAAATGCATTCTGAGGAAGAACTCAGCAAACTGTTTGGAGCCTTGGGCCTTCCCAAAGGAGACATCGTATATTCGTGCGGTTCCGGAATTACAGCCTGCATCTTGCTATTGGCTGCCGAGAGGGCGGGTATCAAAACAGGAGCGATCTACGATGGCTCATGGACAGAGTGGGGCCAAGCTGTCGACGTTCCCATCAAAAAGTAAGTCCTTTTGCCATTCCTGCGAAAGCAGGAATCCAGATAAAAAGTATCCAATAAAGTGAAAGAGAGAACCTTTGTAGCATTGACGCTGATTGCCGCTTGGGCGTTCCCACAGAAGGAAAGCACGAAGACTATTGATGCTACCGATATACAAAGTATCGAGTTGGATGCCTCCAGTGTTTTTCAGGTGAATGTGTCCACGCACGAGTCACAAGAAATTATCATCGCCATGCATACCGAAGGCGAGTTCGCCAACGATCTTTTCATCACGCAAAAGCATCAGGGAAATAGCCTCCGGATAGGCACGGCATTTCAACCTGCATTTAAGGACCATAACGATAAACTGAGCGCACATAAGGTGATCTCCTTGTCGATGGAGATCAAGGTGCCCAACGATAAACTTTTCACCATAGAGAGCGATATTGCCAATGTCACGTTTTATGGGAGCGTTCCTGTATTGAAAGCCTATCTGCAAAGTGGCTTCTGTGTGTTGAAAGACTTCTATGGCAATGCAGACATCATCACCCAGAAAGGACCGATCGAGCTCATGACCCGAAGCGGTATTGTCCATGCAGAATCTAAAAATGGAAAGGTAGTTGTCGATGCCTTGTCGTTGGGCAATAATAAAATTTCGTTAAAAACCATCGATGGTGACATTCGGGTGATCAGAACCCAATAATATTTCTATTTTTGCCATCATTCGTAAGCCAATGTCCCTTAAGAAAGCTACTGTAATCATTATTATCATCTTGCTCATCGATCAATGGAGCAAGATCTACATCAAGACAAGTTTTCCACTTACGGGATTTGGACATAGCCCCATTGTAGATTGGGGCTTCTTCAAGTTGTTGTTTGTAGAGAACAAAGGGATGGCCTGGGGTACCAAGCTGAGCGACTTCCTCCCGTTTCTTTCAGACAGAACAGCCAAGACCATACTGACGTCTTTTAGGCTTCTGGCAATTATCGGGATCGGCTACTGGTTAAAGGACGCCATCAACAAGAATGGTCCACGTGTCTTGATTATCTGCATTGCCTTGATCTTTGCAGGAGCGTTGGGCAATATCATAGACTCTGTGTTCTACGGTGTTCTATTTAGTGATAGCTATGGCCAAGTGGCTAGCTTTCTGCCCGAAGGTGGTGGGTACGAAACGTTGTTTCATGGTCATGTGGTAGACATGCTGCAATTTCCGTTGGCTACCTGGACGTGGCCTGATTGGGTGCCAGGCATGGGCGGAAGTGAATACACCTTCTTCGAACCGGTATTCAACATTGCAGATTCTTCGATCAGTGTTGGTGTGATCTTGCTGTTACTTTTCAATAAGAAGGCATTTCCACCTAAGACTGCTGAGGCTTAGAAATTGTAGGTCTTATCGGGCGTCACGCAGAAATTCAAGGGAACATCTTCTTTTGAAACTTCGATATGCTCCTCAGCATCGAAGAAGCTCAAGCCTACTTTGACGACATCTTTTCGACATTCAGATAAAAAGCGGTCGTAAAATCCTTTACCATAACCAATTCGATTTCCTTGTTTGTCGAATGCCAGTAGCGGTACAAATACCACATCAATAGCATTTTCGGGAACCGTAAGGCCATCGATAGGTTCGGGGATGCCAAATTCGTTTTCTTGAATGTGTGTGTTTTCTGTCAATAGAATAGATGTCAACGCTAAGGTGCTAAAGTCACTTTTCGGGATCACTACTTCTTTGTCTCTGCCATGAAGAATGCTTAGCAAATACCCAGTATCCACTTCTTTTTGCTTTTCAATAGGCAGAAAGATATGGTAATATGCATACTGCCATATCGGAAGCTGTAGTGCATGATTTGCAATTGACATACTCATAGAGTCTCTGGCTTCGCTAGTAAATTGAGTACGAAGGGTCTTGTATCTCTTACGCAATTCCGTTTTTGAAAGCATAGTGTTTCTATCTCGAATTTATCATTCAATGTACGGTTTTCAGAAGAAACAAATTCCACCTAACTTTGTGTAATGACCCGACCTTCTTTAGACCTTCTAGTAAAAACATTGCCCAAGTCTCCAGGCGTATACCAGTTCTATGATAAAGACGGCAAGATCATCTATGTAGGGAAGGCTAAAGACCTTAAGAAAAGGGTTTCTTCATATTTCAACAAGAATCATGAATACGGGAAGACGCGAATTCTCGTAAAAAAGATTGCAGACATCAAACATATAGTAGTACCGACCGAGACGGATGCCTTACTGCTGGAGAATAACCTGATCAAGAAGTATCAGCCACGTTACAATGTGATGCTGAAGGATGATAAGTCGTACCCTTGGATCTGCATCAAGAAAGAACGTTTCCCAAGAGTTTTTCAAACCCGAAAAGTGATTCGTGATGGGTCAGAGTACTTTGGCCCGTACACCAATGTGAGAACCGTAAGGACGCTGTTAGAGTTGATCAGGGGGTTGTATCCGCTTCGTACCTGTAATTATGACCTTTCAGAGGAAAAGATCGCTGCGGGAAAATACAAGGTGTGCCTGGAATACCATTTGGGTAACTGCCTAGGTCCTTGCGAGGGGTTTCAGGCCGAGGAGAGCTATAATGAAGAAATAAAGGCCATTCGTGAGATCATTAAGGGAAATTTTAAAGACTCATTAAATCAGTTCAAGGCACAGATGAAGGCGTTGGCAGCTGATATGCAGTTTGAAGAAGCACAAAAGATCAAAGAAAAGATCGAGACGTTGCAGAACTATCAGTCAAAGTCTACCATCGTAAACCCCAAGATCAGTAATGTGGACGTGTTCTCTGTAGTTTCTGATGAAAGCTATGGCTATGTCAACTTCTTACAACTCTCCTTTGGAAGTATCATTAGAGCACACACGTTAGAGATCAAGAAGAAACTAGACGAGACCGATAAAGAATTGCTAGAATTGGTGGCCACGGAATTACGCAACCGATTTCATTCACGATCAAAAGAGGTGTTCACGCCTTTTCCGATAGACTTGGGCGAGAACATCAAAGTCACAGTGCCAAAGCTAGGAGATAAGAAGAAGCTGGTAGAACTTTCGATGCGTAATGCCAAATTGTATCGGATGGAGCGATTCAAGCAAGTGAAGGTGACCGACCCCGACCGCCATGCCAATCGCATCATGGCACAGATGCAGAAAGACCTTCGCCTTTCTGAAGAGCCAAGACATATCGAATGCTTTGATAATTCCAATATTCAGGGCACCAATCCCGTTGCTGCATGCGTAGTATTCAAGAATGGAAAGCCTAGCAAGAGAGACTATCGTCACTTCAATATAAAGACTGTAGAGGGGCCAGATGATTTTGCTTCCATGGAAGAAGTGGTATACCGTCGTTATAAAAGATTGCGAGATGAAGAGCAACCTTTACCCCAATTGGTCATCATAGATGGTGGCAAGGGGCAATTATCGTCTTCTTTAAAAAGCTTAGACAAATTGAATCTGAGAGGGAAAATAGCCATCATTGGTATTGCCAAGCGTTTGGAAGAGATCTATTATCCGGGCGATTCGATTCCGTTGTATCTAGACAAGAGGTCAGAGACATTAAAGGTGATCCAGCACCTGCGAAACGAGGCGCACCGCTTTGGGATCACTTTCCACAGGAACAAGCGTAGCAAAGCCGCTCTGAATTCTTCCTTGGAAGAGATCGATGGCATCGGAGAGAAGACGATCACACAGCTGTTGAAACGATTCAGATCCGTAAAGCGAGTTAAGGAGGCATCCCTAGAGAGTTTGTCGGCTACCATTGGGACATCTAAAGCAAAAAAGGTCTATGAACATTTCCACTAAATGGCTAACTTCACCTAGATGAAAATACGCATACTTCTTGTGGTATTCCTAATTGGTCCTTGCTCCTTTTCCCAGCAAGAGGACTCAACCGACGTAAAGGTAGGCCTAGTGCTCAGTGGAGGTGGGGCCAAGGGTTTGGCGCATGTTGGTGCGTTAAAAGTGATCGAAGCGTCTGGAGTTCGTATCGATTATATCGGCGGGACCAGTATGGGCGCCATTGTCGGGGCGTTGTACGCCTCTGGCTACTCTGCCCACCAATTAGACTCTATTTTCCGAGCGGTAGACTTCAATACCTTGATACAGGACGAATTGCCACGATCGGCCAAGACCTTTTACGAAAAGGAAGGTGCCGAACGATATGCATTGACATTGCCTTTTGACGATTTCAAGGTAAGCTTTCCAAAAGGAATCTCCTCCGGACAGAATGTATACAACCTCTTAGAGCAGCTAACAGCTCATGTGTCGAACATTCATGACTTTGAGCAATTGCCAATACCCTTTCTCTGCATCGCCACCGATGTAGAATTGGGCGTGCCCATTGTGCTAGAACACGGGTACTTGGCCGAAGCGATCAGTGCCAGTGGGGCTTTCCCCTCTCTTTTCAAACCATTGATGATAGAAGACCAATTGCTTATTGATGGCGGAGTCACCAACAATTATCCAATTGATGAAATTCTGGAAAAGGGCATTGATGTTGTCATAGGTGTTGATGTACAAGATGACCTTGCCGAACGGGAGACGCTTACCACGGCTCCAGACATCTTGCTTCAAATAAACAACTACCGTACGGTGCAGGATATGGAGAAGAAGCGTCAAAAGACAGACATTTACATAAAACCCGACATCAAAGATTTTACAGTGATATCCTTTGACCAAGGGGCCGAGATCATTGCTAACGGAGAAACAGGCGCCAACGAGAAGTTGGGCCAGTTACGAAAATTGGCAAGAAGACAAAAAGTCAATTCGAAAAAAAGGGGAGTTACGATTGCAGACTCACTTACTATTGATGGGTATTATCTAAGAGGGGACACGCGATTTTCTAGAGCGTACATCAAGGGAAAACTAAGATTGAAGGAATTGCCTATCACGACCTCTTACGAGAAGTTCCATCAAGGAATTAGCAACTTGGTAGCTACAGGTAACTTTGATCAAGTGCGCCATAAACTTATAGATGCTCCCGAAGGCAAGCACACATTGCAACTGAACCTGGAAGATACGCCCAACACCATGTTTCTAAGAGCAGGAGTGCACTATGATGACCTATACAAAAGCGCGGCGTTACTAAACCTTACCAAGAAGCGATTGGTCTTTGACGATGATGCATTTTCTTTTGACTTCATTCTAGGAGACAATATCCGCTACAATATAGACTATCATGTAGATAGAGGCTTTTATTGGACATGGGGCGTGAAATCGCGCTACAACAAATTTGTTGAGGCCATACAGCCTGGCAACTTTGATATTTTTGGGGAAAGTGACCTTTCTAGCATCAGTCGGCTAGACCTTAGGGTCCAAGATTTTACCAATCAGGTGTACTTTCAAACGGTCATCAGAGAGGAGTTTGCCTTTGGCATGGGCGTAGAGCATAAGTTCTTGCGCTATGATACTGAAACGCTGACCGATGCCGAAGGCGAGGAAGTGGTCTTTGAGAGAAGTAATTTTTACGGCCCGTTCGGATATTTAAAACTAGATACGTACAATAAGCGCTACTTCCCTACTAAAGGACTGTTCTTTGACGGTCAATTCAACGCCTATCTTTTTTCAAATGACTTCACGGGCGATTTCAGCGAGTTTTCCATTGCCAAGGCTAAGATGGGCTTTGCAACGCCAATAATAGATAAAGTGAGCTTTCATTTTACTACAGAGGGTGGCCTTGTGCTGGGGAGTACAGAACTAAATACGTTCAACTTTGTGTTTGGCGGATTCGGGAATGAGTTCATCAACAATTTTGTCCCTTTCTACGGATATGATTTTTTAAGCTTTGATAGCAACAGCTTTGTGAAGGCCACATTCAATTTGGACTATGAATTCTACAAAGAGAATCATCTCAACTTCGCAGCCAATTTTGCCAATGCAGACGAAGACATTTTCAAAGATGGCGAATGGCTGACATCGCCCGAATTTTCGGGCTATGCAGTGGGTTATGGCTTAGAGACCTTCTTAGGCCCCATGCAGGTAAAATACACATGGTCTCCTGAGACAGATAAGGCGTTGTGGCTCTTTTCCATGGGCTTTTGGTTTTAGTTTGAAGCTTCCTTTTTTATTCCGATATTTGTGCTACTAAAACGTTTTCGCCAATGCCTTTTTATCATCAATTAGGAAAGATTCCGCACAAGCGGCATACACAGTTCCGAAAGCCCGACGGAAACCTCTACCACGAGCAACTATTCGGTACCATCGGTTTTGACGGGATGTACTCGAACCTGTATCATATCCATCGACCGACCCAAGTGAAAGAGATCAGAGGGCAATATAGTGTGGCTCCCAAGATCGCCAAGCCAAATCACATCCAATCGTATCGTTTCAGAGGATTTCAAGTGCCCCAAGAAGAGGATTACCTTGAAAGTAGAAAGACGATCCTATGCAACAGCGACTGCAACATCATCTTGGCAGCACCCAAACAATCCACAACAGCATATTTCTACAAGAATTCTGATGCTGACGAGCTGGTCTTTGTGCATCGTGGAAGCGGAAAACTTCGCACGTTGCTAGGAAATCTGGACTTTGCTTATGGCGACTATTTATTGATCCCTCGTGGTATTATCTACCAGATAGATTTTGACGCACAAGACAACCGCCTATTCATCGTAGAATCCTATCGACCTATCTATACACCAAAACGCTATCGCAACTGGTTTGGACAATTGTTAGAACATTCGCCCTTCTGTGAGCGAGACCTGCGTCGCCCAACCGAGCTGGAAAGTCATGACGAGAAGGGAGAATTTCTGATGAAGGTCAAAAAGCAGGGCGACATCTTCGATATGGTATATGCCACGCATCCGTTTGACGTGGTCGGCTATGATGGGTTCAATTATCCGTATGCTTTTAGCATCCATGATTTTGAGCCGATAACGGGGCGGGTACATCAACCACCACCAGTGCACCAAACCTTTGAGACAGATGCTTTTGTGGTCTGTTCGTTCTGTCCTCGTTTGTATGACTATCATCCACAGAGCATACCAGCACCCTATAATCATAGCAATATAGACAGCGATGAAGTGCTTTACTATGTAGATGGTGATTTTATGAGTCGGAATGATATTGACGCTGGTCATATCTCGCTGCATCCTGCTGGGATCCCTCACGGACCGCATCCTGGCGCGTACGAGCGAAGCATTGGGCAGACCAAGACCGACGAATTAGCAGTCATGGTCGATACTTTCAAGCCATTAAAGGTCACAGAAGATGCTTTAAAGATAGCAGATGAGACCTATCACAGATCTTGGTTAGATTAGAATGTGATTCCTGCGAAGGCAGGAATCCAAATAGAATTTTCATGTATTTATAGATCAAGATTCCTGCCTTCGCAGGAATGAAAAAAAGTTAAGAATGGCAGCCGAAATAAAGAATTTAGAGAACATACAGAACATCACGTACGGTTTAGAGAAACTTTTCGACGAAGCAGAAGATTTTCTTCCATTGCTGGGCACAGACTACGTAGAACTCTACGTTGGCAACGCTAAGCAATCAGCACATTTTTACAAGACAGCCTTTGGTTTTCAATCAGAAGCCTATGCTGGGCTAGAAACAGGGATGAAAGACAGGGTGTCTTACGTACTCAAACAAGACAAGATACGGTTGGTGCTCACGACACCGTTGCACGAAGGCGGAGAACTCAACGCGCATATCAATGAGCATGGCGATGGTGTAAAGGTCGTCGCCCTTTGGGTAGAAGATGCCACCAAGGCTTTTGAAGAAACTACCAAACGAGGCGCCAAACCCTACATGGAGCCCACAAAAGAGGAAGACGAGCATGGTCATGTGGTACGTTCTGGTATTCATACCTATGGAGAAACAGTGCACATCTTCGTGGAGAGAAAGAACTACAAAGGGGTGTTCTTGCCAGGTTATCAGAAATGGGAATCACACTATAATCCAGCTCCCGTAGGATTGCGGTATATAGACCACATGGTAGGAAACGTAGATTGGGGTCAGATGAAGAAATGGTGCGAGTTCTATGCCAAGGTGATGGGTTTTGCGCAGATCATCTCATTTACTGATGACGACATCTCAACAGACTACACGGCACTGATGAGTAAGGTAATGAGCAATGGCAATGGGCGCATCAAATTTCCTATCAACGAACCCGCAGAAGGAAAAAAGAAGTCGCAGATAGAAGAATATATAGAATTCTACAATGGTGCAGGTGTGCAGCATATCGCAGTGGCCACTAACGACATAGTAGCCACGGTATCGGCTATGCGAGAAAGAGGAGTTGAGTTCTTGTACGTGCCCGATACCTATTACGATGACCTATTAGAACGGGTTGGGAAGATAGATGAGAATATCGAAGTGTTGAAAAAGCATGGCATCTTGATAGATAGGGATGACGAAGGGTATCTGCTGCAATTGTTCACAAAACCCGTTGTCGACAGGCCTACGATGTTCTTCGAGATCATTCAGAGAAAAGGAGCGCAATCTTTCGGAGTAGGGAACTTCAAGGCCCTGTTCGAAGCCATAGAGAGAGAACAAGAATTGCGCGGAACATTATGATAGTAGATTCATTAACAGGATGTTAAATTCATTTATTATGCTTGCATAACAAAATAAGCGGGCGTATATTTGCAGTGTCATAAAAGGCATTTTCTATGTAATGCCCAAATCAAATGACGTTTTTCATAATTAAAGTTTTGGTTGGTTTATGAGAAAGCTCAGTGTTTGCTGGGCTTTTTCTTTTATGTTGCGCTTTGGTATAGGATTTGTTAACAATTTAGCACATGATACAAATTGTCAACGTTTTTATTAATTTTACAACCAGCTTATTGTGAAACATCTACTATACATACTACCACTATTCTTCATGGCCATCTCAGCAAGTAAGGCTCAAAATGACAATGCAGAAACGACAAGCAAAGTCGAGAAAAGTAGTTTTCAAGACGGAGAGTGGTTTCAATTTCGTATTCACTACGGAATCTTCAATGCTAGCTTTGCTACCATGGCTCTTGAAGAGAAACAATACAAGGGCAAACGTGTCTTTCATGCCAAGGGATATGGTGAGACCACAGGTCTGGCGAGACTTTTCTTCAAGGTAGAAGACAGATATGAAAGCTATTTTGATAAGTATACGGGCCAACCGTACAAGTTCATCAGGGATATTGACGAAGGAGGCCACACAAAGGATATCGAGATAGAGTTTGACCACGAGTCCAGAAAGGCGTTGGTCAACGACAAGAAACACAAGAGAAAGACCACCCACGATGTTAGCGAGAATGTGCAAGACATGATCTCTGCCTTCTACTATCTTAGGAATAACTACGAGGTAGATGACATTAGAGTTGGTGAATCTATAGAATTAGATATGTTCTTTGATAGGGAGAACTTCAGATTCAAACTCAAATACCTGGGAAATGAAACATTGCGCACAAAGTTTGGAAAGGTAGCTTGCTTGAAATTCAGACCCATAGTTCAGGCTGGGCGTGTTTTCAAGGAAGAAGAAAGCCTTACTTTATGGGTGTCTAACGACAAGAATAAGATCCCGATCAGGGTAAAGGCAGACATTGTCGTAGGCTCTATCAAGGCAGACCTGCACAACTTCAAAGGATTGAAATACCCATTCCGGATTCAAGTAAAGAATTAGTATGAAAATAGAACCAGAGATTGCATCCCGGATAGAGAAACTTCAGGAGAAATATGCAAACTCAGGACAAGATCTCGGCTCTTATCTAGATGGGCTCTTGTATGAGCGTTATCTCACATACTGGGATTACATTCACTTAGACACCCTCTTGAGCCTTCAAGTGCCCCGCACCTACTTTCCAGATGAAGAGATCTTCATCATGTACCATCAGATCACAGAGCTGTATTTCAAACTCATCATACACGAGCAGAAGCAGATCATAGACGACCGTACGCAAAATGCCGAATTCTTCACCATCAAGATCACCAGGATCAACAATTACCTGAAAGCGCTCATCACTTCTTTCGAGATCATGATAAATGGGATGGAGCGTCAGCAATTCATGCAATACAGAATGGCATTGTTGCCTGCCAGTGGTTTTCAATCTGCACAGTATAGAATGATAGAGCTCTACTCCACGCCCATGGAGAATCTGGCGCATCGTATGCTTCGCGATAAATTCTCTAACGAGAACACCCTCGAAGAACTTTATGAGGTTATCTACTGGAAGAAAGGGGCTACCGATCTAAAGACAGGCGAAAAGACCTTGACACTAAAACAGTTCGAATATCGTTATACCCCTAGATTCATGCGTATTGCCAAAGAAGTGCAACACAGCACCATCTACCAACGATATCAAATGTTACCAGAGAAGGAAAAGAACAACAAAGGATTGATAGACGCTTTGAAAACCTTTGACATCCAAGCCAATGTTAACTGGCCTTTGATGCATTTTGCGTCAGCACATCGTTATTTGAGAAGGGAGACCAAAGCATTTGGAGCCACTGGAGGCACCAACTGGAGGGAATATTTGCCTCCAAGTTTTCAGAAGATCATCTTTTTTCCTGAAATTTGGACGCAAAATGAAAAGGAGGAATGGGGAAAACAATGGGTAGACCATGAGTTCAACCCAGATAAAAAGTAGCAAACCTTGAAGCAGATCGCAGTAAGCTTGTTGGCATTTGCAACACTGACCGCCTGTAACGAAGAACCCAAACAACAAGAAATTGTTTCAGAGCGCCAGGTTGAAGAGCCTACTCAGCATATAGAATTTGGCTATAACCTTGATGATTATCTCGTAAAGCGTGATACCGTTAGAAACGGTGATACTTTCGGAGAGATCCTGGAGCGCAATGCCATTGGGTATCCTAAGATCTTTGAAATAGCCGAAAAAGCTAGAGATACCTTTGACATCAGGAAGTTGCAAGTAGGGAAACCTTACACCTTGCTTTGCTCAAAAGACGATTCGTTGCAACGCGCCCAATGCTTTATCTATCAACCCAACAAGGTAGACTACGTAGTTATCGACTTTGCCGACTCTGTAGAGACGCGTTTAAGTAGCAAGCCCATAAGAGTGGCCGAGCAGACCGCTTCGGGAGTAATTAACGATAACCTATGGAACACACTTCATGATCAGGGGCTAAGCTTCGAACTGGCATTAGAAATGTCGATCATCTACGCCTGGACCATAGACTTCTTCAGGGTACAGAAAGGCGATAGGTTCAAGGTCGTGTACGATGAAAAGTTCATAGACGACTCTATTAGCGTCGGGACGGGCAGGATCAAAGCAGCCTTCTTTGAGCACAAGGGAGAACCTTTCTATGCTTTTGAGTTTATTGCAGGCAGCGTCAAAGGAATCCCTGACTATTATGACAACAATGCTAAAAACCTACGAAGAGCATTTCTAAAATCTCCACTAAAGTTTGGCAGGCTCTCCTCGCGATACAACCTGAAACGAAGAATTGCCTATTACGGCTACAAGATCCGCCCACACAAGGGAACCGATTTTACGGCACCCATCGGCACACCCATATTGGCAACTGCAAATGGAACAGTTACAGAATCTACTAGACGTGGCGGGAATGGCAAATACGTGAAGATCAGGCATAACAGCATGTACAGCACCCAGTATTTGCACATGAAAGCGCAAAATGTAAAGGTAGGACAACATGTGAAACAAGGCGATGTCATAGGGTGGATAGGAATGACGGGTAACACGGGAGGACCTCATGTATGCTACAGATTTTGGAAGAATGGCAGACAAGTAGATCCTTTCAGAGAAGAATTACCAGAAGTAGAAGCCTTGCCAGACACTATAAAGACACGATTTTTAGAATACATACCTCCGATAAAAGAACAACTAGACGCCATCGCCTATCCCGGAGTAATAGGGGAAGTAGACCAAGAAGTTGTAGCGAAGGCCGATCAATCATAACATCATGCCACTACCAACCACCAACCCTGCCCAAACTAATACTTGGGCAAAACTAGCTGAACATTTTTCGAAAATAAAGAATGTTGAAATGAAGGAATGGTTTGCACGAGATGCGGATCGAGCCCAGCGATACAGTATCGCCTGGAAGGATTTCTTTGTTGATCACTCAAAGAACAGGGTCGATGACACCACGATGAAGCTGCTGCTTCAATTGGCTGATGAGGTAGGGCTTAAAGAAGCTATCGATGGTTATTTTGAAGGCGATATCATCAATCAAACAGAGGGTAGGGCCGTGCTTCATACCGCGTTAAGGGGCTCAAAAGACAACAAGGTTTTTGTAGGTGAGAAGGATGTTATTCCCGAAGTATTCCAGGTGAAAGAAAAAATTGAAAACTTCACTGGATCGGTCGTCTCAGGCAAGCGAAAGGGCCATACGGGCAAGGCCTTCACCGATATTGTCAACATAGGTATCGGCGGCTCGGACCTCGGGCCCGTGATGGTCGTAGAGGCGCTTCAATACGATCGAAATCATCTGAATGTTCACTTTGTCTCAAACGTGGATGGCGATCATGTGCAAGAGGTCATAAAAAGGCTAGACCCCGAAACCACGCTTTTTGTGATCGTTTCAAAATCATTCACCACACAAGAGACATTGACCAATGCCACCACTATCAGAAAATGGTTCTTGCAACACGCTGATGAGGCTGCCATCGCCAAGCACTTCGTGGCAGTTTCCACAAACCTGCCAATGATCGCACAGTTTGGCATCGATGCTGACAACGTTTTCCCAATGAAGGATTGGGTAGGGGGGCGTTTTTCGCTTTGGAGTGCTGTAGGGCTCTCTATCAGCCTTGCCATCGGGTACGATAATTTTGAGAAACTACTCAGCGGAGCCCATAGCATGGATGAGCATTTCAGGCATGAACCCTTTGAAAATAATATACCGGTCGTATTGGCTTTGCTAAGTGTTTGGTATAATAACTTCTTTAATGCTGAGAGCGAAGCGATCATACCCTATTCACAGTACTTGAGCCGTTTGGCGGCCTATCTTCAGCAGGGCATCATGGAGAGCAACGGAAAGAGCGTAGACAGGAACGGCAATAGGGTCGGTTACCAGACCGGCACATTGATCTGGGGCGAACCAGGCACCAATTCGCAACACGCATTCTTTCAATTGATCCATCAAGGCACAAAGTTGATTCCGACTGACTTCATCGGATTCATCAATTCAAGATATGGCAATAACGAGCATCACAACAAATTGATGGCCAACTTTTTTGCACAGACTGAAGCGTTGTTGAATGGTAAGACCAAAGACGAGGTACTAGCCGAACTTGCTTCAAAAGGGATGGCTGATGCTGACATTCGGAAACTATTGCCCTTTAAGATATTTGAAGGGAACAAGCCTACCAATACCATTCTGATCGATAAGCTCTCACCTGAGAGCTTAGGGTCGCTAATTGCCATGTATGAGCACAAGATCTTTGTGCAAGGCGTTATTTGGAACATCTTCAGCTATGACCAGTGGGGTGTAGAGCTGGGCAAGCAATTGGCTAATAAAATCTTAACGGATCTAGAGTCTCCCGGGATTGACGATCACGATTCTTCAACGTTAAATCTTTTGAGAGTTTTCAAGGAAAGAGCCTTATAGCTGTTAATATGTCGGTTAAAAAGAAAAAAGGGATTTACACCGACATTATTTGTTTTGCAATTACCTTTGGTCTGTGTTAAAACATTTAACATTTAGATAATATTGCAAAGCCGTTTAAGTGTGACTTTTGCGGCGTAATTAAACTATTAACACATGAAAGCACTTAAAAATTGGCTGTTATTGATAGCCTTTACTTTATTTTCTGTTGCGACTTTCGCCCAAGGGGTCACAAACTCTTCTATGGGTGGTAAAGTCACTGACGATACGGGAGAACCTCTTCCAGGGGCAAACATCGTTGCAGTTCATGTACCTTCAGGCTCTACCTATGGTGCTGCAACTGATTTTGATGGCTTTTACCGTATCTCTAACATGAGAGCTGGAGGTCCTTACACGATCACTATTTCTTATGTAGGATTCAATGACTTTACAAGAGACAACATCATGCTTGGTCTTGGTCAGTCTGAACGTATCAGCACTCAGATGACTACAGATGCAACGACACTAGAAGAAGTAGTTGTTACAGGCCAAGTCGGCGGGGCATTCAGCTCAGGTAAAACGGGTGCTGAAACGGTGATTTCTAGAAGACAAATTGAGACGTTGCCACAAGCATCACGTTCTATCGCTGACTTTGTGAGAACAACTCCTCAGGCACAGATCACAGAAGGTGATGATGGTTTCTCGGTCTCACTTGCTGGTCAGAACAACCGATACAACGCGATCTACATTGATGGTGCAGTGAACAACGACGTATTTGGTCTAGCAGGTTCTGGTACTAATGGTGGTCAAACAGGAGTAAACCCATTCTCAGTAGATGCTATTGAATCGTTTACTGTACAATTGGCACCCTATGATGTGAAGATCTCTGGCTTTGCAGGAGGTGCGATCAGTGCAGTTACCCGTTCTGGTACTAACGAGTGGGAAGGTTCTGCATACTACTTCTACAGGAATGAGGATCTAGCAGGAAAGACGCCTCCAAAGCTTGTAGACGAAGCTGCAGGAGAATCTAGAGAAAAACTAAGTGAGTTTACGGCAAAGACCTATGGGGCAAGAGTTGGGGGTCCTATCATCAAAGATAAACTCTTCTTCTTTTTGAACTATGAGCGTCAAGACGAGGAAACCCCTCAGCCTTTCAACTTCAGCAATTATACTGGAGACACTCAAGATATCAATACCGTGAACAACGTGGCCAACTTCATCCAGTCGAATTATGGATATGATATCGGAGGTTTCCAAACCAATAATAGAACACTGGAAAGTGATAAGGTGACCGCCAAGCTTGATTGGAACATCAATGATAATAACAAATTGAGCTTAAGTGCACGTTATGTGACTGCCGAAAACCTCGAGGCTAAAAATTCAGACTCAAATGAATTGGGCTTCATAAACGGTTCAGAGTTCTTCAACTCAGAAACTATCTCTGGATCTCTTGAGTGGAACTATCAAGGAGATAAGGTTAGTAACAGTTTGATACTGGGATATACGAACGTTGACGATGATAGAGACCCGCTAGGAGACCCGTTCCCAACAGTGGTGATTAGAGACGGCTTCAGCGGAAGTTTCAATGGATTCCTAATCGGTTCTGAGCGTTTCTCTACCGCTAACTTGCTTGAGCAGAGTATCTTCACAGTTACCAATAATTTTGAGATCTACAAGGGGGCTCATACCATCACATTAGGTACGCACAACGAATTTTCAAGCACCAAGAACCTTTTCTTTGCAAGCAACTTCGGTACCTATATTTTCGATTCTGTCAATCAATTCCTCAATGAAGAAGCTGCTTCAGAATTTGAGAGAGGTTATTCGGTTGCAGGCGGAACCGGTGTAGGCGATGACTCTTCAGGATCAGCAGATTTCAACTTGGCCCAATATGGTTTTTATGTCCAAGACGAGGTGCAACTTTCAGACGATTTCAGATTATCGGCAGGTATTCGTTTCGACATCCCTGTCTGGGAGGATGGCCCAGTGAACGATGATTTCAACAACAGAGCTATCCCGTTGTTTGAAGCAGCCGGAAAAGACCTTCAAGGTGCACGCGTTGGCAAAGGAGTGTCTACTATTGTCCACGTTGCCCCAAGACTTGGTTTCAACTGGGATGTCAACGGAGACAAGACTACTCAATTACGAGGTGGTATCGGGATCTTCACTTCTAGAATGCCATTAGTTTGGCCTGGAGGTACTTATAACAACAATGGTGGTGTCACAGGAGGTTTTAGTGATGAAGGTGATTTTGAAGATCAAAATGGAGATGAAATCCCGATCTTCTTTAACCCTGATGTAAACTCACAGCCCCAGCACCTTGACCCTTCAAGTGGAGACAGGGGGGGTAATGTTGACTTGTTCGCTTCTGGCTTCAAGTTGCCTCAGCGTTTTAAAGCTAGTCTAGCTGTTGACCAAAAGTTACCTGGTGGCTTTGTCGCCTCGGCTGAAGGCTTCTGGATCGATAACATCACTGAGATCTTCTATGAAAACTTGAATATCGGAGAACCTTCTGGTGAGTATGGAGGTGCAGATAGAAGGCCTTACTACAACCGTTTTCGTAGAGTTGATAACACCTATGGTAGAGTTATCTTGGCCTCTAATACGGGCGAAGGTTATTCTTGGAACACTGCATTCACTTTAAGTAAGCCATACGCTACTCTTACGGATTGGTTGTCTATGGGAGGTTCGGCTACTTGGTCTTACGGAGATGGTGAGAACATCTTTGATGGCACATCATCACAGAACAGCTCTCAATGGAGAAACCTACAGACCGTGAATGGAAAGAACAGACCTGATGTGTCACGCTCAAACTTTAGCCAAGGACACAGAATTTCAAGTAACTTCTCGTTCGACTTTAAGTGGAACAAGAACTTGAAAACAAGAATCGGTCTCTTCCATGAAAGTGTTCAAGGTACTCCTTATTCATTCACTTACGGTAGCGACCGTTTGCCGGGTGCTAGATTTGGCGGTAGCTTGTTATTTGATGATAGTAGAGATAATGCATTGATCTATGTGCCAGCTAGTGCGTCTGAGATCAGATTGTTTGATAGCAATGACAATGGTACGACATCAGACGAATGGGACACTCTTAACACGATCATTGAAGGAAATGACTATCTGAGAAGCAGAAGAGGCCAGTATGTTGAACGCAATGGTGATCGCGGGCCTTGGAGCCATGTGATCGACCTTCGTTTTGCTCAAGATCTCACGATCAACGCTGGTGGTAAAGACCATACGCTTCAGTTTACAACCGACATTTTCAACTTCACCAATTTGTTGAACAAAGATTGGGGTCAGCGTAGATTTGCCAATCAAAATGTTCAGATCCTCGATGTGTTGTCTCAACCAAGCGATGTGGGCCCAGGAGAGGCGCCAATACTTGCTGTTGATGCGCGAGGAATCGAAAACGTGGACCAACTAGACGATTCAGGTATTCAATCATCCAGATGGCAAATGCAGTTTGGAGTTAGATATATCTTCAACTGATCAAGCCTATAATAATATTTGTAACCCGTCCCGATAGCTATCGGGACGGGTTTTTTTATATCCACAATTCACAATATCTTTACTTGCTCGGTAAGGGTTCACAATAGCAAACCTTACCACTTATCAACTAACAACCATACAACGATGTATACAACACTTAAATTTCTACACTCGTATTGGGCTTATCTTGTGTTGCTAGTATTAATACTGGCCACTGCCAATGCTCTTATTAAACTAGCTGGCAAGAAAGAGTTCGAGGCCAAAGACCTCCGCATATCGCTTTTTGGTCTTATTACTTCTCACATACAACTGGTCTTGGGGCTTGTCCTTTGGTTTGTAAGTCCTTATTTCCAAGCAATGTTGGATAGTGGTATGGGGGCCGTGATGAAGGATCCTACGCTACGTCTGTATGTGGTAGAGCACCCTATCACTAATGTTTTGGCCATTGTGCTGATCACCATGGGCTGGTCTAAGCACAAGAAGAAGGTGGCCTCCTCATCAAAGTTTAAAAGTATTGGCATGTTCTACTTATTGGGATTGTTGTTGCTATTAAGTAGAATTCCTTATCAGCAGTGGTTCTCATAATTAACCAGAGTGTGATACATATCTTAGGAAAGTGTGGTTTCTTTTCCAAAAGAATAGTGCAATCAAAGCTCTGAAAACCAGGACCGAAGTGACGCAGAGTTTGACAAGTGGTTTTCAGTATGCTGAAAAACTCCTCTGGAAAAGTTTCTTTTTCTTTGGTTCGTTTCTTTTGGACAAGCAAAAGAAATGAATGAATCACAGCGGCGAGGATATAACATGTTTAACATATGGCGATTACAATGATCTATCTGAGTTGTTTGTATGGGAGAGGCCAAACAAAAGCCGCCCAACAAGGAGCGGCTTTCTAAAGTTAACTGACTAACCAACCAAAATCAACTAACTAATTTTCATTTTTCTAGGGATACTTTTACGTTGTATGTTCATCGTCTTATTCTCGATCTTCTTACGCTTGTGTGTGGCCTTCTGTTGCTGCTCACCTTTTCCGCTAGGCCCACCTTTTTTCAAGTATTGAATATATCCGATGCCCGTAAACTCATAGACTGTTCCCGAATCTGGATGAAACAACTCTATCGTTCGATCATCTATAACGAGCAATTCAAAATAATCATTGCCCAAAGAATCATAATCCAATGTTAAAGTCTTCAGGTAAGGGTCGCCTTCTACATCAAACACTTCATAGTAACCAATGTAATCCCAGATCAGGTCGCCCAGAAGGGTCCCTGGCTCGTCGGTAGAAGACTCAAACGTATCATCGCTTCCACCAGCTAAGAACCTCAAGAAGTTCTCTGCATCAAAGTCATTCAACGCACCTTCTTCACTAACATAGGTCTTTTCCCAAACTTCATATTCCTGCAAGAAATAGTGGATGTTGTCATAGAATACAAGGTCGTAGTCAAAATTGTTACGGTCATAGCCTGTTAGATAGTACGAAGTATTGCTGGGCCTGTCGTAGATACGAATTCGGTTTGGGCCAAGCTGGTAGACTTCCAGGTCCCAGAAGCCGTCAATATCATGGTCAACTTCCAGGATCATGTCGTAGGTAGTGTAACTAGCTACATCAATACCAAGGCCATTTCCTTGACTGCCGATGCCCACCAAATTGTTGTTGGCCCACATGGTACCTCCTGTAAAAGACACGGTAAAAGCTTTCTGTAAAAAGGGTACTTCGCCGCTGCCTGTGGTCTGGTGAATGTTCACATACCAAAGTTCATGTGAATTCAGTACCTGATTCAAAGTGATCTCAGGCACTACTGGATCGATGATCACATCATCTTCAATGATCACTTCTGCAACGCACGACGTAAACAAGGTTGCCAGAAAGATGCTTCCAAAGAGTAGTTTTAGAGTTTTCATAAAGCCTGAAATTTATATGGTTACACTTCCTATTGGACCAAGCATCATGCCAAATTTTTAATGAATTGATTATCAGTACTTTAAAAATGAATAATATAATTACCTCTCCTCGAGGAGGGGGTTAGGGTGAGGTGTATTTCAGAATTGTTTATTTTTGGATGTACACGACCAACCCTATGACAGACCAAAACAGAATTGCTGTACTTGGCGGCGGAAGCTGGGCTACAGCCATTGTTAAGATGCTTTGCGAAAATGTTGATACCGTTTATTGGTACATGCGCAGTGTCTACGCCAAAGAACATCTACAGCGAAACCACCACAACCCCAATTATTTGAGTGCCGTTCAATTTGATCTGGATCAGCTGGTGGTCAGCAATGACATCAACGAAGTGGTCGAAAAGGCCGATTGGCTGGTCTTTGCCATTCCTTCAGCTTTCCTGCATGACGAATTGCAAAAACTAGAGGTCCCTTTTGACGGAAAGGTGATCTTTTCAGCCATCAAAGGAATCGTTCCTCAAAGTAGTCTGATCGTTGGCGAACACTTTCACAAGACCTATGACATAGACTATGAGGATATCGGTGTCATCACGGGGCCTTGTCACGCAGAGGAAGTAGCGCTAGAACGACTTTCGTATTTGACTATCGCCTGCGCAGACGAGGATAAGGCCAAGTTTTTGGCCTCTAAACTGTCGAGTCGTTACATAAAGACAAAGATTTCGGATGACATCATCGGTACTGAATATGCTGCCATGCTAAAGAACATCTATGCCATCGCAGCAGGCATTGCCCATGGTTTGGGCTATGGCGACAATTTTCAAAGTGTGTTGATGAGCAATGCTATTCGTGAGATGAAAAGATCCATCAAAAAGGTGCACAAGATGAAACGGAACATCAACAACTCAGCCTACTTGGGCGATCTGTTGGTGACAGGCTACTCTGTCTTTAGTAGAAATCGCATGTTTGGCAATATGATCGGCAAGGGATATACGGTGAAGTCTGCACAGATGGAGATGAACATGGTGGCCGAAGGATACTACGCAACCAATAGTGCTTATAAACTAAATCAGCAGAACGGGACCAAGACACCTATTATCGATGCGGTGTATAGCATTTTGTACGACAATAAGAATCCTAAAAAAGTATTTACCAAACTGGCAGAGGAACTGGATTGACCAATAATCTTGCCTACTGATTCATCAGCTCCTCGATCTCCTCAGCTTCGATAGGGATGTTGCGCATCAGGTTGAAAGGTTCGCCGCTTTCTTGTACGACCACATCATCTTCTAAACGGATGCCAAACCCTTCCTCAGGAATATAGATGCCCGGCTCTACGGTAAAGACCATATTCGCCTGTATGGGCTCATGAAGTAAACCGTAGTCATGAGTATCCAAGCCAATATGATGGCTCGTTCCATGCATGAAGTATTTCTTATAAGCTGGCCAATCAGGATTCTCGTTTTGCACATCGGCCTTGTCGATAAGGCCAAGTCCTAACAATTCAGAGGTCATGAGCTTACCGACCTCAACGTGATACTCCTTCCACATGGCCCCGGGAACTAACATGTTGGTCGCTTCATCCTTTACACGATTCACAGCGTTGTACACAGCCCTTTGTCGGTCGGTGAATCGCCCTGACACAGGTATGGTGCGTGTCATGTCGCTACTGTAGTTGGCATATTCGGCACCGACATCCATCAGCAACAAGTCGCCTTCCTTACATTGCTGATTGTTCTCGATGTAGTGCAACACATTGGCATTGTTGCCACTGGCCACGATAGGCGTGTAGGCGAACTTCTTAGAGCGGTTCCTGAGAAACTCGTGCATGTATTCGGCTTCTATCTCAAATTCCCAAACACCAGGCTTTACAAAGCCCAAGATCCTTCTAAACCCTTTTTCGGTAATGTCGCAGGCAGTTTGTATCAAGTCAATTTCGATGGGGTCTTTTACAGAGCGAAGACGTTGCAGGATAGGATTGCTTTTTGCTACTTGGTGTGCTGGAAATTGTGTCTTCCACCATTTGGTGAAGCGGTCTTCGCGAGTTTCGGTGGCTACATTGGCGCGATAGTGCTCATTGGTATTCACATAGACCGTTTCGGCATAACTCATCAATTCCTTGAAGACCTTCTCCATGTCTTGCAACCAAAAAACGGTTTTTATACCCGAGACTTCCAAAGCACGCGCTTTGGTCAACTTCTCGCCTTCCCAAATGGCGATGTGCTCGTTGGTCTCTCGCAAGAACAAGACTTCGCGGTGTTTTGCCTCAGGCGCATCCGGAAAAAGCATCAACACACTTTCCTCTTGGTCAACACCACTCAAGTAGAAGATGTCGCGATGCTGCTCAAAAGGCAACGTGCTGTCTGCCGAAACAGGGTAGATGTCGTTGCTGTTGAAGACAGCGAGGCTGTTGGGCTTCATCTGGACCATGAGGTCTTTACGATTCTTGATGAACAAGTTGCGGTCTATGGGATGGTATTTCATGCAGAAGAAAATTAGCGTTCTATCAAAAATACAACAACCTTTCAGATTGTTAAACTTGAATGAAAAAGTTTTGCCAAGGCGGTTGGTTTTGGTAATTTCAAGGATCAAACACTAACTCAACCCTATGAAACCTCTCTATGTAGCCTTGCTAATGTGCGGAATGGTAATTTCTGCACAACAGCCCGCCACTTCTTCCGAAGCATTCCAGGAATCCCTTCAACAGAAAAAACAACTCGAAGAAACCTCACTGGTAAAGAATGTAAAGTTTAAGAACATCGGCCCTACCATAATGAGTGGCCGTGTGGTAGACCTCGATGTGAATCCTGAGGATCCCACGGAATTCTATGTGGCTTATGCATCTGGCGGTGTATGGCATACCAAGAACAATGGGACATCATTTGACCCTGTCTTAGACAATGCGCCCACGCAAAATGTAGGTGACATTGCTGTTGATTGGAAGAATGGTACTATTTGGGCAGGTACAGGAGAAAACAATTCTTCACGTTCTTCGTATGCGGGCATAGGTATTTTGAAGTCTACAGACCGTGGCGAGACATGGCAGAATATGGGCTTGCATGATACCCATCATATTGGTCGCATCGTCATAGACCCTGACAATCCCGATCAAGTGGTGGTGGCCGCGGTGGGTCACTTGTACTCCCCAAACGAAGCCCGTGGGATCTATACCACTATGGATGGTGGCGCTACTTGGCAAAAGACCTTGTTCGTTTCTGAAGATACAGGCATCATCGACCTGGCCGTATCGCCCCAAAACTACGACCTGCAGTTTGCTGCAGCTTGGCAGAAGGATCGTAAGGCATGGAACTTTGAAGGAAGTGGCAATGAGTCTGCTATCTATCGAAGTACAGATGGAGGTCAACATTGGGAGAAAGTTACCGTTGCAGGAAGTGGTTTCCCAACAGGAGACGGTGTTGGTAGGATCGGATTGGCGGTCTTTAGCGATCAGACCATCTATGCTGTTCATGATAGTCAATTCCGAAGGGATAAAGAGAAAGATGATGAAGATGAAGGATTGACGAAGGATGATTTTCGGGAAATGTCAAAAGACGAGTTCTTGGTGCTGGAGAACACAAAGCTGAATGATTTCTTAAAAGAGAACGACTTTCAAGAAAAATACCGCGCAGAGAATGTGAAGCAAATGGTGAAAAGTGGTGATATCGAACCTGTAGACCTGGTGAAGTATCTGGAAGATGCCAATGCCCAACTCTTCGATACGCCTGTGATCGGTGCTGAAGTGTATCGTAGCGAGGATGGCGGAACTACCTGGCAAAAGATGAATGAGGAATACATAGACGACCTGTTCTATAGCTATGGCTATTACTTTGCTCAGATTCGCGTAGATCCTAATGATAAAGAAACAATATACATTGGTGGTGTCCCGCAATTGAAGTCAGAAGACAGCGGAAAGACTTGGGCGTCTATTAGTAAAGAGAACGTCCATGCAGACCATCACGCCCTTTGGGTCAATCCCAAGATGTCGGGACATCTGATCAATGGGAATGACGGCGGTATTAATATCAGCTACGATGATGGTGAAACATGGACCAAGAACAACGCTACCACCGTAGGACAGTTCTACGCCATCAATGTCGACAATCAGGATCCGTATAACGTATACGGAGGCTTGCAAGACAATGGTGTTTGGATGGGCCCTTACAATGCCAAGATAGACAGACGCTGGCATCAAAGTGGTGAATATCCATGGAAGAGCATCATGGGTGGCGACGGGATGCAGGTCGATATCGACGATCGCAATCCAGCTATCGTCTACACAGGCTTCCAGTTTGGCAACTACTATCGTTTGAACTTGGAAGAAGGCAAGCAAGCGTACATTCAGCCTAAGCATGATCTGGGCGAAAACCCGTATCGCTTCAACTGGCAAACACCCATCCAATTGTCAACGCACAACCAAGATATTTTGTATTTGGGCGGAAACAAACTACATCGTTCCTTAAGCCAGGGCGACGACTGGGAAACTATTTCCGAAGACCTTACCCAAGGTGGCAAAAAAGGAAATGTAGCTTATGGTACGTTGACAACCATCTCAGAATCGCCCAAAAAGTTTGGACTGATCTATGTGGGTAGCGACGATGGCCTGGTACACGTCACCAAGAATGGTGGTGGAAACTGGGAGAAGATATCTGACAGCTTTCCAAAAGACCTTTGGGTAAGTCGCGTGGTCGCCTCTCAGCATAGGAAGAAGCGTGTGTATGTGACGTTGAACGGCTATCGTTGGGATGATTTCAAGCCGTATGTTTTTATGAGTGAAGATCATGGAAAGACGTGGAAGGACGTCAAAGGCAATTTGCCACTTTCGCCAGTGAATGTAATTCGCGAAGACCCTGAGAACGAGAATATCTTGTACTTGGGAACCGATAACGGCGCCTATGTTTCGTTTGATCAAGGGGGAAGTTGGCAAGCCTTTTCGAAAGGGCTTACCCAAGCAGCCGTGCATGACATGGTGATTCAATCAGAAAAAAAGCATTTATTGGTCGGTACCCATGGCCGAAGCATATACAAGGCAGATATCTCTAGACTACAAGAGTTGGACAAAGACCTGATGGCCGAGGCGTTGCATGTATTCGAAGTTGAGCCGATAAAGCATTCTAAGCAATGGGGCGGTAACTGGAGTAGTTGGATGGAGCCGAGAGAACCTAAGAAGACCATTGCTTTTTACGCCTCACAAGGTGGGAAAGCTGTCATTGACATCGTGGCCGACAAGAACGTTGTTGTAAACACTTTTGAAGTAGCAGCTGACAAGGGGTTCAATAGCAAATACTACGACCTCAGTTTTTCAGAAGCAGGCCAAAAAGCCTATTTGAAGAAGCATAAGAAAGCCAAGCTCAAAGAAGCGGACAATGACAAGTATTACCTTCCGAAGGGAACATACACCATTCGCGTAGCACTAAACGGAGTCGAAGAAACCACTGAGTTGGTCATTGAATAGCCTTGGTAAATTTTGCTGTAGACTCTTTTGAGTATTTAGGTTGAATTCTGTCAATTCGAGTGAATTTCATATGCTGGAGAATGTGAAATTTGTATCGAGAATGAGGATTGAAACGCTTTGATTGTTCTCTACCTGCCAAGACTGGTACGATTTTTAAGCTTCGCTTAGATACCTTCAATCAAAAATGTATTCTGATTTTGGCAACTAAAGATCACTCGAACGGACAATTTATTTAACTTCGTTTTACTAAATACCTTTTTGCATTTTAAATTGATTTGAGTAAAAAACACCCCTAAAGTCCCCTCGAGGGGACAAAGTTTATCATAATCAATTCCTCCCTTGAGGGAGGAGTATGGAGGGTGTGGATAAAAATTCTTTTAAAGTTTGATCAAAGCCACTACTAGCTAGAATGAGGTGTATACACTTATATATTGATTTCAAGCAATCAGCCCTTCCCCCACGTGGAACAATGCATCGCCTTTGCTTACCAAGGGCTTGTTGTTCACAGCAATGATGTAGCCGTCATAAGGTGCTTTTACCGCTCGGCGGTTGTTGCCAAAAGCATCAGAGATATGTCCTAGGATCTGCTGCCTTTTGATAGGCGTTCCGTTGAGCACTATGGGGCAGAATACACCACCATTGCGGGCGCGCAACCACTTTCGCCGATTCAGGTGCACGGTTTCGTTATTGCCCGATTGGGTATAGTTTACCGCATTCACCATGTCGTAATGCTTTACGATGCGCATGATGCCTTCTATGCCTTCGTTAATGGCAAACTCGTCAAAACGCGCACTCTCGCCACCTTCGAACACGATGATAGGCTTCCCTTTTTTGTAGCATGCCTGGCGAAACGATCTGGGGATCATCTTCGAAGCGAAAAGGAATGGTGGACGAAAGATGTGGGCCATTTCCAGACTCTCGGGCATTTCTTTGGAATAACGTATCTGTGGATGATTGCTACGCATGCCGCCACCAGTATGCAGGTCGATTCCTATGTCGATGTGCTTCACGATCTCGTTCATGTGGGTATAAGCGATCCTTGAGGCCAAGGATCCCGCTTTGCTTCCGGGGAAACTTCGGTTCACATCTTTGCCATCCGTCACCTCTCTAGAGTTGTAGATGAAACCGAACACATTCAACAGCGGCACCACGATCACACAACCTTTCTTCAGCCTGCCAAAGTACTTGTTGGTCAGGATACGACGGCATATTTCCACACCGTTGATCTCGTCGCCATGTAGGCCACCTTGTATCAGGAGTGTTGGGCCGGCTTCGGTCCCGTTAAAGACATACACCGGGATCTTTATGAGGGTCCCCGTGGGCAATTTGTCTACAGGAATTTGGATGAGCTTGTGCTCGCCCGGCTCTATGCTTTCGTTGTAGATGAATTTGGTATGGTTCTTCTGAAGGTTCTCAGACATGCTGTTCGATATATTTTATGATCTCGCCGGCGATGTTCACCTTGGTGGCGCCTTCGATGCCTTCCAGTCCGGCGGAAGAATTCACTTCGATGACCAACGGTCCTCTATCCGAACGAATGATGTCTACGCCGGCCACATCAAGCCCAAGACTGTGAGCGCTGCTAATGGCGATGTCTTCTTCTTCGGTAGTGAGGTTGATGGGTTGCGTGCTTCCGCCACGATGTACGTTGCTTCTAAAATCCCCGTTGCTTTTTCTGCGCATCGAGGCCACTACGCTATCTCCTACCACATATGCGCGAATGTCTGCCCCGTTGGCCTCTTCGATGAACTCTTGCAGCAGTACCATCTGATTCAACGAGTTCATGGTCTCGATGATCGATACGGCCGATTGACGACTTTCAGCAAGCATGACCCCCAGGCCGTGTGTGCCTTCTAAGAACTTGATGATGATCCGCTCGCTGTTGAGCATGTTCAACTTTTCCTTGAGCAAATGTTTGCTGTTGGCATACACTGTTTTAGGAATGGGTACGTTGTGTTGTGCTAAGTGTTGAAAGGTGAGCAGTTTGTTCCTAGACCTAAGGATGCCTGTGGCACTGGCGATGTTAAAGGCGTCACGTTTCTCGAACTGATTGACCACCAGAAGTCCTGGCTTGGTATACGAAGTTCCGATCCGTGGAACGATGGCATCGGGCCAACCTCCGATATCTTCGCCATTGTAGATCACCTTTGCCGTATGGTCCTCAAAGAGCAGGACACAGCGTGTATAATCGATAATGCGAACGTCGTGGCCACGTCTTTTGGCCTCTTTAAAGATACGTTGGGTAGAATAGAGTCGTTCGCCTATAGAAAGTACGCCTAGTTTCATCTAGCACAATATCGGAAATGCATTTGAATTTCCCAATGGGATGCCCCAGGATAGTTCTTGGTGAGCAGGAAATATATATATTTCGAGAACTATTAAGTGCACCATCGATGTGAGTCTCGTATTCATTCTATGCTAAAGTTAAGCTATCAGGTGGTCCGTTATCGAGAAGGTGTCTCCATCAGTGGTCGTGTTACTTCTTCAAAAGAGGGATTTTATAAAAATCACGTAGTTCTACGCATCCCAGTTTGGTCTTTGAGTGGTATTTTGTACTGTGCTAACATATTAAAGACCATCATCATGAAAACGTTCACCAAAACCATCACATTCTTGAGCTTGTTTTTGTTTCTCAGTGCACAAGCTGTCTCGGCACAAACCAATTGCACGAGCTGTACTGATACAAGCTGCTCTCTCGTAACGCTGTCCTTTACCTACAACGGTTCTACCACGACCTACCAGAACGTTCCATGGATTATGGGCACTACGGTACGTACCGCCATGCTGAGCGCTCAAATCCAAAATGGATTTACTTTCACCACGACCCCATATTGCCTCTATGGTGATTTTCTGATGAGTTTTAACGGTGTCTATGCCGGCTCTAGTAGTTATTGGGCTCTTTATATTAATGGGAGTTACGCCAACTACGGCATGGATTTCCAAGCTGTGAATCCCAATGACAAGATCAGCTGGGTACTCACCAGTACTTCGCAAAGCCAGGTCACAACTGCTTCAACCGATGTGAAGGCTTACGAAGCTCCAGCTGGAGGGAAGACACCAAAAATATCACATCAGGACCTGCTCCTTCGCATCCACTTGGAAAAGGGCATTGGGCGGGTTAAAAATTAACCCATCGATACGGTCATTTTTGTGAAGAAGGTCCGTCGGGCGATTCGACGGAGTTTTCTTTTACCTCGCTACCCAGCCTCTGTGCTGGTGATCCTTCCTATCACCGACCTCTAGACGGGTGTATGTGTAGCTAAAGTACTACTTTCATCATTGCAACCATAAAAAACAGCCACTCGAAAGTGGCTGTGTTGGTTTGTTATTGCCATCTTCAACATCCTTGAGAATACTGTGCCGCAAGAGACATTCAGACCATTAAGAGCGTTAAAAGTATTTTAAAAGGAACTCCGGGCCTGCATACTATGGCAACCGCACGATGCCCAGTTTCATTATTTAATCTTATTTTTGATCGTTGAAAATGAGCAATTATCCCAAAAAAGTATGTCTGAAATGATGATATTTTAGACTATGAAGATGCTAAAATATCCGTATTTGACAGAGGTTTTTTATTTGGTGCGGCAAATTGTGATACAACTTTGCAACGAACTAGCTATTGAAGTGCTTGAAAAAGCAATTTCTCAAAAAGATGTGACAACGATGGATGAAGCTTTTTTGACCGGAACAAGAGCACAAATAGCAGCGATCCAACAAATTGACAACCATATTCTTTATAAAGACAATGAACCTGTGCCTATTACCCAAAAATTGCAACAGGCCTTTTCTGACCTAAGAAATAAACAAGGCTATCTTTACAAAATGAATGATACCTTGTAATTGGTAACCTTAACTCTAAACTATGATAAGAAGAACCACTTTCCGCAAACCTGTTTTTTTCATTCTTATAGCCCTATTATTCGGCAATACGCTGCTTTACGGACAAGATCTGCCGGTTGCAGCAAAGGCTTATAACAAAGAAATAAAGAAACTCAGTCAACAAAGGTCGATCACAAAAGCGCTGGCTATTATTGATGAGCTTGAGCCTCAAACCACAAATGACCTGATAACGCTTACCGAAATTCCGGCCCCTCCTTTTAAGGAAAAAGTAAGGGCGGAGAAATTCAGCGAAATGCTAAAAGAAGCCGGTGCCGAAAAAGTATGGATAGATGAAGAAGGCAATGTCATTGCGCTTAAAAAAGGTGCCAGAGGAAACAAGGTAGTGGCTCTCGATGCGCACATGGATACCGTTTTTCCGGAAGGCACAGACGTTACCGTGACTCAAAAAGGAGATACACTCTATGCCCCGGGAATCGGGGATGACACCCGCGGTTTGTCCATGGTTATTGCGATACTAAAAGCCATCAAAAGAGCCAATGTACAAACAAAAGCAGACCTGTTGTTTATAGGTAGTGTGGGCGAAGAGGGGCTTGGAGACCTGCGGGGCGTAAGGCATATCTTTAAAAATAACGAGCTCAATATCGACTCTTGGATATCTATAGACGGAGGACGCATCGGACGCGTAAACAATGCCGGATTGGGCTCTAAACGCTATAAGGCCGTTTTCAAAGGAAAAGGAGGGCATTCTTGGGGGGCTTTTGGTTTGGCAAATCCGCATCACGCATTGGGGATGGCCATTACAGAATTCACAAAAAATGCTGCAGTATTTACTGCACAAGGGCCAAGAACAAGTTTTAATGTTGGCAGAATAGGTGGAGGAACATCGGTAAACTCTATTCCCTTCGAATCGTGGATGGAAGTTGACATGCGCTCTATTAGTGCTGAGAGTTTAAAGCAAATGGATCGGATATTCAGAGCTTCTATGCAGGAAGCTGTAAAAAATTACAATGCTTCAGGTGTCAGAGATAAAATTACGCTGGAGCTTGTGCCTATCGGCGACAGGCCTTCAGGAGAACTACCGATTGAAACGCCATTGATTCAGCGTGCTGTTGCTGTTTCCAATTTCTTCGGGGCCAAAACGAAACTTACAAGAGGCTCAACCAATGCCAATATTCCTATTTCAATGGGAATTCCTGCGGTTACCATCGGATATGGTGGCAAAGCAGGCGGTGCGCATTCTTTGGGAGAGTGGTGGCTTAATAAAAAGGGTGCCGATGCCATTAAACTGGCTCTTTTGTTGACCGTTGCAGAAGCAGGACTTGTCAAATAGGTACTGGAATTTTTGAACGTGACCTCTGTGGGCAGGTTCAGATGGTTTTAGGCAATGCTGACGATCCCTTGTTCGCGCTCGCTATCAGGTTCCTGTTGGCGGCCGTAGCTGTAGTTGTCCACGCTCTTATTTTTAGGGGCTTTCCAAATGTCTATTGCTCTCAATATGTCAATGTGCCTGTGAAAATCAGCATTGCTTGTATTTTCAATTGGGTGACTTTCGTTTGAATACATTCCTATGTGGGGTCATGCCCTAATTTGGCCCATTACCGAAAGAGCCAAGCTTATACATACAACCAAAATATACTGTAAATGGTTGTAAATGGTCAAAAGTAAATGTACTATAATCGCTAGAATACCAACGATCTCTTTGGTTTCTACGATTGAAAAGATTATTTGCTGATAAATAACCGATGATCACATCAGCTTCGTTCACTTTAAATATACGACTTAGAGATAAATTAATACTATGATAATTATTCAGAGTGTTACTATTGATCGCACTGGAATATGTGGGATCAAATGCGTTTGCATCAGTATTAAAAGTGCTGGAGATAACAGGAGTAAATCGTGTGCCAGGTCGCCCAACATAATTAAACGTGGCATTTACATACTTTGGGTTTGTGTAGGATACAGTAGCCTTTATAAAATAGTCTAAATCTTCTTGAGCATCAACAAAAGCATTGTCCACACGTATTTTTTGGTTTAAAAAAGTATTCGATAGAGAAACTTTAAAGTCATCTCCCAAGAAGTATTCACTTAAAAATTCTACTCCAATTATTCTGTTCTTGTCGAACGAGATGAACTGGCTAGTTACTGAATCCCCTGTTTCTTCTTTATAGTAGATAGCAGAAGAAATTGAAAAGTTGCTTTTTTGGAAAGAGTAGTCTAAAGCTCCTTGATAACTGTCCAGAAGTCTATAGTTTGTATCAAAAAAAGCTGGAAGTGAGTAGTTGTAATACCGCCCTCCGCTCAATAGAAAAGAATGTGAATTATTGGGCTGATAGCGAAGACTTCCTTGGTAGCTGAAATAACTGGGCTGCCCCCCCGTGGGGATATTGAAACGAAGTCCTAAAGCCCCTATTGTTTTTTCAGAGAATTTATGGGAATCATATGCATATCCTTCAATAGCATGATTGTTAATATCATCGGCAATGGTCAGAGATGGTGCTGAAGGTGCTTGTGAAAAAAAGAACTCTGGAATCGTAGTGTTGAAATTGTAGCTATTGTAATTAGAGGAGGCTCCTATCTGTAATGTGTTTTCGGGTGAGATTCTATGTTTGTAATTTATAGAAGTGAAAAGTTGGTTTTCATCGACTTTTGAATCAATGTTTCCAAAATTGAATTTCTTAAAAGCGATATCCAACCCTACGTTTATGGATAAAAGACCATCAGTGGTCTTTTTCTTAAAATTAGAAATGTTGAAATAGCGAAGCGTTGATGTTTGTTGGTTTCCACGATAGGTGAAGTTTTGTGTTTCTGCACTATAAGATTCGTCTATAATGTAATTAAAAGTGTTGAATGAAGTGTTTTCATTGATTGTATGGTGATAGTTTAATCCTAGATCTTTATTCCTAAAATGATCAATGTTGCGGAAACCTCCTGATGCGTTCAACTCAAGAAACAGTTTTGAAAATTGCCAGTTTCCATAAACTTGTAAAAAGTTATTCGATGCTGTTCTTTGGGATACAAATAAACCTACATTCGCTAACCCAGCTGATATGCTGATTTGGTTATCTTTTAGCTCACTAATCGATTCGATCTCGATTAGACCTGCACTAGAATTTCCATATGTAAGTGGGGGATTACTCGCATATACGTATTGTTTATGAATGAGCTCTGTATTGAACAAGCTAAAATTCCCAACACTGTTTACCTGGCTATTTTTTACAGGGTTGATAATAGGGACTCCATTTAGAACTACGGCAGATCTGACGGCACTGCTTCCGCGAAGCGTTGGGTTAGAATTTTCATTTGTATTTGTAGATGAGGGCAGTCCGGTTATGGCTTTTAGAGGATCACCATTTGACAGCGGATTCAGGTAAATGTCTAACTTATCTAGTTTATTTACAGAGAATTGCTCGGATATGGGATCTTTGTAGGTCAAGATAATTTCCTCGAGTTTGCTTTCTTGAGCAACAAGAGTAATTGTATTGCTTTTATTTATAAGTAGTTTGGAGACTTCCCAATACGCTGTTTCATAACCTATAGAGGAAACTATCAAGATATTGTCGGGATTTTCTTTAATAGAAGCAGTGATCTTAAAAATACCGTCAAAATCAGTTGTAGTACCGACGGAAGTATTGCTTTTCAGGTATACGCTAGCAGCAAAGATAGGTTGTCCTTTTGTGTCGACGACTGTTCCTGATATTGTTGATTGTCCCAACAAGAAAGAAGTACAACCATTTATGAAAAAGAACAGTAGAACTCTGAGCATGTATTTATTAACAAGAGCTTTTATTCAATAAGTTTTGTTGCCAATGATCTTATAGAATAACTTTCAGGATATATTTCTATAGCCTTTTTGAAGTATTTCTTTGCTTCCTCTTTGTTCTCTTCGTTTATATAATGCTCAATGAGCATAGCATAACTTAATTCTTTCCCCCAGGATGGAAGAAATGCATTGGGATGTTGTTGGTCAGGCAGGTCTATGGCTTTCAGCAAATGCTTTTCCATAATTTTCCCTCCTCCGAATTCTTTAGGAGTATAATAGTCATTGCTTGCAGCCACATAATGAGCTCTAAGATTGTTTTCATCAAGCTTGATCGCATTAGCTATGTTCTTTTTGGTCTTTGTCGAGTAAATTCCCTTTTTCATGTTAGGCAAATACTGAATTGCATAACCCTGAAGCATGGCCAAGAGTGCATAGTCTTCACTATTTTTAGGAGAGAGCCCCTCCATGATCTCTACTCCTGCCATGATCTCTTTCTTACTATTTTCATTGTCTTTGTGTTTGATGTGATACACTGCTTTGTAATACTGTAAATATGCTTGCCAATACAAAATGATATTTTGTGGGTGCTCTCTATATAGTGCTTTTAACTTTGCGTCGATAGCCTCCATGTCTGATGGGTCTTTCGACATGAGTCCATTAATGAAGGATTGATAGATTTTGTTTTGAATGTCTTTCAATATGGTATCGTTTGCCTGAAATTGTAATTTGATGTTTGCATAGGCAATGGCATCGCTCGATGATGAAGTCATAAGGTTACAACTTGTAGCGATCCTTAAGAACATAATAAAAGTCAATAGGTGTAAGGTCTTCATAAGCTTTTTAATAAAATGTTATAAGTTTTTGAAATGCAAGAGGGTTAAAAAACAAGTAGATGAGAGCCAACCAGAAAAAGAAATAATACTTTCTGTTTCCTGAAAGGCTGAAATTAAATTTTCCATAGTCTTCTGCTTCAGCATGTACTAGAAAGATGTCGGAATGAAATGGGTTGAGTTCTATGATAAGCTCGATCGCAAAGGCATAATAAATCATTTTATATGACAATAGGCCTGTAAGGTAACTGACAATTAATAATAGAACGGTCATTCCTATGCCTGCATAGTAGAAAATGTAACGATGGGTCCTCTTATCGGTATGCTCTACTTTTACATAAGGGTGCGGGTAAGGAAACATGGCAATTCCAACATTGTAGATGCGGAGCCTTAATAAAAAGGCACTAACAACATGACCTAGTTCGTGAAATAAGGTTAATGTAAATAATCCTGCTATTAAACATAGGATGTTCATGTCCTTTGGATCGCTCTTTTTCTAAATAGGTATAAAAACAAACTGGCAAATAGTGTGGAGAAGCCTCCCATGATCAATAAAGAGGTTCCAATATTTTGCTCCCTGTAATAATCGAGCAAATATGTTAGAGGAAATATTCTATTTAATGTTCCGATGAAAATGTTTAACTCACTTACTGGATAAAAACAATCACACAAGAAGATCATCAAAAAATAAACGATATTCCCTACTTCTCTTCCAGCATCTTCATTAGACTTTAAATTTCCGAAAAAGCTAACTAGTAATCCCATAAAGGAAAACAAGATCAATCCTATTAGCGAGCCAGAGACTAACAAGAGGAATTGCGTTGCTGTTACGGTATATCCAAAGAAAATAAAAGCGATAATGGCCAATACTAAAATGCTGGCGACAACAACTAAAGCACGACAAATGATCATCCCTAGAAAGTAGTTAAGAACGTTAATAGGCAGGGCTTTTAAAAACTTTACAATATTTTCATGATAGTATTGTTTTATAACGGCTCCAGTAGAAAAGATTCCCTGGCTAACCACGTTCATGGCTACTACTCCCGATAACAAAAAGTAGATGTATTCTGGATCAGAAACTCCCCAGATACTTCCAAAGATCACAAATAATAAAGCAGGGAATATGAAGGTGAAAAACAAAGCCACCTTAATGCGATAGTACATTATCAGATTATATTTTATAGAAGTAACTAATGAATTCATTGCTTCTGCTTTACAATTAAATAATGATAAATGTCTTCTAGGCTTTTTTCAAGCAAAGAATATTTTTTGACAGAGTTTTGTATGGTATCTAATGTTGCTTTAAAACTGCGACTGAATATGTGGTGTTGGTCATTATAGGTGACTATGGTAGCTTCTGGGAGTAACCTCTCTACTTCGGATGCTCCATCTACCACGATCTTTTTATCTCCGTTTAGATATTTGTCCGACAGGAAATTAGAAATAGTATCCGTTTCGAATAATTGCTCCCCGTCGTTAATAAACACTACCTTGTCTGCATATCTTTGCGCTTCTTCCCAGAGGTGAGTTGTAAATAAAACAGTTAGATCTTTGCGTTCCGAAAGGATTCTCCAATAGGCGTTACGCATAGACGGGTCGAGAAAAGATGTCGGTTCGTCTGCGATCAATAAGGTTGGATCATGAATCAATGACAAAATGACCCCTACTTTTTTTCGCTCCCCTTTAGATAGCGCATGAAACAAGCTTTGTTCAATATTCGAAATACCCAAGCTGTCTTTGAGCTGATCTATAATAGCATTGTCACGTTCCTTGATATTGTATATTGAAGAAGTAAAGGAAATTAATTCATGAACTTTTAGAGCAGGGAAGAAGGGGCTGTTGTCGTACAGGACCCCGATCTTTCTTTTATGGTCTTTAAAAACAGATTCAAAAACATTTACTTGCCCAGAAGACGGTGAAAAATTATCGACTATCACATCGATGATCGTGCTTTTGCCAGAACCATTACTTCCCAATAAAGCTACACGCTCATTTTTTTCGATGCTAAAATGTATATTCTTTAGAATACGCTTTTTATTAATACTATAGGAAAGGTTCTGTATGTTAATTACTTTCATGGTTCAGAACAGTCTAAGTGCTACATGTTTTTCTTCTCAGAGGCAGAAGCGACCTTCTCCTTCCCAATAACGAGTACATTTTGGATAGTTTCGCCGACTCCGTTAATATCTAGCAATTCATTTATTTTATCATCATGATAAAAACCTAGCATGCAAGATCCTAGACCAAGATGCTGACAAATAAGACTCATGTTCTGGGCAACGAAGCCAGTTTCCATCAATATAAAGCGATAGGCACGCTCTCCATATTTGATCATTTGGCGCTCAAAAACAGATGTGGTAAGTACGACACAAGAAGCACTGTCGATGTCTACCCAAGGCTTTGCTCCGGAAAAATCTCCCAAAAACGCTTGAAAATCCCCTTCCTTTAGAAGAGAAATTGAATTTTTTAAAGAACTGTAATGATATAGGCCCTTTCGTATGGCACCATTAAGGATGATCACATACAATTCGAGTGGATATAGGCCCCCCGCCGAAGGCACATGACGGAATGACCAAGTTACGTTTTCTTCCTCATTAAGTAGGGTCGATTTTGAGATACCGTAAGAATAAAATAACAAATGGTGAAGTTCTAAAAGAGAGATCTTATAACCCTCATCAAAAGAGCGGACACTATGGCGCCCTTTTAAATTATCATAGAACTCAGAGGGATTTTGATGAGTATTATATTGGTCTAGGTCATGACGCTCAAATTCATAGTAGTTTTTGTAAGGCTGACTCGATCGTTTTACGATATAAGGACTTTCAAACATGCTAATTTGAGGGACTTGTCTACGTGCTATTACCTTATTTACTTTTGAATTCTCATGATATAGTGCAGCAATGCTTTTTCCTAGAGTACGAATGCTGGTGACCTCCATATCGAGCCGGTCATACTTTTCTTTTATGTTTTCAATATTCATATTCTTATATTTTATGGGAATGGATAAGGATAACGTGAGATCTGGTCATAATCCTTCCTGGGATACCCAAGTGTTGGCGGGACCTCGTACAGTCGCTTTCCTCCCCAGAAGTAAAACGGGTATCCCCCTGCCATCTGGATCAGTTGTGGAATGTAAATTTTTATGGAATAAAATCCTGCCTGATTTACATCTACGGTAGTTACATCTTTAAACAATACGTTATACCCTTTTTTCTTAAAGATTTTGAGGATACTCTGAATCTCTTCTTTATCGCTAGTTTTGCGGACCTCACGAAAGTCGATTTCTTTGTTAGGCGTTTTATTGATCCATTCATCAAAAACCTTCATCTCTTCTTTGTGAACATTATAGTAAAGCGAGTGATCTTCAAAATCTCTCAGATCCATTCGTTTTTTGTTCCAATCTGGATTCATGTTGAAAGTATGGCGTAGGTAAGAGACTGCCTGTCCGCACTCCAAGATCACTTTTTTAATAGCATCAGCATAAGTGCTTCGCGTGGAGGACCCTACAGTAATAAACTTCCCATAATCACTTTCGCCAACACAAAACCCGAACACACTAGGTTTTTCTAGATCGAGTGTAATATCTAGAAGGTGGAACTTAAAATTTTTAGGGTAGTATTGGTCAATATGATCTTGGATCTCTTTCGTGATCCTAATTTTAGGAACATCTAAATGATGTGACCATGTAATAACAAACGAATCACGTTCAATGCATTCATAAAGCCCTCCCAGGATAGCTTTATAAAAATTTGAATGTGCGGCTAATCCTGTTGAGGTATTGAACATGATATAGTAAGGATCCTCAAAAAATGGCATATATACTAGAGTCGCAGGAATAAAGGCATCTTGTCCGTCGGTAAGGTCAGTACATTTTACCCAATGCAGTTCGAGGTCTTCCGTAAGTGGTTTTATAGGGAGTTCGTTTTTCTGATAGAGCTCATGTTGTTTTTCGTGATAAATGGCGTATTCTGAAGGATGGATTCTTTTCCCTACAGCAAGGTTCTTAAAAGAGGTTTTTAAAAGCTCATTTTTTTTATAGAATACTGGTGCGTAACGCTCTGAAATCTCCCCTAATGTTGTTAGCATGGCTCCTTCCCAGGAATAGGCACAACCACTACCGCGTCCAGGAAAAGAGGTAGTTCCCAACATGGCAGTCTCAGAAGGAACGACTCCAAACGCTATAAGCTTGGGGTCTCCATTTTGTATGGGTAATCTTGAAATGCGCTTTAAAATGCCTGTTTCATCCGAAATAATGCATGAACACTTATCTAGAGTTTGATTGGCATACATAGTTTGATATGTTATTTTAATGCAATATTGGCAATCCAAGGAGATAAGTTATATTCTAATTCTGGTTTGCAAGTGTTACACAATGGGTTTTTAAGTAATTTGTGTTTCTCAGTACTCAAAGAAGGTAGTATGTTAATGATATTGCCGTATGTTTCAGGAATATCCCATTCTGTGAGAAACTTTAAAGTGTCAAAAATTGCGGTAGAGGCAATGATCTCATGGAATCCAGTAGGTGTCCAATCTGGTCGAGAAGAAATGTTCTCTTCTTTTAGGTATGCTTCATATGCTAAAAAATATTTTAAGTGCTCAATATTACTTTTTACGCGAGCAGATAAGCATTCATAGCAACCTGTTTCTTTGCCATAGAACAAAGGTCCAATGCTGCCATATCCACGCCACATACCACGAACGAGCATCCAAGGTTTGTTTTGGATCAATGCAATGTGGTTGATTTTTTCTAGAAAATTAGGGTTCCACTCATTATTTTCTACAATGACAAAATCAGCTCTTTTGAAGGCCTTTTCTATTAAGCTGTCATTATTTTTACTGGCGAGCTTTGTAAAATATAAAGAGCTAAAATCACCCTTGTCAGCAATTTTTTTGAAAGAATCAAACAAATTTCCTTTTCCTATGATCTCAAGACTTTTTCCTGCTTTCATTCTTGAAAAATCATTTTGCCTTCCCAATATTCCTAAAGCTAACCCGTTAAGGTCTTTTTTAGGATTGGTATAGTATTCATTGAAGATCCCACTTTCTTTTAACTCATTAACTACAGAGATTACTTTCTCTTCTTCATATTTCTTTTTCAAATTTTTCATTAGGTCTATAAAAGAGAGCTCTTTTTCACGAGTAGTCTTTACAATGTGAAGAAAAATAGCTTTGCTATCTTCTCCTTCGAAGCGAACAAGAAACACATCCCCTTTTGTACGTATTTGATACACATTATTCTCTTTGTCTTCAAAGATGTCATAGTTGTTTAGCATAAGTTTCTTTGATTGGTTGATTGATAAAAAAAAGCCCATACGACATCTAGGTCATATAGGCTCATTCCTTTTTAGACTAACTGATTAGAGGCTAATGCTGAAGTTGCAGCAACAGCAACAGTTACAATTGCATCCTGCAGCAACCATGTACTTGTCATTTTTGCCCATTGTTGAAGATAATCTCTCGATTTTCATAATTCGAATATTTTGGTTGTGTCTACTCTATTATAGTTTTTCGACCTCCACTAATACGTTTGTACTTTATAAAAAAGTAAATAAAGCATTCCAAATATAATCATGTAAATCATACAAGAAGTAAGCATTTATAATAAAAAATTGAAGGAAAAACCGTAAAAAAATGAAATTCATTGAAAGGCTGCCATATCTTTCTAATTATAACACACCCCGAGAAAAAAGACCAGCGGTTGGACCCGATTGTCGATGGAGTTCATCCGGTGCTGTGAGGTCGTCATCAACAAGAAAGGACCCGCCCTAAAGGATGTTACCTTATTACAAGGAGCGAAAGCCAGTAAAGAAGAAGCATAATTGAGGCTCTTTCGATGCCGAGCGTCCCGATTACACTTGGTATGCTTAAATCTTGTCCATGTTTCATGTCCTAATTTGAAACACTACCCAAAAGAACTGTTTTGGATTCTATTCTAATCCATTCATTAATTCTTAATTATTTTTTTTGTGTAAAGTTTATTCTGATATTGAATTTGCATAAAATAAATACCTTGGCTATAACCTGACAAATCTAGAACTTTATTAGTAAGATTATCTAGTAATAAAGTACCGTTTACTGAGAATAGTTTAGCCTCAAAATCTTCGTTAGTATCAATGTAAAAGTGGTCTTTAACTGGATTGGGGTAAAAATTAAACTTTTCATTAAAAAGATTAATGTCAGTAGTGCTCAACAAGTTAGAGTCAGGCGTAGCAGTTGCAAAGTTATAAGCTGAATTTTCACCAGAGGCTCTTACAAAAATGGAAAATTCATAAGTGGTGCCATTAGTTAATCCTGTTGCTGTTGCGCTAGTTTGATTAATGTCGTAAACTGCAATCGCATCAATAAAATTTGTATCACCTAACACTCGCCAGAAAATGTCATAGAACTCATAAGATCGACCACCTAGGTCTGGAATGTTCCACGATAGGAATGCTTCGGCATTTCCTGGTGTAGCAGTTAATGTGGGTGATTCTAAAGTGCCAAATGGTGTTGCATTTACAGCATTACTGAAAGGACCATTTTCTGAAGACCCGCCATTATCATATATTGCCCTAACTTTAATTTCATAGGCTGTTCCCGTTATCAAACCATTTATGGTTGTTGATAGATTTGGTAACGGAACTGTAATAGTTGTTCCGCTAGAGGCAACCTCAGCATAAGAAACCTCGTAATTTAATATTGTAAGATTATTATGATGGGTTGGTTCGTTCCAATTGATATCAATTGAGGTTTCACCAATATTCGAAACACTTAAGAAAGGCGCTAAAGATAATTGTATGGCACCTATATCTCTTAATCCATTTGCATCTTCTCTGGGATTTCCTAGAGGATCTTCGGTGATAGCGACTCCTGATACTGGATGCAACAAGGTTGTGCTAACCGTGTCTATTAATTCTCCTGCAATATTTGGCGTAAGAAAATCAACATCAAACAACGCATTATTAGAGATTACCTCAAATGTAAAAGCATCAGGACCCGTAAGCAAAGCAGGTTGTGAAGTTATAGTTTCTAAAGCTGTTTCATCTTGTGTGACCGTGGGTTGTATCCAAGTGTTAGTATCGGCGCTAAAGCCACTGCCTGTGCCTCCAAGTGTAGTTAAAAGATTGCCTGTTGTGCTTTCAAAGTTAAATCCTAACGCAGACTCGTTAAAGTTAATTGAACCGTTAGAGCTCTCTATTAAAGTACTTAATCCAGAATTTTGACATTGAACATTGCAAGTATTTGAGTTCCACATTAATGAAGAAGCAACAAAATTCATTGGTCCACTAGAGTCATTTATAAATCTATCGCCAAATTTAGGTGTAGAAAAATTATTGTCAACCCAAATAGAATTGACAATGTTAGTTTCATTTATACTACCTGTAATTTTGATTCCTCCTGACAATAGCATTCTTGAACTAACGATGTTTACCTCAGCACCAGAGCTTCC
>JANQRC010000036.1 GCA_028284745.1 Flavobacteriaceae bacterium
AAAGAAACATCCTTATAGCACTGTTTGCGCTTTTTATCATTTCTTGTGGAAAGGAAAAGAAGCCCATTGTGGTTCAGCAAGAAATCCCTTTTACGAAGGAAGGAACCCTACAGATCCTGAAGCCTAACGACTCCCTGGTTGCTACTTTAGACATTGAGTTTGCTGAAGATGATTACGAACGTGAAACTGGTTTGATGCATCGTTCTTCCATGCAAGAAGATCGCGGCATGCTCTTTATCTTTCCTGAAGAAGTACGTCGTTCTTTCTATATGAAGAACACCGAGATACCGTTAGACATTATCTATATTGGTGCCGACCAGCGCATTGTCAGCTTTTCGGAGAATGCAAAGCCACTGGACGAAAGTTCGCTCTATTCGCAAGTACCTGCACGATACGTATTGGAGGTGAATGCAGGTCTGACAGAAAAATGGTTACTAGACATTGGCGACAAGATAGTTTTTGAACGCGACTAATGGCTGTCACGGTTACCGATATACGCATTTCCACACCCAAGGACCACGAAATAGGCGCTACCGTATTTACCAAAGACCTCATACGTCAAGGCTTAAGCTATTATGGTTTCGATGAGATGAAGCGGAAGGACAATAAAAAACTCCACAAGATGTGGAGTTTTTCGCGCCAACAACCCTCTCGGGTCGCTGGCAGGGGGATAAGTGTGGTGCCACAGCTTCGGTATGGCAGAACTTACCTATCTGCTTGGGGAACTAACATGCTGATACCACACTTTATTTTCCTTGATTTTTGGTCTCGTGCTCCTCGACCCGATGGGAACATTCATCTTGGGTCGTTGATGATTCAAATATATGTATATTTTACGACAAATTTGTCGTAAAATATACAATTTAATTCTCCTACTTTTCTGATTCGCCTCTCACAAGGGCACGTATATGGAACAATCAGAGGTAGACATATTCATTGCAAGGGTAGGTGAACGAGTACAGACACTCAGGATTCAGTTGGGGATATCACAACGTGAACTCTCTCTTCGAGCCGATTTGGACATACACCAAGTGCAACGCATAGAAAAGGGTGAGCATTCCCCTACGCTTACGACCTTATTGAAGGTCGCACAAGGGTTAGGGGTGGACGTTCTCAGCCTCTTACGTTTCGATGAAGACGCTGAGGCCGTAACATGAGTACTCCTTCAGATACTTTCCTCACTCGCCCAGAAAGACCAGAGAAGCTTATGTGCGATTGCTAGGCACGTTCCAACCGAACCTTCTTGATGTGCTCACCTATAGTAACTGGCATCATTAAAGGCAAGATCTTCTCCAAGCAGACGTGATAATTAGAATACCAGAAGGGGCAAAGATTCAAACCATAAACAGAGAAAGTAGTTATTGGAAAGTTATATATGGACATTGGACAGGATATCTCAACGAAATGTATCTTGAATGAGAATAACTTATGGCAGCTGATAGAATAGCTGAATCGTTATCACTAAAAACCCCACCTCCCGATAGCTATAAAGGATGGTGGGGTTTTCTCGATTCTCTATTTAAGAGAGCATTACTTCTTCTCTTCTACTTTCCTATTGTGTGTGGTATCGTACATGATCGGTGTGGCGATAAACATCGATGAGTAGGTACCCACGACCACACCCACGATCAAAGCAAACATAAAGCCACGGATCGATTCGCCACCAAAGATAAAGATGGCCAAGAGTACTACCAAGGTGGTCAGCGAGGTGTTTAGCGTACGGCTAAGTGTACTGTTCAAGGCGCCGTTTACGATCTTGTTGAACGGCCAACTAGCATGGTCGTTCATAAACTCACGAATACGGTCGAACACGACTACGGTATCGTTCAGCGAGTACCCGATCACGGTAAGGATCGCCGCGATAAATGCTTGGTCGATCTCCATGTTGAACGGCATGATCTTGTACGTCAATGAGAAGATCCCCAATACGATCAATACATCGTGGAAAACGGCCACTACTGCGCCAAGTGAGAACTGCCACTTACGGAAACGCAAGAGAATATACAGGAACACTATTAATAACGAACCACCTATTGCCCAATACGAATTGTACTTGATATCATCTGCAATAGTAGGCCCTACTTTGATCGAAGACATAATGCCCACTTGCTTTTCGTCGGCACCATTTACGAAGTTGTCGTAATCCAATCCGTCAGTCAAGTACGGTTGTAGTGCTGTAAATAGTTTTTGCTGTATCTCGTTGTCTATTTCGGTACCTTCGGCATCGATCTTGTACTTGGTAGTGATCTTCAACTGGTTGGCCTCACCAAAGGTCTTGGCATCGGCACTTCCGAAAGCATCGATCAGGTTGTTCTCAATTTCCGTAGGATTCACTGCGTCTTGGAAACGCACCACATACGAGCGTCCGCCGACAAAGTCGACCCCTTGATTCAATCCTGTGGTGAAGAGCGAACCTAAACTGATGGCCAACAAGATCCCAGAAATGATATAGGCGATCTTGCGCTTGCCCAAGAAATCGATCTTCATGCTGCGGAACAGGTTCTTGGTGATCGAGGTTGAGAAGTCTAGCGTATTTCCACGGCTTACATACCAATCTACCAACAGACGCGTGATAAAGATCGCTGTGAACAATGAGGTAGCGATACCGATGAGAAGTGTCGTGGCGAAACCTTTGATCGGCCCTGTACCAAACACGAATAGGATCAAGGCTGTAAGTCCCGTAGTGATGTTCGCATCCAAGATCGAAGACAAGGCATTGCTGAAACCATCCGCTACCGCTTGTCTCATGCCTTTCCCTTTGGTCAACTCTTCACGGACACGCTCAAAGATCAGCACGTTGGCATCTACCGACATACCGATGGTCAATACAATACCGGCAATACCAGGCAACGTGAGCACCGCGCCCAATCCTGCTAGGATCCCGAAGATCAGCAAGATGTTCAAGGCTAAGGCGATATCAGCAAAGATCCCTGCTTTTCCGTAGTAGAAGATCATCCATACCAATACCAATAACAAGGCGATCACAAAGGACTTGATACCACTATCGATCGCCTCTTGGCCTAAGGATGGCCCAACCACTTCCGATTGAATGATCTCTGCTTCTGCAGGTAGTTTGCCCGCGCGAAGTACGTTGGCAAGGTCGATCGCTTCGTTTAGGGTGAAGTTCCCCGAGATCTCGGTACTTCCACCAGAAATAGCACCTCTAGATACGGTTGGTGCAGAGTACACAAGGTCATCCAATACCACTGCAATATTACCTCGGTCGGTAAAGGCCTTTCCGGTCATCTCTTCCCACGTGCGTGCTCCAGAACCGTTCATCTGCATAGAAACGGCAGGCTTCCCTAGTTGGTCATAGGTGTTGGTGGCATCGGTGATCACATCCCCGTTCAAGGGTGCTTCGTCCTCGCGGTTGCTTTGCAAGGCGTAAAGTTCTACCAATTCGGCATTCTTCTCTTCGATATGCCATACGAACTTGGCGTAACGCTTGTCGTTTGGTAGTAGTTGACGAATGTTAGGGCGATTTAGGTATTCTAACACTTTCTCCTTATCCTTGATAGAAGCTGTTGCGATGGCACCAGCGCCCGTGGCCCCACCCACCTGAATCATGTCAAACAACGGATTCACCTGAGCAGCCACCTTGGTAGAATCTGCTTCGACACCCGCCAATAGTTTGTCGATCTCGTCCTGCTCTTCTTCAGCTTCGGCAACGTCTTCCTCTTCGACAGTAGCTTCTTTGGCAATTTCGGTCTTTTTCAACTCTTCGTTGGCCTGTACCAAGAAGTTCACGAAGTCTTGTCCAGGAAACACATGCCAGAACTCTAGCTGCGCTGTGGTACTGATCAGGTCTTTGATACGCTCTACATCCTTAGCGCCCGGCAATTCGATCAAGATCCTTCCTGAGTTGCCAAGACGTTGAATATTGGGTTGCGTTACCCCGAATTGGTCGATACGCTTGCGCAATACCTCAAAGGCAGAGACAATTCCTTCGTCGATCTTACGACGGATGACAGGCTTTACCTGATCATCGGTCATCTCGAAATTGATCTCGTCACTCAATGTCCTGTTTCCAAAAACATCTGGATCTGCCAATTTCTTATCTCCTTTGATCGCATCAAAGGCATCGAAGAACGACTCTACATAGGGGTCGTCCGTATTCTTTTGCAGTTCGTCTGCATCGTTCAATGCCTGGTTAAAGACCGGATCTTTAGACTTATTGGCCAATCCCTTTAAGATGTCTTTTACAGAGACCTGAAGGATCACGTTGATCCCTCCCTTAAGGTCCAATCCCTTGTTCAGCTCCTTTTGCTTCGCTTCCTTATACGTGTATTTGGCAATTCCAATGTTGAACACCTCTTGGCTTCCAATAGAATCTAGGTACGAAGCTTCGGCTAAGGCCCTTTTGGCCACATAGTCTTCTTGGGTGTCGGCAATCTTGCTGATGGCAAATTCCTCAGCATCGTTTTCAACCTTGTTGGTCACAAAGGTGAACGAAAGCTGGTAGATGCTCACCAATGCAAAGAGCCAAGCAAATACTTTTACTAATCCTTTATTTTGCATGATCTGATTTTTTTGGTCATTAGACCTGGCGATGTCGCCTATTTACTACTTTATTTGTTGAAATGTAGAAGCTTTAGGCTATATGCGATAGGCCATAAGCTTCCAGAACAGGAAGATTATCTCTTCAACAAGCAGTCATAGGGCCTGCCCTTACCTGTGGTACGTTGTAGTGGTATTGTAACGAACGCTGCGCAACTGTACTGGAAATCTTGAGTGATTCCTCAGGATAACGCGCCACATCATCACTTATGTACGTATTTGAATTGCTTAGCGCATCAGAAAAAGAAGCTACACGATTTTTGAGTGTCGTCTCAATCACAAACGAATCCACATCAAACGTTTGGTCTGGATACAGATCAGAGACACTAAGCGTATAACCGTTTTCAGTTGAAGAAGGCGTTTCGGGTGAAGGGTCTTGAGAATCCTCAACAGCAAACTCACCTTGCGAAGCCAAACTATTCTTCACGGCTTCTGTTGAAAGGTCACTGTAGTAGGTGATTACCAGTTGCCCTTCTTTTGAAGGAACCACCGAGAGTTGGGCCACACCCAGATCTTTTAGCTGCTCCCTGACCAAGGAAACTATGTTTTCTACCTCTTCGGCATCAATGGACTCAACACCAAATTGCACGACGATCTCTTGGTTGGGCGCTTTGTTCTGATGAATACCCAAGCGCATGATAACGAGTGCAATAAAGAGCCCGAAAAAACTTCTTTTTAAAAGCATGATCGCAAATATAGGGTTCTCACCTAGATCGGGCAATACAATTTTGCTCCTATATCATCGAAAAACAGAACCAAGCGAACCTTTTAAAGATCTAGGTTCATACCTCTGAATTTGAATAACGGATACTAAACGTCTAATGTGTTGTTGGTATTTCGAACAGCTTCTGCACTTTCGCTCATTTTTGTTTTCTCGGCATCGGTCAGCTCGATCTCTACGATCTCTTCAATTCCATTGCTACCCAATACCACGGGCACGCCGATACAGATATCGTTCATACCATATTCCCCTTCTAGCATTGTAGAGCATGGGAAGATCTTCTTCTGATCGAGCGCAATGGCCTGTACCAGTCCAGAAACAGCAGCGCCAGGTGCATACCAGGCAGACGTTCCGAGAAGCTTTGTCAGCGTGGCGCCTCCTACCTTGGTGTCTTCCAGCACCTGTT
>JANQRC010000057.1 GCA_028284745.1 Flavobacteriaceae bacterium
AAGACATGATCACTGGCCAGGTGACGAGGATCGATATCCCAAAGTCGAATGTGTTGATCTATTACACTGAAGACGGCACCAAGATCGCTGCGAGACCAAGTGGCACAGAACCGAAGATCAAGTTCTACTTCAGCGTGAACACAAAGCTGGAGAATGCCTCGTACTTCGAACGAACGGAAGCACAGCTAGATGCGAAGATCGGTCGCATTGTAAAGGAACTGAAGCTCTCTTGATGGATTATTTCAAAAAGATATTACGCTTTGCCAGACCTTACAGAACGTATGGTCTTTTGAATATTTTCTTCAATATTCTATATGCCTTGTTCAGCGCGTTATCATTTGTAGCCTTGATCCCAACTCTGAATGTGTTGTTCGAGAAGAGCGAACGCGTTGAAGAAAAGCCCGTTTATGAAAGCCTTGGCAAAGCCAAAGATTACTTTCAAGACTACATAGGATATCAGATCACCCAGTATGCTGGGCAAGATGAGATGAAAGCCCTGGTGATGGTCATCGGCCTGGTATTGGCGCTATTCCTCCTAAAGAATGTGTTCAATTACCTGGCCATGTATTTCATTACATTCTTGCGCAACGGTGTTCTCAAAGACCTGCGCAACGAGTTGTATAAAAAAGTAGTTGAACTGCCTGTATCTTATTTTTCAGAAAAGCGGAAAGGTGATGTGATAGCCCGTATCACCTCAGATGTACTAGAGATACAGCATTCCTTCCTTTCGATATTAGAGCTTATCGTACGCGAGCCGCTGACGATCCTCTTCACCATCATTGTCATGTTTGGTCTGAGCACAAAACTCACGCTCTTCGTATTCATCTTCATACCAATCGCAGGATTCGTCATCTCAAGGATCGGAAAATCCCTCAAACGAAAGTCTGATCGTGTTCAAACAGAGCAGGGCGAATTTTTATCCATCATCGAAGAGACGCTTGGAGGTCTGCGCATCATCAAGGCCTTTAACGCAGAAAATACCTTCCTAAACAAGTTCAAAGAATCTACACAGCGTTTCTATCGTTTTTCAAACAGCCTTTTAAACCGACAAAACCTCGCATCTCCAACAAGCGAGTTTCTGGGAATTCTCGTCATTGGCGTGCTGCTATGGTTTGGCGGAAAGATGGTTTTGGTAGATAAAACGCTTGATGCGCCAACTTTTATTGCCTACATGGGCTTGGCCTACAACATTCTTACTCCGGCCAAGGCCGTTAGCAAAGCCTCTTACGGTGTGAAAAAAGGAAATGCCGCCGCCGAACGCGTACTCGATATTCTAGAGACCGTCAACTCAATAACTGACAGACCAAACGCCATAGGTAAGGACGACTTCAACATCGCTATAGGCATTGACAACATCTCTTTCAAGTACGAGGATGAGTATGTCCTAAAAGACTTCTCTTTGGAAGTGCCAAAAGGAAAGACTGTTGCATTGGTAGGCCAGTCAGGAAGCGGTAAAAGTACTATTGCCAACCTCATCACCCGATTCTACGACGTCAATGAAGGGAATATACGAATTGATGACAAAGACATACGCGACCTTAAGAAATCTTCTTTGCGAGGATTGATAAGCTTTATCACCCAAGATTCTATTCTCTTCAACGATACGGTGAAGAACAACCTTTTGATAGGCAAAGAAGATGCGAGCGATGAAGATATTGTTGAAGCACTGAAAGTAGCCAATGCATACGACTTTGTACATGATCTGCCAGAAGGTTTACACACCAATATTGGAGATAGCGGTAATAAACTTAGTGGCGGGCAAAAACAACGACTCTCCATTGCGCGTGCCGTGTTGAAGAACCCGCCCATCATGATCCTGGATGAAGCAACCTCTGCCCTAGACACAGAATCGGAACGTATGGTACAAGGCGCACTAGAAAATATGATGAAGAACAGGACTTCCATCGTTATCGCACACAGACTCTCTACCATACAAAATGCCGACCAGATCATCGTTATGCAAAAAGGAAAGGTCGTAGAACAAGGCACGCATCAAGAGTTGATCCAGAAAAACGGTACCTACAAGAATCTTGTAGAGATGCAATCGTTTGCATAAAAAAGCGGGGTCCGTTCTTATCAGATCCCGCTTTTTGTGTGCTCATCTTAACTTTGGGGCAAAAAGGCAGTAACTAAGATACATAGCCTGCTTAGTTGCGGCCTCAAATGTAATACTTCTGAAGAAAAACACGTTGAAAAGTATTTTTTTATCGATGAAATGCACAAAATAGCAACAACCAAGACAACGATTCCTTCAAAGCACACATTCTTTTTAGCCTTAAAAATAGTATCGATCGCCATTAAACCTTTCTTAGTACTTTTGGTCATAGCACTACAAACTCACATGATTTGGTAGCCGAAACTACGCTAATTGCTGAACTAAAAGACCCTTCGACTCGCGAAAAAGCTTTTCGGAATTTGGTCGGCACCTACCAAGAGCGCTTGTATTGGCACATTCGAAGAATGGTACTCGTGCACGATGATGCTGATGATGTGCTGCAGGACACATTCATAAAGGTATTCAGGAATGTTGAAAATTTCAAAGGCGAAAGCAAGCTATACTCATGGATGTACCGCATAGCCACAAACGAGGCCATCACCTTTTTGAACAGCAAGGCAAAAAAAGCCGGCATGGGTAGCGAAGAGCTTCAACAGCATTTGGCCAACAACCTAAAAGCCGACGCTTATTTTGAAGGTGAAGAAATTCAACTTAAATTACAACAGGCACTTGCGCGGCTTCCTGAAAAACAGAGGCTCGTGTTCAATATGAAATATTTTGACGACATGAAATACCAAGAGATCTCCGAAGCACTTGACACATCTGTTGGAGCTTTGAAAGCCTCATACCACCATGCCGTTAAGAAGATCGAAGACCATTTGACACAAGATTAAACCTTTTGAGCAACACGAGGTCTAAATAACTGATGAGCAAAAAACCATCACATAACATCAAAGAAGAAGGATTTGAGATCCCCGACGGCTATTTCGAAGGGTTCGAGGAACGTCTGTTTGCCAAGATGAGCAAAGAGCGCCTTCCGGAGGAAAGTGGCCTCAAAGTGCCTGAAGATTATTTTGAAGACCTTACGAAACGTTTGATGCAGCAGATTGAAGAACCTAAGGTTGTACAACTCTCGTCTCGCAAAAAGTATTACTACGCTATCACGGCTGTGGCAGCTTCGCTGGTCATCTTCTTTGGGGTCAGGGCTTTTTTCACAGATCATCAGATGGTTACTTTCGATAACTTGGCGCTCGAAGAACTTGAGCACTATTTTGAGAACGAGGCTCATCAACTGGACAGCTATGACATCGCAGAGGTTTTTGATACCGACGAACTTTCAATGACTGACATGATCACAGAATCTTACAGCGATGAAGAACTCATCAACTATCTAAATGAAGAGGTCGACATCTACGATACCATTGTTTTTGAAAATTGACGTTTAGCATATGATCAAGAAGATCACGATACTATTTCTACTGATCTCTGGTTTCACGTTCGGTCAACGCATGAATCCAGAGAGCAATCCGCGCATAAAGCGATTAAAGATCGCCTTCATCACCGAAAGACTAGACCTCACCATTGATGAGGCGCAACAATTTTGGCCCATCTACAATGCACATGAGGAGCATATGTTTCAGCTTCGTCATGTAGAGATGCGCAAGATAAGAAATGAGCTTAAGGACAATTTCTCTGAGAAAAAGGCAGAAGTTGCTTTGCAACACGTCATGAATATTGAAAACGATATTCATCAAGCAAACCAACAATTGGTGGCTGACCTAAGAGACGTGCTACCAGCGCATAAGATACTGTTGTTGAAAAAGGCAGAGAAAGACTTCCCGAGAGAGATCATGAAACAGTTTCGTGAAAAAAGGCAAAAAAAGAGTAGGCAATAGAAGACCTTGAACCAAGAAATAGTCAATATCTAATGTCATTTACTCGATAATCGAGACCTAAATGCTCCGAGGCTTGCCTCGAAATCAAAAATTAACATACAACGAATGGCCTCGCGGGCTTGACCCGAGGTGGTTTACTTTTACCACTTACCGTCTCTACAAGGATCTCTTTGATTTCGACAGAAGAGAAACTTTCTCTAGCCTTTTCATGATCCCGTTCACAAGAGATCAGTAGCACTAAGGTCTTGCCTATCCGCATATCAAACGTATTTTGTTTAAAGTTGATCTGGATCCTTCCGAAAACAATACCTTTGCAACCCAATTTCCAGCAAATGAGGCTACACCGCAATCTAGTACTGGCTGTCATCGACGGTCTTTTCAATATCTTCAATAAAGGTGAATATGCTGACAAGGAGGTGGCGATACTCCTAAAACGCGACAAGCGTTGGGGTGCGCGAGATCGTGCCTTTATCGCCGAGACCGTCTACGACCTAGTTCGCTGGCGAAGACTCTACGCATACATTGCCGGTGTAGGCGAACATTTTGATAGGCCCAATCTTTGGAAGATATTCGCTGTTTGGGCGGTGCTTCGCGGTTACCAACTTCCGAAAGGTTGGAAACAAATTGAAGGCACCCCTGTACGTCGCATCAAAGGTCGTTTTGAAGAAGCAAGGAAAACAAGGGTACTTCGAGAGTCGATACCAGATTGGTTAGACGAACTCGGAATCAATGAATTAGGCGAAAAAGTTTGGGAGCAAGAACTCACTGCATTGAATCAACAAGCCGAAGTTGTTCTCAGGACCAACACACTGAAACTTTCACCCAAACAGTTACAACTTCAGCTCAAAAAAGAAGGAGTAGATACATTGCTACTAAAAAAGTATCCTCTGGCATTACAGCTTAAAGAACGTGCCAACGTATTCAAAACCTCAGCTTTTAAAGAAGGCTTCTTTGAAGTGCAAGATGCGTCTTCGCAATTGGTAGCCGAGTTTTTGAATGTAGCACCCGGTATGCGCGTGGTAGATGCCTGTGCCGGTGCTGGTGGAAAAGCTTTGCATCTGGCTTCTTTGATGAAAAACCAAGGGCAGGTCATAGCCATGGACGTCTACCACGGGAAGTTGAAGGAGTTGAAAAGGAGAGCAAGAAGAAATGGCGCGCATAACATTGAGACGAGACTCATCGAAGGCACAAAGACCATCAAAAAATTACACGAAAAGGCAGATCGTGTGTTGATAGACGCTCCCTGTAGTGGTCTGGGTGTGCTACGAAGAAATCCTGATGCCAAATGGAAACTACGGCCTTCCTTTGTACAGAACATCAAAGAAACGCAGCAAGACATACTGCTTAAATACTCTAAAATGGTAAAACCCGGCGGAAAATTGGTCTATGCCACCTGTTCCATCCTTCCATCTGAGAATCAGCAACAAGTTGAACGTTTCTTGACCTCAGATGTCGGAAAAGAGTTTACCTTTGTCAAGGACAAAAAGATACTTGCCTCAAGATCAGGTTATGACGGATTCTACTTGGCACAACTCGGAAGAAACCCCAAATAATAAAAAATGAAAGGAAAATTACTTCTCGCCTTTTTTGTGATAAGCAGCACTATGGCTGCGCAACAGCCTTATTATAATGGCGTCAACTTCAATCAAAGTGGCCTTTCCCTAAAGAATGACCTGGCTACGCTGATCACAAACACACACACTAATTTTTTAAGTTATGACAACATCTGGGATGCATGTCGTATCACTGACGAAGATAGTAGCAATACCAATAATGTAGTACTCTTATACGGATGGGAAGATGGTTCTGACATGGATGTCACAAACAATCGCTCTAGAAGTAAGACCATGAATGGTGGCAATGTTGGCGATTGGAATCGTGAGCACACCTATCCTAGGTCACTAGGAAACCCCAATCTAGGCTCTACAGGACCTGGCTCAGATGCACATCATCTTCGCCCTACAGATGTGCAGCGTAACGGAAATCGTGGCAGTCAAGCATTTGCCACAGGTGCTGGCACCTCATCGGGCAACGTTACAAGTGGTTGGTATCCTGGTGATGAATGGAAAGGCGATGTTGCACGCATGATGATGTACATGTACCTCCGCTATGGAGATCAATGTCTGCCCTCAGTAGTTGGCGTAGGTAGCAACGCTGGCGCAGGCGACGACATGATCGACCTCTTCTTGCGGTGGAATGCTGAAGATGCTGTCTCTCCACTTGAAGATGCTCGAAACACTTATCACGACAGCAGCGGCACTTATGCACAAGGAAACAGAAACCCTTTCATCGACAACCCGCGCTTGGCCACAGAGATCTGGGGCGGACCACCTGCCGAAGACCGTTGGGGCATTTTCAACACGGATACTGAAGCACCTTCGGTGCCTACCGGACTTATGGTCAGCAACGAAACCACCAACAGTTTAGACCTCTCATGGACAGCTTCAACAGATAATATAGGCGTTACTGAATATGATGTCTATGTTGATGGCATGCTAGACCAATCGGTGGCTACCACTTCGGCAACAATAACGGGGCTTTCTCCCGAAACCACACATGCACTAACGGTAGCTGCAAAAGATATAGCAGGTAACACCTCGGCTCAAAGTAATGCCATAAATGGCACTACTTTGCCAACAGGCGGAAATACCACTGACCTGTTCTTCTCAGAATACGTCGAGGGAAGTAGCTTCAACAAGGCATTAGAGATCGCCAACTTTACGGGAAGTGATGTAGACCTCTCAACCTATAGTGTTCGTAGAGATGGCAATGGCGGCGGTACTTGGGACAATGGAGTGACCTTGTCTGGCATGTTAGCCGATGGCGATGTGTTCGTCATTGTCAATTCCCAGATCGATTCTGGGTGTTTTACAGCAGCTAATGCCGACCTTCAAGTCAATAACACCACTCCAATGAATTTCAACGGAGACGACCCGATCGGCCTATTTAAAAATGATATGCTGATTGATATCATTGGAGACTTTGGTGCTGGCGGCAGCAATGATTTTGGCCAAAACGAAACACTAAGAAGAAAGAGTGCTGTAAGTGGCCCAACGACCACATTCGACAAAGCAGGCGAATGGGATAGCTTCCCATCCAATACTTGCAATGGTCTAGGTACGCACGGTGTCACATTTTCTAGTCCAAGTTTTTCAGCGACAGATGTAAAAATCTATCCTAATCCAGCCAGGAATGGTGAGGTCTTCATTCAACTAAACAATAACACTGTTGAAGAGGTTGAGCTCTTCTCACTAACAGGACAGCGTTTACACGTACAAAGAGTTACACAAGGAAAGCTGCCCCTTGATCAACCAGCCGGCTTATATATTCTGAAAGTAAAAACAGAGAATAGCTCGTTCACTAAAAAACTGGTCATTCAATAATACTCCATTCGTAAATGTTATAAAGCCGCGGTTTTCAACAGCAATTTGTTGATGACGCGGTTGCTTTTTGTGGTTGAATTTACGCCTGAATGGTTACTTTTGTGTCTTTCTTGAAGGATACAAACCTAGCACTCATGATCCACTTCTTCGGAAACCCCAGCAACAAGGTCTTTGCTGTACAAACTGAAAACGTTTTTTCAAACGAAACCATCGATAAGCTGACATGGCTTTTCGGCAACCAACCTAAGATCAATGTGGCGTCTGTCGACGCCTTTTTTGTTGGTCCGCGCACAGCCATGATCACTCCTTGGAGCACCAATGCTGTAGAGATAACACAAAACATGGGTATCGAAGGAATTGTACGTATCGAAGCCTTCAAGGCGATCGATGAGAACTTTAGCGACCATGACCCTATGATCTCGCAGAAATACAAAAAGCTAGGTCAAGATATTTTCGCCATAGATGTACAGCCCGAAAATATCAAAGAGATTGAAGACATCGCGGCCTACAACATACAAGAAGGGTTGGCATTGAGTGAAGAGGAAGTCGGGTATTTAGAAGATCTGGCGGATAGATCGGGTAGAAGACTCACCGATTCCGAAGTGTTCGGGTTTTCACAGGTAAACTCAGAACATTGCAGACATAAGATCTTCAACGGAACATTTGTCATCGACGGAAAGGAAATGCCCTCTTCGCTCTTCAAGCTCATCAAGAAGACTTCCAAAGAACATCCCAATGATATCGTTTCTGCCTACAAAGACAACGTGGCCTTCATCAAAGGACCAACCATCACGCAATTCGCCCCCAAAAGTGCACACAAGCCTGATTTCTATCAAGAGACCCCTGTTGAAAGTGTACTTTCCTTAAAGGCAGAAACCCACAATTTCCCTACCACAGTAGAACCCTTCAATGGCGCAGCCACGGGTTCGGGTGGTGAGATCCGCGATCGAATGGCAGGAGGAAAAGGTGCCATTCCCCTAGCAGGTACTGCGGTCTACATGACCTCCTATTCTCGATTGGAAGAAAATCGCCCGTGGGAAAAAGCCTTTGCTGCACGCAAATGGCTGTATCAAACTCCAATGGACATCCTGATTAAGGCGTCCAACGGCGCTTCCGACTTTGGCAATAAGTTTGGTCAACCTTTGATTGCAGGCTCTGTACTCACCTTTGAACATCAAGAAGATGCCAGAAAGCTAGGCTTTGACAAGGTGATCATGCTGGCCGGAGGTATTGGCTATGGAAAGGCAGACCAAAGTTTGAAGGATGTACCCAACAAAGGAGACAAGGTCATCGTGATGGGCGGCGAGAATTATCGTATCGGTATGGGTGGCGCTGCTGTTTCTTCAGCAGATACAGGCGAATTTAGCAGTGGCATCGAACTGAATGCCGTGCAACGTAGCAACCCAGAGATGCAAAAGCGCGTATCCAACACGGTACGGGCCATGGTAGAAAGCCAAGAGAACACGATCGTCTCCATACATGATCATGGTGCAGGCGGACATCTGAATTGCCTATCAGAACTTGTCGAGGAAACGGGCGGCATCATTGATATTGACAAACTTCCTGTTGGTGACCCTACCCTTTCTGCCAAAGAGATCATCGGGAACGAATCTCAAGAACGTATGGGGCTTGTCATCGCTGAAGAGCACCTATCAACACTAAAGCAAATCGCAGCCCGTGAACGAGCACCACTCTACGAAGTAGGTGAAGTCACTGGTGACGACCGTTTTAGTTTCCATTCTTCAGAAACAGGAGAAAAGCCAATGAGTTTGGCATTGACCGATATGTTTGGCAGTTCGCCCAAGACCATCATGAACGATGTGACCATTGAACGCAACTATGAAGAGGTGTCTTATTCCATTGACAACTTCCATCAATACCTGGAGCAAGTGCTGCAACTTGAAGCCGTAGCTTGTAAAGATTGGCTCACGAACAAGGTAGATCGATGTGTTGGTGGTCTAGTAGCCAAGCAGCAATGTGCTGGCCCGTTGCAACTCCCCTTGAATAACTGTGGGGTCATGGCGCTAGACTATCAGGGCAAGGAAGGTCTTGCCACCTCGATCGGGCACTCTCCGGTCAGTGCACTGATCGACCCCGTGGCTGGCAGCCGAAATTCTATCGCGGAGGCACTGACCAACATCATCTGGGCTCCGCTCAAAGAGGGTCTGAAAAGTGTTTCGCTCTCTGCCAATTGGATGTGGCCCTGCAAGAATCAAGGCGAGGATGCACGACTCTATGAAGCAGTAAAAGCCTGTTCGGACTTTGCCATTGAACTAGGTATTAACATTCCTACAGGCAAAGACTCGCTTTCCATGAAGCAAAAATATGCTGATGAAGAGGTCATTGCCCCAGGAACGGTGATCATCTCAGCGGCTGCCCATTGTACTGACATCAATAAGGTGGTCGAGCCTGTACTCCAACAAAACGGAGGTGGTATCTACTACATCAATCTTTCTCAGGATGATCTAAAGCTAGGAGGTAGCTCGTTCGCACAGAGCAATAACAGGATTGGCAAGGAAGCTCCTATCGTAAAAGAAGCTGCCTACATCAAACTTGCATTCAACCTAATTCAGCAGCTTATCAGGGAGGGGCACATTACCGCAGGACATGATGTGGCTTCCGGTGGGTTGGTCACAACACTACTAGAGATGTGTTTTGCAGACAATGACTTAGGGGCCGAGTTAGACCTTTCTGAGCTCGGCGAAAAAGACACCATCAAACTGTTATTCAGTGAAAACATAGGAATCGTTTTCCAAGGAGATGTCTCTGCAGAAAAACTGCTGAAAGAAAACGATATCGCTGTCCATAAGATCGGTCAGGTGATCGACGAAGACCTGTTGAGCATCATCAACCATGAACAAGTATTCTCTTTGACGGTGTCTCAATGGCGAGACACTTGGTATAGGACGTCTGTACTATTGGACCGCAAGCAAACGCACAATGGTCTGGCAGATATACGCTTCGAAAACTATAAAGAGCAACCGCTACAATACACGTTTCCAGAGCACTTTACGGGATCTTTGTCACCCCGAGCGCAATCGAGGGGCAACAGACCCAAAGCAGCAGTACTTCGAGAAAAAGGAAGCAATTCGGAACGAGAGATGGCCAATGCCATGTATTTGGCAGGTTTTGATGTGAAGGATGTGCACATGACCGACCTTATCTCAGGCAGAGAAACCTTAGAAGACATTCAATTCTTAGGTGCCGTTGGCGGGTTCTCTAATTCTGACGTATTGGGTTCTGCCAAAGGATGGGCAGGCGCCATCAAATATAACGACAAGGCCAACCAGGTGATCAAACGCTTCTTCGAGAGAGAAGATACACTTTCAGTTGGCATTTGCAACGGATGTCAATTGTTCATGGAGTTAGACCTGATCAATCCAGAGCATGACACCCATGGCAAGATGACCTACAACGACTCTGGCAAACATGAAAGTGCATTCACCTCGGTGACCGTACAAGAGAACAATTCAGTGATGTTGGCAAGTCTGGCAGGAAGCACGCTTGGTGCTTGGATATCGCATGGCGAAGGGAAATTCAGCCTGCCTCTTTCTGAAGAACACTACGACATTGTTGCCAAATATGGCTATGAAGGATATCCTGCCAACCCAAACGGTTCTGATTTCAATACGGCCATGCTTTGCGACAAAACAGGCCGTCATCTGGTGACCATGCCACATATTGAGCGTTCGACGTTTCCGTGGAATTGGGCTCACTATCCCAAAGACCGAAAAGATGTAGTGTCTCCTTGGCTAGAGGCATTCATCAATGCGCGAAAGTGGATTGAAAGTAAAAAGTAGTTTCTTCAGAGAGCACATTTTTAGAAACTTCCCATTATTAAAGGGCTTTTTTTATCTGCCAAGTTGAAAAAAGCCTTCAATTTTCATAATTTGCAAGTCACACCCTAATTTAAAACGAATGACGGAAGTAACCCGACTGTTTGATTTCCCATATTTTCAACTAGAAAAATACAACTTAGATGTCGCATTGGCCACCAAGTACGATGGCAGGTGGGTAGAGACCTCTACAAAAGAATACATAGAAAAGGCCAATGCCATCAGCAGAGCATTGCTGCGAATGGGCATTCAGCCCAACGATAAGATCGCTGTGATCTCTATGACCAACCGCACAGAATGGAATATTGTGGACATTGGTATCCTGCAAACGGGCGCACAGAACGTACCCATCTATCCTACTATCGGAAAAGAAGATTACGCTTACGTACTGAATCATTCAGAATCCGTGTATTGCTTCGTTTCTTGTGGTGAAGTACTTGATAAGGTTAGGGCTATCAAGGACCAAGTTCCCAGTTTAAAAGAGGTCTATTCTTTTGATGAGCTAGGTGATTGCAAAAACTGGAGCGAAGTATTGGAACTTGGTAACGACCAAAGCAATCAAGGAGAGGTCGAGGCCAGAAAAGCTGCTGTGAAACCAGATCACCTTGCCACACTGATCTACACCTCAGGTACCACAGGAAGACCAAAAGGCGTCATGCTCTCACATAAGAATGTGGTCTCAAACGTCATTGATAGTGAAAAGCGTGTTCCTTTGGACTACGGTGAATCTCGCGGGTTGAGCTTCCTTCCCGTGTGCCACATCTTTGAGCGAATGATCTTGTACCTCTATCAGTATTGTGGTGTGAGTATTTATTTTGCTGAGGCTATCGACAAACTCAGTGACAACGCCAAAGAAGTAAAACCGCATGTCATGACTGCAGTGCCAAGGCTCTATGAAAAGATCTATGATAAGATCTATGCCAGAGGCGCGGAGTTAAGCGGTATCAAAAAAGCATTGTTCTTTTGGGCCATACGCCTAGGACTCAAGTTCGAACCTTATGGTGCCAACGGATGGTGGTACGAAAAGAAATTGGGATTGGCACGCAAGCTGATCTTCAGCAAGTGGCAAGAAGCACTTGGCGGTGAACTGAAGCTCATGGTCTCCGGAAGTGCCGCATTGCAACCTAGATTGGCAAGAGTCTTTGCAGCAGCAGGCATGCCCATCATGGAAGGTTATGGCCTCACAGAAACTTCGCCTGTGATCTCTGTGAATGATCAACGTGCCAACGGTTGGAAAATTGGATCGGTGGGCAAGGTCATTGATCATGTTGAAGTCAAGATCGCAGAAGATGGTGAGATCTTAGCGAAAGGCCCGAATATCATGCAAGGCTATTACAAAGACCCCGAAAAGACTGCCAACGTCCTAGAAGATGGCTATTTCCATACTGGGGATAAAGGCGAGATAGATGCAGAAGGTTTTTTGAGGATCACCGGTCGAAAGAAAGAGATGTTCAAAACATCAGGCGGCAAATATGTGATTCCTGGATTGTTAGAGAATGAATTCAAGCAATCGCGCTTCATCGAGCAGATCATGGTAGTAGGCGAAGGCGAAAAAATGCCCGCTGCATTGATCCAACCCAACTTTGAGTTCTTAGCAGATTGGGCAGAGCGTCACGAAATGCAACTGCCAGAATCTACGGCAGAGATCATCAGAGACAAACGTGTCATAGACAGGTTGCAAGAAGAGGTAGATACCTTCAATGAACGATTCGGCAAATGGGAGCGTGTCAAGAAATTTGAATTGACTCCAGAGGTTTGGAGCATCGATGGCGGCCACCTCACCCCTACCATGAAAATGAAGCGAAAGGTCATCAAAGAGATCTATAAAGACCTTTACGATAAGATCTATGAACACAATAGCTAACCAACCAACCATTGTGTTTTTTAAGAACTCCTCAAGATCTGGGGAGTTTTTTTATACTGAAAATAATAGAATATTAAAAAAATGTGAAATTCTCGATCAAACATACATTTATTATGCATGCATAGTATTTTTTTGTATATTTGAAGCCCGCAATAAGAACTTCATGCAAGATAAGACCATCGACTATGTACTCAGAGCCACATGGCAAGCCGTGGTGAAGATGTACAACGAAGAGGCCGCCAAGTTCGACACTACCATGGCTACGGGCTTCGCTCTATTGAGTATTGACCCCGACGAAGGAATTCCCTCTACTGCATTAGGCCCAAGGATGGGTATGGAAGCTACAAGTCTCTCACGCACATTGAAGTCTATGGAAGAGCGCGGTGTGATCGAACGTAGACCCAATCCAAACGACGGTCGAAGCGTTTTGATACACCTCACCTCCTTTGGAAAAGAAAAGCGCGAGGTATCAAAAGAAGTAGTGCTTCGCTTCAACGAAGTGGTCAAAGAACACGTCTCCGAAGATGAACTGACATGTTTTTTTAAAGTCACCGAAGTGATCAACGAGCTCATTTCGCAAAAGAAGATATACAAAAAGGAAACCGTAACTAACTAACTAAGTAATTAACGAATGACAAGAAGAATCAAGAAAGTTGCCGTCATCGGCTCGGGTATCATGGGAAGTGGCATTGCCTGCCATTTTGCCAACATCGGAGCCGAGGTACTGCTGCTCGACATCGTACCGCGCGAGTTGAACGATAAAGAAACGGCAAAAGGACTGACACTGGAAGACAAGGTGGTGCGTAATCGTATGGTCAATGACAATTTGACCGCTGCACTAAAATCGAAGCCTTCACCTATTTACCATAAGAAATTTGCGAATCGCATCACCACAGGGAATCTTGAAGATGACATCGCCAAGATCAAAGATGTAGATTGGATCATCGAGGTTGTCGTAGAGCGCTTGGACATCAAAAGAATTGTCTTCGAACAGGTCGAGAAACATCGTACACCAGGAACCCTAATCACATCAAACACTTCTGGTATTCCGATCAAATTCATGAACAAAGGCCGAAGTGAAGACTTCCGTAAACACTTTGCGGTCACCCACTTCTTCAACCCACCTCGCTACTTGAAACTTTTCGAAGTCATCCCCGGGCCTGATTGCGACCCGGCGGTAACGGATTTCTTGATGGGTTATGGTGAAAAGTTCCTTGGAAAGACATCAGTGTTGGCCAAAGACACACCTGCGTTCATCGGAAACCGCATCGGAATCTTCGGTATTCAGAGTCTTTTCCATCAAGTGAAGGACATGGGGCTCACCGTAGAAGAGGTCGACAAGTTGACCGGTCCGGTGATCGGAAGACCTAAGTCCGCCACTTTCCGCACAGTTGATGTGGTTGGCCTAGACACCTTGGTTCACGTAGCTAACGGGATCTATGAGAATTGCCCAGACGACGAGGCGCACGACCTTTTCAAGCTACCAGACTTCATCAACCATATGATGGAGAACAAATGGCTGGGAAGCAAGACCAAACAAGGATTCTACAAAAAAGTGGTCGGTGAGAATGGTAAGAAACAATTCTTATCCCTAGATCTGGACACCTTAGAGTATACGCCAAGCCAAAAGGCAAAATTTACAACCTTGGAAATGACCAAGACCATCGACAACGTCTTGGAACGTTTCCCAGTATTGGTCAATGGAAAAGATAAAGCAGGGGAATTCTATCGCAAGAACTTTGCTTCGATGTTCGCCTATGTGCAGAATCGCATTCCAGAGATCTCAGATGAGCTATATCGTATCGACGATGCCATGAAAGCTGGTTTTGGTTGGGAGAATGGCCCATTTGAGATATGGGACGCTGTTGGCGTAGAGAAGGGAGTCGAGCTGATGAAGGCCGAAGGCAAAGAACCTGCAGCTTGGGTCACAGAAATGCTGGCCAACGGAAACACTTCATTCTACACAGTAGAAGATGGGGCCACACATTATTATGATATTCCTGCTAAGAAACAAGTGAAGAAGCCTGGCCAGGATGCCTTTATCATTTTAGACAACATCCGCGACACTAAAACAGTTTGGAAGAACAGTGGTGTCAATATTGAAGATCTTGGGGACGGTATTCTCAATGTCGAGTTCCGTTCTAAGATGAACACTATTGGCGGTGATGTACTAGCTGGTATCAACAAAGGTATCGACCTGGCCGAAAAGGATTTCCAAGGACTGGTAGTCGGTAACCAAGGAGCTAACTTCTCAGTAGGTGCCAACATCGGTATGATCTTCATGTTAGCAGCAGAGCAAGAATATGACGAACTGAACATGGCCGTCAAGTATTTCCAAGACACCATGATGCGCATGCGCTATTCCTCAATTCCAACGATCTCTGCACCACATGGCATGGCCTTGGGCGGCGCCTGTGAGCTGTCTATGCATGCTGACAAGGTAGTTGCAGCAGCCGAGACTTACATTGGTCTGGTAGAATTTGGTGTTGGTGTGATTCCAGGAGGTGCTGGCTCTAAAGAAATGGCACTGCGTGCTTCAGACACGTTCAGAAAAGGTGATGTAGAGTTGAATGTGCTTCAAGAGTATTTCTTGACCATCGGTATGGCCAAAGTAGCTACTTCAGCATATGAGGCCTTCGACATGGGTGTCCTTCAAAAAGGAAAAGATGTGGTTGTGGTCAACAAAGACCGTCAGATCGCCGAGGCCAAGAAACATGCCTTGTTGATGGCAGAAGCTGGCTACACGCAACCGCCACAGCGCAAGGATGTGAAGGTACTTGGCAAGCAAGCGCTTGGGATGTTCCTAGTAGGTACAGACTCAATGGAAGCGAGTCATTACATCTCAGAGCATGACAAGAAGATCGCCAACAAGCTGGCTTACGTAATGGCTGGTGGTGACCTTTCTGAACCTACCTTGGTCAGTGAACGCTATTTGCTCGATCTAGAGCGTGAGGCCTTCATGTCGCTTTGTACAGAAAGAAAGACGCTAGAGCGTATTCAACATATGTTAAAGACCGGAAAACCACTTCGCAACTAGTTGCGAAGCGTAGTGAGATTCTAGTATTGAGTAATTAGAAAAAGATGCACAAAGTAGAAGGTTTAAAAATATGGCAAAAGTCGATTCAGTTGACTAAAGCTATATATCTACTTGTAGCTGACCTTCCTTCCGATGAAAAATATGGACTCACATCCCAGATCAAAAGAAGTGTCATTTCTATTTCTTCTAACATCGCAGAAGGGGCAGGAAGAAATTCAGATAAAGAATTTACACACTTCCTAAGTATTGCAAATGGCTCGGCGTATGAGCTTCAAACGCAATTAATTTTAGCTATCGAATTACATTTAATTTCAAAAGAAAAAGTTGAACCAATTATCGAGTTGTGCGTTGAAATTCAGAAAATGAACTATTCATTTCAGCAAAGACTTAAATCTAAACTCGCACATCTCGATACTCAATACTAATAATCTGAATACTAAAACTATGAGAACTGCATATATAGTAAAAGGATATAGAACGGCTGTAGGGAAAGCACCTAGAGGGCTGTTCCGCTTCAAGCGTGCCGACGAACTGGCTGCCGAGACCATCGAGCACATGATGAAGGAACTTCCTGATTTCGATAAGAAACGTATCGACGACGTGATCGTCGGGAACGCTATGCCCGAAGGTTCGCAAGGATTGAACATGGCGCGTTTGATCTCTTTGATGGGATTAGATATCGTGGATGTTCCTGGAGTCACCGTAAACCGTTTCTGCTCTTCGGGATTAGAAACCATCGGGATGGCAGTAGCCAAGATCCAAGCAGGGATGGCCGACTGCATCATCGCAGGTGGCTCAGAAAGTATGAGCTCAGTGCCTATGACGGGCTTCAAGCCAGAACTGAACTACGATATCGTAAACTCTGGGCATGAAGATTATTACTGGGGAATGGGCAATACCGCCGAGGCCGTTGCCAATGAGTTCAAGGTATCACGCGAAGATCAAGATGAGTTTGCTTTCAACTCACACATGAAAGCACTTAAGGCACAAGCCGAAGACCGTTTCCAAGATCAGATCGTTCCTATCGAAGTATCTCAGAACTACATCGATAACAATGGAAAAAAAGCCACAAAATCCTATACCGTAAACAAGGATGAAGGCCCTAGAAAAGGAACAAACCTTGAAGCCTTGGCCAAGTTACGCCCTGTATTCGCCCAAGGAGGAAGTGTCACCGCCGGTAACTCTTCGCAAATGAGCGACGGAGCCGCCTTTGTCCTTGTGATGAGTGAGGAAATGGTGAAGGAATTGAACCTAGAACCTATTGCTCGTCTAGTAAGCTATGCTGCGGCTGGCGTACCACCGCGTATCATGGGAATCGGCCCCGTAGCGGCTATCCCAAAGGCATTGAAGCAAACAGGAATGAAGCAGGATGACATAGAGTTAATCGAATTGAACGAGGCTTTTGCTTCACAATCACTGGCCGTGATGAGAGAACTTGGCCTGAATCAAGATATCGTGAACGTAAACGGTGGTGCGATCGCTTTAGGTCACCCACTAGGCTGTACAGGAGCCAAGCTTTCCGTACAACTGTTCGATGAGATGCGCAAGCGCAACATGCAAGGAAAACACGGTATGGTCACCATGTGTGTGGGAACAGGACAGGGAGCTGCTGGAATCTTTGAATTTTTGAATTAATCAGATTTGAGATTTGAGTATTGAGAGCATGACCATTAAGAATCTCAATACTCAATACTAACAATCTAAAATACTAAACAACAATGGAAACTATCAAAAAAGAATTGACAAGAGGTGGACAGTTTTTGGTCAAGGAGACCAAAGCTGAAGATATTTTCACCATGGAGGACTTCTCGGAAGAGCAGCGTATGATGCAAGAGTCGGTCAAAGAATTCATCGACAGAGAAGTATGGCCCAACAAAGAGAAATTCGAGAAGAAAGACTATGCGCTTACAGAAGAAGTAATGCGTAAAGCTGGTGAGCTTGGTTTCTTGGGCATTGCCGTACCCGAAGAATATGAGGGCATGGGCATGGGCTTCGTCTCTACCATGCTTACTTGCGATTACATCTCTGGTGCCACAGGGTCGATCGCCACAGCATTCGGAGCACATACAGGCATCGGCACCATGCCAATCGTCCTTTATGGAACTGAAGAACAGAAGAAAAAATACTTGCCAAAGTTAGCCACCGGCGAGTGGTTCGGCGCATATTGTTTGACAGAGCCAGGTGCCGGTTCGGATGCCAACTCAGGAAAGACCAAAGCTATACTTTCGGAAGATGGTACACATTACGCGATCAGTGGTCAAAAGATGTGGATCTCTAATGCTGGTTTCTGCAACTTGATGATCGTTTTTGCACGTATCGAAGATGACAAGAACATCACCGGTTTTATTGTTGAATACGACTCCAACAATCCCAATGGCATCACTTTAGGTGAGGAAGAACACAAATTAGGGATTCACTCCTCTTCTACGCGACAAGTCTTCTTCAACGAGACCAAAGTGCCCGTAGAGAATATGCTTTCTGAGCGTCAAGGTGGTTTCAAGATAGCCATGAATGCTCTGAACGTGGGTCGAATCAAACTTGCTGCGGCTTGTTTGGATGCGCAACGTCGTGTGATCAACGAGGCTACAAAATATGCCAACGAGCGTATTCAGTTCAAAACACCAATTATCAACTTTGGCGCCATCAAGGCCAAGATCGCAGAAATGGCCACCAACTGCTACGCAGGTGAATCTGGCTGCTACCGTGCTGCAAAGGACATCGAAGACCGAATTGCCATGCGCATGGCCGATGGCAACAGCCATCAAGAGGCTGAGTTGAAAGGTGTAGAAGAATATGCTATCGAGTGTTCGATCCTAAAGGTAGCCGTTTCCGAAGACATACAAAACTGTTCTGACGAAGGTATCCAGATCTTTGGTGGCATGGGCTTCTCTGCTGATACCCCGATGGAATCTGCTTGGCGTGATGCGCGTATCTCACGTATCTACGAAGGTACCAACGAGATCAATCGCATGTTGGCGGTAGGCATGTTAGTCAAGAAAGCGATGCGGGGTCATGTAGACTTGCTTGGCCCAGCCATGAAGGTCGCTGATGAGCTGATGAGCATTCCTTCATTCGACACACCCGATCATTCAGAATTGTTTGCTGAAGAAAAAGAATTGATCGGCAAATTGAAGAAAGTATTCTTGATGGTTGCCGGTTCTGCAGTGCAGAAGTTTGGCCCGGACCTAGAGAAGCATCAACAATTGCTAATGGCTGCTTCAGACATTCTCATCAAGATCTACATGGCAGAATCTACGGTTCTACGCACAGAAAAGAATGCAAAACGTTTTGGTGAAGAAGCGCAAGCCACACAGATCGCCATGGCCAAATTGTATTTATACAATGCGGTTGACACCATCATCACTAAAGCCAAAGAAGGTATTGTCTCTTTTGCCGAAGGTGATGAGCAACGTATGATGCTGATGGGCTTGAAGCGTTTCACCAAGTATCAGAACATCCCTAACATAGTAGCACTTCGCACACAAATTGCGAATAGCATTGCCGCCGAGAACGGATATCATTTTGATGCATAAGATACTCTTGATATGCTACAGCAATAACTGTAGCCATCTAGTTGTTTAGTTGAATAAACGTCCCGATATTTTCGGGACGTTTTTCGTTGTAGACACGCTGGCTTCTCCTTATTTTAGTAAGATGAATAAAGACCTTCTCGAAGCCGCCTATAATTCTGAGGATTTCAGAAAGCGTGGGCATCAGCTCATTGAGCTCATGACCGACCATTTGAAAAACACACTTCAAGAGAAGAACAACAAGGTCATTGATTGGGAACTTCCTGGTGAAGCACTCCAGAATTGGCAAAGCTTTTTAAACCATGGTAGCGCAGAGCAGCTTTTTTTAAAAGTCTTGCAGAGTACCACGCACATTCATCATCCACGCTATATGGGTCACCAGGTGAGTCCCAGCATTCCGATAGGGGCACTATCAAATTTAATAGGTGGCTTATTGAACAACGGCATGGCAGTCTACGAGATGGGCACGGCACCTACAGCGATGGAGCGTATCGTTACGGATTGGCTCTGTGAAAAAATAGGGTTCGCCAAAGAGGCAAGAGGATTTCTCACTTCGGGAGGAACTTTGGCCAATCTTACTGCATTGATCACTGCAAGAAATATGAAGGTGAAGGATTCGTGGGACGATGGCAACAACCAACCACTTGGCATCATGGTGAGCGAAGAAGCCCATTATTGCGTGAATCGTGCCGCCAAGATCATGGGATTGGGCGAACAGGGCATCATCAAAGTTCCTGTGACCCAACAATGGAGCCTAGACACCGAACAACTAGAGAACTACCTAGCAGATGCGAAAAGCAAAGGAATCCATGTCTTTGCCATCGTGGGCAGTGCTCCCACCACTGCCACAGGGATTTTCGATGACCTGGAAGCCCTGAGCCATTTTGCCCAAAAGCACGACCTGTGGTTTCATGTGGATGGAGCACATGGTGGTGCTGGCGTACTCTCTTCAGCATATAAGCATACCGTTGCTGGAATCGATTTAGCCGATTCTGTAGTCATAGATGGCCATAAAATGATGATGATGCCAACCTTGACCACTGCCCTTCTCTACAAGAACGGCCTTGACTCACATGCAACCTTTAGCCAGAAGGCTGATTACTTACTAGAGCAATCCGAATCTGAAGACGAAGACTGGTATAATATGGCCAAGCGCACCTTTGAATGCACCAAGACCATGATGAGCTTACATTGGTTTAGTATTTTAAAGTTCTATGGGGAAGAGATCTTCGATGCATTTGTGACAAGGCTATACGACCTTGGAAGCGAATTCGCGGCAATGATAGATCGCAACCCATTCCTCGAACTGGCCGTAAAGCCACAGTCGAATATTGTCTGTTTCCGCCTTGTCAGACCAGACATGACCGAACAGGCATTGAATGAACTAAATCTGGCCATTAGGAAACAACTGTTGGAAGCAGGTCGGTTCTACATTGTCCAAACCAAACTGAAGGGTATTGTCTACTTGCGGACTACAGTGATGAATCCATTCACCCAAACAACACATTTCCAGCAATTGCTCAAAGCTGTCGAACATCTCGGCACGAAACTGACATAATTTGTATCTTTAGAAAAAACTGTATGCGAAGCTTCTTACTCTGTATCACACTCCTATTCTCCAACTATTTTTTCGCACAGGCCAATACTGAAGTATACCTTTTTGACCTAAAAGCTACCGATACAGGTTACGAGCTATCCAACAAGAGAAACATCTCTAACAACGAGGGCTACGATAATCAACCTTCGTTCTACAATGACAATGTCGTATTGTTCTCCAGCACAAGAAACGGCCAGACAGATATCGCTGCCTATAATATCAGAGACAACAAAACTCGGTGGATTACCAATACTCCCATGGGAAGTGAATATTCGCCCATGAAGATCCCAAATCAGAGAAAAGTATCTTCTATTCGCCTAGACGAAGATGGCAAACAACTACTGTATAGCTATGATCTCAAGACCAGAAAATCAACCCCTATCGTCAATGACCTGGTTGTTGGTTATCATACCTGGTTCTCTGAAGACATGCTAGTCTCCTCCGTTCTAGATGAAGAAACACTATCGCTGACGGTGACTCATATTGACGAGCCCAGAAGCTACAAATTGCAAAAAAAGGTAGGACGGTCATTGCACAAAATACCGAATACCAAACAGGTTAGTTATGTAAGCAAAGAAACAGATGCCTGGGAAATAAAGTCGATAGACCCTGTATCTGGGGCTACAGCTTCAATCGCCCCAACCCTCCCAAAAAAAGAAGACCATTGCTGGCTTATCGATGGCACCTTGCTCATGGCTTCAGACAATGTCCTCTTAAAATTCAACCCAAAGACCGACAAAGAATGGAGTGTCTTCCGCACCTTCCATGACAAGAACATCGTGAACATCTCTCGATTGGCAGTCAATGCTACGAGTAGCATGTTAGCTATTGTTGCAGAGGTATCACCAGAGGAAGCTGTACAAAAGCATGTTGCCTCATTTAACCAACGCCGCCTAGACGATCTTGCTCACTGTTTTTCGGAAGACGTATTAGTTGCCAACTTCCCTGCTGACACCTTGTACACAGGTCGCGAAAAGCTTCGTGATGAGTACCGAAAACTCTATGAGAGAAACGAAAATGCCAGTATGCAAGTGGCAAAGCGCATCGTGATCGGCAATAAGGTCATTGACGAGGAAATGGGCCAGGTCAATGGTGTGAAAGATCACAGAGCTTCCTTTTACGAAGTAAATGATGGACTGATCGACTCCATGGTCTTCCTGTTTGCCAACCATCCCTCTGAAAATGAAGATGCAGAGGCCATTGTGCAAAAGCAACTAGATACGTACAATGCAAGAGATATTGAAGGATTTTTGGCAACGTATACTGATGATATCCGACTGTATGACTTTCCTAACGAATTATCCACGGAAGGCAAAGAGCAAATGCGGGTTCGCTATCAACGATTTTTTGAAAACACACCTGACTTGCATTGCGAGATCAAAAATCGAATAGTGATAGGCAATAAAGTGATCGATGAAGAATTCCTGACCATCAACGGCAAGCATAAAAGCGCCGTTGCTGTCTATGAAGTTGAAAACGGCCTGATCGCTAAAGTGACCTTTGTACGAGTAAGATGAAATTCTTCCATAACATCAGTCGTGTAGAAGCTTTTAGCGATGTGGTCTTTACCTCTCGGACCATTCTGCTACTGGCATGCTCTTCACTTCGGAAAGAAATACGGCGAAATAAACACCTAACTATGAAACAACTGCTTATACTATTCCTATTAGGATCTTCGGCAACAGGACTATCGCAACAGGATACCCGTTTGCATGAAATCATCGATGCTGTTTCTGCAGAACGCATCAAAGTAGACATCAAGACGTTGGTCGATTTTGGCACGCGACACACACTCAGCGACACCCTCTCAAACACACGAGGCATTGGAGCTTCGCGGCGTTGGATAAAAGCAGAGTTCGACAAGATTTCGACGGCCTGTGGCAATTGCCTTGAGGTGTTCTACCAAAAAGACCTTGTTGAAAAAGGTACCAATCAACGCATCGTGAACGATGTTTGGGTAGTCAATGTGGTTGCCATCCAACGAGGTACGAAATATCCCGATCGATACATCATCATGAGTGGCGATATCGACAGTCGAGTTTCAGACCCAAACAATCATACTGACGATTCTCCCGGCGCCAATGACAATGCAAGCGGTATGGCTGGGACCATAGAGGCTGCCAGAGTACTTTCAAACTACACATTTGAAAGCAGCATTATCTATGTCGGGCTTTCAGGGGAAGAGCAAGGTCTGTTTGGAGGAAAAGGCCTCGCCAAATATGCCAAAGAAAAAGGATGGGACATTGTTGGTGTGTTGAATAATGACATGATCGGAAACATCAAAGGTGTAGATGGCGTGATCGACAATCGTACCTTCAGGATCTTCTCAGAGCCCGTTCCGCCTACCGAAACAGAACAGCAACGCCGCTCACGTCGTTTCTTTGGTGGTGAGGTAGATGGCATCTCTCGCCAACTGGCACGCTATGTGCACAAGACCACAAGAACATACATGCCCGAAATGAATCCGATGATGGTGTATCGCCTAGATCGCTTTGGTCGTGGTGGACATCATCGTCCTTTTAACGATGAAGGCTTTGCTGGCATTCGCATTATGGAAGCCCATGAGAACTACACGCAACAGCACCAAGACATTCGAACCGAAAATGGCATCGACTATGGAGATACTTTTGAGCATGTGAATTTTGGTTACGCCAAGAAACTCACTGCTGTGAACGCCATAACCCTAGCCAGCATCGCTTGGGCACCTGCTTCACCCAAAGAGCTGTCTATTGGTGGTATCGTTGAGCCTTCCACCAAGTTGAAATGGTCTCCGGTCGAAGGTGCCAAAGGCTACAAGATCTACTGGCGAGATACGACCTCACCTACATGGGACCATAGCCGTTATGTAGGCAACGTAAATGAGTTCACGCTAGAAGGCATCATTATTGACAACTTCTTCTTTGGCGTTGCTGCTGTAGGTGAAAATGGCCATGAAAGCATCGTCACATTCCCAAACAGCATATGGAGGAATTAAACCTTTACAGGCATGAGAGTACTACTGATAGGAGGTCATGGAACCATCGGCAAAAGAGTAGCTGAACGGCTCTCCAAGAAGCATGAATTGGTCATTGCCGGACGAAACTCTGGAGATGTGGCCATGGATATCTCTGATGGTGATGCTATCCGAACTACGCTATCGGCTGTTGGCCAGGTCGATGCGTTTGTTTGTATTGCTGGAGAGGCCAAATGGGCACCTTTTGATGAGCTTTCAGAAGAAGATCTCT